>JBIOJG010000001.1:0-279799 GCA_044450645.1 Binatia bacterium
GTATCCAACGTAGACCCGGTGTGCAGCAGGATACACGGCCCCTGCTCTCACCACCACGGCATCGGGTGGTAGGCTTCCGATTTGCGTTAACGCCCCCGTGACGGGATTCACACTTAGGAATACAACCGGAGCGTGACCAACGCCGAGCAGCGACTGCCCACTCGCGGGCAAGCAAAGCGTCTGTAATAGCACGCCAGCAAGTAAAGCCGCTAGGGCTGGTGTTAGACACCCAACAACGAGGCGTGGGCCCTGCCCATTCCCCCCTTTCGCCATGTTTCTTTACCCTCGCGTGTCTGAATGAGTGCTGGCCACCGGCGGGCCTTCGCAGGCTTACCGCCTGGCGTGTCGTCCCTCCCGCGCATTGACCTCAATCTCTCCGGTTCCCAGGTCGCTAGTCGCCGTCCAATGCCGAACTTTGAATTCGGCGTATCAATGAAACCGGCAACCGACGCCAGCGCTCGCGGGTTAACACCGCGGTTGTCATGTGCCGCTGATACACCAGACTTCACCACGGATTCAAGCAGTTGAGCATGCCTTCTTATGTGATTCCACGCTGTGTTAGCCCGCTGCGCCAAGCGGGTTAACACCTTAACCGTACCCCCGCCATCACAGCCGGTCCGCCGGGCCTTGCGCACCGCGCCCGCCGCGGTTGAGCACGTGCGTTCCCCATCTCTGCCGGGTGGCGCTTGTGGTTGAACAAAATGCAGTGCTTGATCCAGCGTCAAGTGGTTCGACAGCAGTGTCGTCAAACACTGAAGCGCTGCCGGTGTGCCCCATGCGGCGGCTCAACGTAACGCTTTCTTTGACTTCAACTGCAATTTGGCGGAGGAGTCGGGTTCGGATGTCGTGTCGATTTGTCAGCATTGGGCGCCTCCTCTCCCTGCTGGTCATACTTCTGCTGCTGGTGGCCCTCGGGCTCGCGTCCTTGCTCACCTGCGGTACGCGCCCCGGGTTGAAGGACGCCGGCGCTTCTGAACGGTCCGATGCCGCATGGTATGCCCCCAAGCGTTATGGCGACGAGGCCAGCCAACGCTACACTGACCTCGTTATCTCGTCGCGTTATCTGACCATGCGCGACGGCGTGAAGATCGCCATCGACGTGCTCTTGCCCAAGGGAATCGAGCCGGGCGCGAAGATCCCAGCCATCCTTCACCAAACCCGCTACTGGCGCTCGTTTGCGCTGCGCTGGCCGTTCAACTTGCTCAACCGGGGAAGCCTCAACGAACCGGACAAGCGGCGCTTCGTGACGCACGGTTACGCTTGGGTGGACGTGGATGTGCGCGGCACCGGTGCCTCGTACGGTCACTGCCCGGTTCCTGGCTTTTCCTCCGACCAGATCCGTGATGGAGCCGAGATCGTGGACTGGATCATCAAGCAGCCGTGGTCGAACGGGAAAGTCGGCGCCACCGGCACCTCGTACGGCGGCACGACTGCGGAGTTGCTGCTTGCAAACCGGCACCCCGCCGTCCGAGCGATCGCGCCCCGCTTCTCGCTGTTCGACGAGTATACCGACATCACCTTTCCCGGTGGCGTGTACTTCAGCTCCTTCGTCGAGCCCTGGGGCCAGTTCACCACCACGCTTGACCACAACGTCGTGCCGGACGACCTGCCCGTTTGGATGAGGCTCATCGCGAAGCTCGGTCGGGCAGGCGTGCGGCCCGTCGATGCCGACCGTGATCGCTCCATGCTCTCCGAAGCGGTCCGCGCTCACGGCAAGAACTACCGTGACTTCAAGGAAGTCTCCTCTGTCATCTACCGGGACGACGTTGCGCCTTCGGGCTGGCCCGTGGACAGCGAGAGCGCTCACCGATTTGCCAGCGACACGCAAGCGTCCGGGGCAGCCATCTACAGTTACGACGGCTGGTTCGACGGCGGCTACGGCCACGCCGCAATCAAGCGCTATCTCACGGTGCAAACCCCCGGCAGTCGGCTGACCATCGGACCCTGGACGCACGCCGGCCCGCGCACTATCCATCCGTTCGGCGCCAGCAGTGAGCCGCGCTTCGATCAGATGGGCGAGTTGCTGCGCTTCTTCGACTTTCATCTGAAGGGCATCGATACGGGGATCGCCGCGGGAAAGCCGGTGCACTACTTCACGGTGGGCGAGGACAAATGGAAGGAAGCGGGCAGCTGGCCGCCGCCCGAAGCGAGTATGGTGAGTTACTACTTCGCCACCGGCAACCGTCTCAGCACGGAGCGCGCGGGCGGACCAGCAGAGGGGCTGCCCAGCTCACTGGACGGGTACGACAGCTACCGCGTCGATTTCCACGCCGGCAGCGGCCACCAGACACACTGGGATGGTCTGATCGGCTTCTCGCACGCATACGATTTTGTCGATCGGGAAACGGAGGACAAAAGGCTGCTCGTCTATGCCTCCGCGCCGCTCGACCGCGACGTGGAGGTCACGGGGCATCCGGTGATCACGCTGTTCGTGAGTTCCACCGGCACCGACGGTCAATTCTTCGTCTATATCGAGGACGTTGACGAGCACGGCCGCGTGTTCGCCGTCACCGACGGGCAACTCCGCGCCATCCACCGGAAGCTCAGTGCCGAAGCGCCACCCTACCGCGACGTCGTGCCCTATCACAGTTTCAAGCGCCAAGATGGGATGCCGCTGGTGCCTGGCGAAGTGACGGAAGTGACTTTCGATCTGCTGCCGACCTCTTATCTGTTTAGACCGGGTCATTCGATCCGTGTGGCGCTGGCCGGCGCGGACACGGATCACTTCATTCCACTCCCCGCCGATCCACCCACCTTGCAGATTTACCGTGACCGTGTGCACGCCTCGCGCATCGACCTTCCCACGATCCCGCGCTAACGCGCGGATACAGCCGGCTCCCAGATACCAGTCTGGAAGTTGGAGGCTCGGCAATCGCTCAAAAGCCGCCCAGAGCCATTCGTTCGCGCGTAGGGCCGCGGCAAGCCGTGCGCAAGAAACCACGCTGTTCTCAGCCATCAAGACTCCGGATCATCCGAAATGCGTGTGGCAAAGAACGCTCGCGTGAGCTTGGCGCTGCCGGCTTGGTACGGATGCGGTGCCGTTGGGCAGCCCGGACGCTGCGGAGCACGCGGCCATTGCTTTCCATGCGAGCGGCCATTCAGGCGCCGCACAGGCACCCCACCATGGCCCCGCGCCCAGCGGCGTGGGAAGGAGGAGTCCGAGGAGGGAACCACCGCGTGGTGCCCTCCTCGGATCTGGGCCGGCGGATAAATGTGACACTCCTCCATTTGCGCTCGCGGCCCGGGTGTGGCGTCTCACGCCAGCTGAGTTTCAGATTCTCGCTACGGGTACGCCAACGGCATGGCATGGAGCGGCAAACTGGACAAAGTGTACCGGACGACTGACCTCGCTGGGATGGGCGGATGGCTGCCGCGGCGCGCCTCATAGCTCCCGCGGGTAGCCTTCCGAGAGCGCACGCTCGATGACACGAGTGATGAAGGCGGTCTTCGCTTCCGCGTACGCCTCACGGGAAGAGAACTCCGTGGCGATGTATTGCGGCGCCAGCGCCCGCTTGAGATCCGCGTACTCGCAAGCGGTGTCGCTGTGCTCACGCAGGTAGTCCCGAAACGCCAGAGTGCGGCGCTCCTCGTCTCCGCCCGCCTGAACCACATGCACATGGTGCGTGTGCGGCCATGCGGCTGGCCGATGGAAGAAGGGGCAGAAGGCATCGTCGGCATGGGGCACGTGGATGTACCCCAACTGAGTAAACTGTGGAGCGTAGACCTCGATTGGGTGAATCCGCTCTACCGAGACTTGGATGTCGATAATCGGCTTCGCGGCGAGACCGGGCACCGAGGTCGAGCCGTTGTGATCAATTCGGACGGCGAGCGCACCCAGCACAGCGGCGATCCTGTCGCGCTCGGCCGAGAAGGCGCGCGGCCATTCTTGGTCATAGGGAACAACTTCTAGAAGTTCGTCCATGCGCTTCTTCACGCCGCCCGACACCCACGTTCACCGGCCGCGCCGTTCCCACCACTCGCGTGTCAACTTCTGGCGCGCCGTGGTCACCAGATCACGGCGCGGCCCTGCTACCAGATAGCTGATAAGCGAAGTGTCCAGATACACCGTACGCGCCACGCTGGCAGTCTAGCCGGATCAACCGGAAGGGTCACCAGGCGCGAGACGTTATGGGTCCGCGGCGCGGAACAGCTCGGTCCTGAGCCGCAAGTCCACGGTGTCTCGGCAGGCGATCGCAAAACACCTCGACGTGCGGCGCGGCATTCTTCACCCTCGTTCCACGGAGACCCAGCGGGCGCCAATTGACGGTAGACCGCCCGCATGTAAGATAGTGGTGCTCAAGCAAGGAATGGGACAATGCCGCTCTTCATGGACCGCCACGAAGCAGGTGAACTCACCCCCCAGGACATCTACGCCGCCCATCTTCACGATCTGCAGGTCCAGGACAAATATCACACGCGATACTTGACGTACTGGGTGGACCAGGCACGCGGTCACGTCTTCTGCCTGGTAGACGCGCCGTCCAAGGAGGCCGCTCAAGCCGTGCATGCCGAGGCGCACGGCAGCATTGCGAGCGAGATTATCCAGGTGAAGGAAGATACCGTCGCCGACTTCCTCGGGCGACTGAACGATCCACCGGGCACTTCCGCGCGACAACCGATCACCGACAGCGCCTTTCGAATCGTCCTCTTCACCGACATAGAGGGATCTACGCGCCTTACCCAGCAGCTGGGCGACGAGGGCGCAATGGCAGTCCTGCGAGAGCACGACGCAATCGTCCGCGCGGCCCTCAACGAGCACGAGGGCAGCGAGGTCAAGCACACGGGCGACGGCATCATGGCGTCGTTCGCCTCGGTGGCCAAAGCGGTGGAGTCATCACTTGCGATCCAGCGCGCGTTCCAGGACCGCAACCAAGGGCGCGGTGACAAAGCGGTGCGCATCCGCGTCGGCATGAGCGCCGGTGAGCCTGTTCGCGATAGCGGGGACCTCTTTGGCGCCGTCGTTCAGCTTGCCCGACGCATCTGCGATGCGGCTGAGCCTGCCACCATCTTGACCTCGAACGTCGTCCGCGAGCTCTGCATCGGGAAAGGATTCACATTCTCAGACCGCGGCAAGATGGTGCTCAAAGGTTTCGACGAACCCGTTCGTGTCCACGAAGTCTCGTGGCGCTCGCTTTGACGAGTCTGACGCTCATCTCCGGTCCAGATTTCCTGACTGGGCGATTGAGACACGAAGTTATGGCTTGATGTTTTGGTTGAGGTGGAAGAAGTTGTCGGGATCGTACCTTCTCTTGATCGATACCAGGCGGCTGTAGTTGTCTTTGTAGTTATCCCTGACGCGGCCCTGATCGTCGTCGGCCATGAAGTTGACGTATCCACCGGCCAGCGAGTGGGGCTCGAGCGCCTTGTAATAGTCCTTCACCCACTTGATGTTCTTCTCGTTGTCGGCGGGATCGGGCCACATGCCGGCGATCACTGTCGCGAATGTGGCGTCGCGGTAGGCGAACGCCGTTGCGTCCGAGGGGACACGGTTGCAGGCGCCGTTGATCGGATAGATGTGCACCGTCGAATTCACGACCGGCACCTTCGGCCCGAACTCCGCGTGTGCCGCAATCGCACCGTCCGCTAGCTCCGTCGCGAAAGCGGTCTTCCAATAGTGCTGCAGGCCCGGCGGGAGTAGCGGGTCGAAAAAGCTGTTCATCGCGTAGTAGGGCATCGGTGCAACCATCTCGGCCACGGTCGGCGCGGGCTTTCGGAACGCCGCCATCTGGTGCTCGCCGTCCTTGAGCGCGCCGGCCCAGCAGGCGACGATCGCACAGAACGTCTTGCCGTGGTCCTTCTCCGGGATGAACGGCAGCGGCGGCGCGATCTGAAACGCTGGAAAGAGGCCCATCTCCTCCGGCGCTGTCGCCACGTAGGCGCGGTAGAAACTGAACACGTCGCGCACCTTGTCGATCGGATAGAAGAAGAGGCCCGCGACGACGTCCTTGACCGGGTGCAGCTGGAACTCGAACGATGTCACGACGCCGAAGTTGCCGCCGCCGCCCCGCAGCGCCCAGAACAGGTCCTCGTTCTCCTTCGCGTTCGCGACAACGAACCGCCCGTCAGCCGTGACGACGTCCGCGGACAGCAGGTTGTCGAGCGAGAGACCAAAGGCTCGCGACAGGTAGCCGATCCCGCCGCCCAGTGTGAGGCCGGCGATCCCGGTGCTCGAGATGATCCCGCCGGTTGTCGCCAGTCCGAACGCGTACGTGGCGTGGTTGAAGTCGCCCCACGTGCACCCGCCTTCGGCGCGCGCCGTCTGTCGGTGGGGATCGACGCGAACACCCTTCATCCTCCCTAGGTCGATCACGACGCCGCCGTCGCAGGTGCCGAAGCCGGGCACGCTGTGCGAACCACCTCGCACCGATAGATCGAGGCCATTCTCGCGGGCGTAGTCGATGCCCGCCATCACGTCGCCGACGTCGACGGCCCTCACGATGACCGACGGGCGCCGGTCGATCATCCCGTTGTAGACCTTGCGCGCCTCTTCGTAGTCCGCGTCACGTGCCGTTATCACCTGACCACGAGCACGCTCTCGCAACATTTCAACTGTCGGCTTTCCCACAGCGGCAACTCCTTCCCCGGGGGAATCGAGCCAGGCTAATTACTGATATCCAGACCCTGGTGCCCCCGTCGCGATCCTTGCACCCGATGCATCATCGATCCGCCGGCTCCATACGTTGCCAGGTTGGGCCGCCGCCGGCGCCGATGTTGGGATCGAAGGTCGAGTCGTTCGAGTGTTGGTAGTTCCCTTGGCCGTCGGTCCAGTGGTACTTCTCGTTGTAGGACTGTTCCGATTCGCCCCAGTACGGATCCTTCATCCGCTCGTTGCCGCGGATATAGAGGTCGAAGTCGTCGGTCGGACTGGGCGCGCTGTTCGCCGCCTGTCGCGCCGCCGCGTCGCGCTGCGCCTGGGCCTGCCGCTGCCCTTCGATCGAGGCGATCATGGCGTCGTTGTTGCGACTGATGGTCCGGCTCAATTCGGCCGCGGCTTGAATCTGTGCGTAGCCGCGCGCGATCAGCCGATTGAACTCGGCCGCCAGTTGCTGCATCACCTGCTGGCGGTGCGCTTCCCATGCCGGATCGACTTTGAGCGACGTCGCGATGAAGCCGAGCAGCGGATGCAAGCTATCCAGCTTGCCGTTGGTTGCGCCCATGCTGTGCACGAACAGCAGCGGTCGATGACTCTCGTACCACGTGCCTTGCGGGCCAGTGTACGGAATCCGGTTCCCGCTCGCGAGCAAGCCGTAGACATCCTCGTCGACCGGCTGGCCGCCGACGACGTAGCGCAGGCGCACCGCCATCGCGTCGCCGGGAGTCGGCGGCGAACCGAACGCTTCGGCGAGCCCGTGCACCGGCCGCGAGCCGGCGATTTGTAGCTGCGGCTGCTTGCTGCGATATGGACCGATGACGAAGCGCTGCATCGCTTCACGAATGTCGATGTGCGGCCGATGGATCATGCCCAGGCTGCGACCGCCGATCGGAATCGGCGACTGCACCGGTTCGAGCCAGTAGAAAATCTCGACCGGAAAGTACTCGACCCACGCGGAGCCGTCGGGCGCCTCGGCACGCGCCGTCGCGCGCACCGGATGACTGACGTTCTGGTAGTTCCACTCCACCTG
Source organism: Binatia bacterium (assembly GCA_044450645.1). Lineage (GTDB taxonomy): Bacteria > Desulfobacterota > Binatia > HRBIN30 > HRBIN30 > JAGDMS01. Next base: position 7,623 of record JBIOJG010000001.1, read on the forward strand.
GCTGACCACTTTCCAATCCTGCGGCACGGTGATGGTCGCCAGCACCAGGCCGCCCTGCTGTTTGTCGATGATCGGCTGCACGCGGAACTGTATCTTGGGCACACCCTCCGCAGGCCGCGCGCTGTCGGATGGAGCGGTGCCGCTCGGCGCCTTCCGATCGTCGCCATGGGAGCATGCGGCGACGGGCAGCAACGCAACGCCGAGTGCCAGGACCTGACTCAATCGGGTGCGGATCATAGCAATCCTCCCCTTCGCCGATCGACGGTTCCAAAAAAGACTTGATGAGTCATTCGTAGCGCGATGCCGTGGCGCTGTCCAGCGGGTAGCGTCGTACGGTCGGCGCGAACGTTCTGCGCCTCGGCTGTCGTCCGGTGTGCCGGAGAGCGAGACCGGCCCGAGCGAGCGCTCAGACCGGCGGCCTCTTCACCATCGAGTTTCGATTGCTGCTGATTCTCAGCGGCACCCTCGTGTGGCTCAACTGGCTGACGATCGTCCTGGGCATTGTAGTTCCAATGGGTGACCCGGTGGTGTCGAATGACAATCCAGGCGCGACTGCGTCGCCGGGAACGCACGCGTTGCCGAACGCCTGGCTCAGCGGGGCGCGGCTTTATCGCGCGGCCGCTGGATTGCTGTGTCCGGCCTTCAGTGCCGGTGCAGCAATCGGCTGCCCCTCGATGTAGAGGGTGTCGTAACTGAGATCGAGTCCGTTCGGCCACTCGACGGAGCCTGCAACGACTCGCGCCGCCCGAAACACCGCGAGGTCGCGCAGGCGCACAAAAATCCCGCGATCGAGGTAGGGCTTGACGTCGAATTTCCGGGACTCGCCGTTGTCAAACGAAACCTCCAGCTCGTAATCGTCCAGCGCACAAACGGACCTGACGTGTGGATTCATCGATCCTCCTACTTCAGCGGCTCGATCTTGAAGACCTCCTCGCCGTCTATGGCCAGCTGCCAGTCGGCTAGAAGCTCGTCGCGGTGTATCTCGATCCATGCCTGCACGAGTCGCGTCTTCCCGGAAGGTAACTCACCAGCCAACACTTCCCCGGTCGCAATCGCAAACACCGCCTGATTGCCGGAGTTACTCCGCATGCACATGAGGGACGTGGTGCTGCTTGTCGTCGAAAAAGTACATCCGCACCACGATCCCGTAGAACATGGACAGAATCGGCATAGTCGTCTTTCACCGGATTCAACCGTAGCACGTTGCGCGAGACTCGCCGAACGGCGTGCGCATCAGGGGCGCGCTGTCTTCTTGCGCGTCCGCTGGATGCGCTTGATCGGCTTTGCACCGGGTGCGCTCCCAGTCTCTTGGTGCTGAGGTCGGCGCGGAGGACGAGTGACTGCATGACGCCCCTCCTTCTGTTCCCGTTCGCGGAGCTGTCTGCAGAATTCGTCGAGGTCGTAACCGGCAGCCGCAAAAAGCTCCTCGCGTGCCCTGCGGACTTCTGCAACGATCGGGTCCTCCCAGCGCTCGTGCTCTTCTCGTAGCGGTCGTGCCATTTCAGCCTCCCATGAGCTCGTCCGGTGTACAAAGGATCGGCGGAGTGTATCCGCTGTTTCGCGACACCTGTTCGATCGTGGGTCGTAGTTCGGCGTTCGCGATGTGGGTCGAGTTCCAGGTCAGCAGGAACTCCATGCCGTGGCAAGCGGCAGTAGCAACGTGGAGCGCGTCGGCAGCCGCTCGTTGCGGAAGCCGGAGGGCCTTGGCGAGTGCCCCGGCCAGCCGCGTGACCTCGGGCGTGACTTCGAGAAGCGGGAGATCCGCCAAGATAGCCAGGCGTCGTGCAGCCGCTTCCGAATCACCCGCGCGAGCCTCGGCGATCACTGCTTCGGACACGTACACGTCGAACGTCGCCCGGCGCCGTTCCCACCACTCGCGTGTCAACTCCTGGCGCGCCGCGGTCACCAGATCCCGGCGCGGCCGCGCTACCAGATAGCTGATGATCGAAGTTTCCAGATATACCGTACGCGCCACGCCGGCAGTCTAGCCGGATCAACCGAAAAGGTCACCAGGCGCGCGAAGCTCGAGCAGGAGCGCCGCGTGGTCCGAGGCGCCAGCGGAACGCTCGATGTCGGAATACTCACATGACACCAGTCGCTCACGGAGTCGCTCAGATAGGAAAGCGTGGTCGATGCGGAAGCCGTTCAGGTCGGCGCCGCCGCGTCGACTGTACCAAGAGAATGCACGCTGGCGCGGGTGGAGTAGCCGCCACGCCTCGACGAACCCGTGCTCAGGCATGGCAGCGAAGTGCTCGCAGCAGCTGAATCCCGCACCCTCCGGCTCGGCGTCGCCGATCGGGGCGCCGGTGTTCCAGTCGCCGACGAAGAGGAACGACGCGTCTCGCCTCACTGCGGCTGCCTCCAATAGGCCTCGCCAATAGGCGTCCTTCCTCGTGACATCTCGGCCCCGGACCGGTACGTAGACGGCGGCGAGGGCCAGTCCGTACGCTGGCACTTCGACCTCGACCCACCGGTCCGGGGGCACCGAGCTGGGTGGGCGGTGCACGATGAGTGGCTCGCGTGACAGGACGCCTACGCCATTCCGGCGTGGCGCAGGATCGGAGGTCGCAGCATGCGGCCAGCCCGCGGCGGCGAGGCGCGCGAGTAGGAATGCGCCGGGGCCGGACCGATACTCGGTGAGGATGATGACGTCCGGCGCGTGGCCGATGAGGGCGTCATAGATGGCACGTACCCGTCGCCCACCGCCGTGCCGAATATTCCACGAGACGAAACGCACGCTCGGCGGTCCTTGCCAGCCGATATCAGGACGCACGGCGGTATCCCTCGATCGAAGCCTGTTGTTATCTCAACGCTTGCCGCTCAGCCGCGGCGGGCAAACCGTGCGCGGTCCGCTCACGGCAGGAGCTCGTGCCCGCCGTTGGTCTGGAGCGGCTCGGTTAGAAAGCTGATCCTTATGGTCGCAGCTTCGTTTCATCCAATGCTTCCAAGAATGTTGCGAGGAACAGCACGCCTCGGTTAAACAACGCCGATACGACTTCCCGAGGCATTTCGCTCTGCTTCGCACTGGAAAGCGCGTCGATTAGAGCCTCGGCCTGTGCGCCCATTCGTTTGAAGAAGTCGGGCGGGAGCGAGCACCGCCCGCACTGGCGACCTATCGAAGCAACCTTCTCTCCGGTCTTTTTTGCCGGTTCCTGCGTCGGTCTTCGTCGAATGAGGCCGCCGAGCGTTCCCTGGATCGCTTCCCGAACCGACAACAACACCGCAGCCGGCGCGCCTGCGCTCCCACTTGGGCGGCCCAAAACCTCCAGGGCCTCTCTAAGGACAGCGGACGGGCTCCGTTGCCCAAGTTGCGGTCGATTCAAGTCTAAGCGCTGGAGTTCGGTCTGGGCTCGCTCGACAAGGGGCTCTCGCTGCAAAACAGCGCTGAAGCGCACCACTGCAACGTGGGCTCTTTGTACGGAGCTGTCAGGAGAAGGGTTCAAAAACTGGGCTTGGAGCATTGTGCCGCTGGTCGTTACCACTACCGAACCCGTAGCGAGAGAGAGGGAATTCGCGGAACCCAGCGCGTCACTGAGTCCGGAGGCTGTGCCCCGCCATGTCCTCCATGCGTCGATCTGCTGATCCCACCACTGGGGAGCGACACACAGATTGTCCGGGAGGCTGGTCACGAAGTCCTTCACGCACGACGCGGTGTCCCTGGCCAACTGGGCACTTTCTACAACTTTCTGATTAGCTGCGACCAGTTGCGCTGCGCTTTCCTCCGCAGAAGACACGAGCAGCAGCAACTCATCCTTCTTTGTGCTGGGCGCCTCGTCCGACATTATCCAACACCGACCGTCGTTCACGAGCTTTCTAACGAGCTTGTAGAAAAACCCCGAAAACGCCCCTCTGTCGAATTTCACGCGAAGCCGCGATTTGTCCCCGCCGCGTGTTCCGATGACCCCCACACGCTCGGGGAGCCTTTCTCACAACACTTTCAGGCATTTTCAACCGAATCTCAAGTTTCGCCCCCGAGAGGTTCATGTCGACATTTTGAATATTCGCGACGTGCTCGTGGGGTTTTTCTACATCCTCAACGGTTTGGCGCTCAGGCGCGGCCCGCTCTTGGCCTTGGACTCCTCCGGCGACTTGAGTGTGTTAGGCCGATTCTCATGAAAGCTCATAGTCAAATCGCGCCTCGAAGTTCTTCCTCAGGCGAGGATCTGTCCCGGCGCGGAGTTGTGTGCAGTATGCATCTAGATGATCTACCAGTTTCTTGGGGATCAGATGCGGGTTGATGAGCAAATGCTTCTGCGCAGGATCAAAGATAAGCGCGGTACCTGGTGCTCCACTCAGAAAGATCCCCGGCATGGTCTGGGAACTGTGATTGGTGTAACCCTCGACGTGCTTCCCAATCGTCTCGAAGTAACTCAACGTAAGCGAGAGTACTCCATAGCCAGAATGCGGGATGGGATGGACTCGTGCAGACCCATCGTGAACTTGACCACCATTGATGCAAAGTTCAGCGATGTAAAGGTACCACCCCCAAATCCTTTCCCTAAAGATCGTAACCTTGTCGTCGAAGGAAAGAGGTGAGCCGAAATCACTGTCGCTGTGTTTCCATGTAATCTTCACTGAATCTCTCCCGAGCTGGTTCGGCTCAACGTCCGCGAGATGAGCTGCTAGCGCAGCGAGTCAGCTTGATCCCGTTGTTATCCAGCGCTGGCTACGCGGCTCCGTACTCCCCAGCCAGTTCCCGCGCCGAGTTGAAGAAAGTCTCCGTCAGATCAATCGGGGTGTCGATAATCATGACGATGAACCCGTTAGTCTGCGGCTGGGGTTCCAGAAGCTTGGCGAGGGCGACCGCGTACGCTGCCCGCTGGCCCCCGCTCAGCGCTGCCAAGAACCCGATGACTTCGCCCACGCGCTCGGCCGACCAAGCGCATCGCGGTTCGAGCTGTGCGAGAAGTTTGGCCTCCGCTCCCAGCGACGGAATATCACAACGCCCAACGTTGAATACCGCCGATCGCAAGAGGCTACTGAGCCGGACGAACGCGTACTTAGCCACCAGGTCCAAGTCCGTACCATCGCGGAACGTCGAGAGATACTCAGCCTGCTGATCCGAGGTCAGCTTCTCCGCGCGGTATTCAAAATAGCCGGGGTGAGGTACGAGGCTGCCGACCGTGGGAGAAGGTTCGAGTCGAGCGTCAACTGCAAGTGACGGAAGGAACCTGACTTCCGCCAGGAGAGCAAGCCGCCTAGAGCGGTCCGCCTCATTCAGCTCTTTTCGTCCAGCAACACGTCCAAGGTTGGCCTCATATCGCTTCTGATCGATGGCGCCCAACCTAAACGCGTTCTCAATCTGTCTCGCGTCGTTCAGCACGAAACGAGGCTTGTGCGTGCCCGCGACCGTTTCGGCTGCTTGGCGAACAAACCAGTCGTAGTTCAGCCCACACGCCTGAGCCATCCGAAGCCCATCCTGCGCGACGGCGAGCGATACGCTCGCCCCGTCCACGCTCCCGGCAGCACATAAACGTTCCGTTAGCTTGCAGGCGGGCTCTATAAGATCAATCAGGCGCTGACCCTGTGACTCACTACATCTCTGTTTGTCCGACGCCAGCGCCCCAAGATAGCGCGCAGCATCGTCCAACGCCCATTCGTCGAGTGCGATTTCGAACAGGAGGCGGCGCACTGCCCAAAGGTAGGCAAAGGTCGTCGAGAGCTGAGTTGAGCCCCAAGGCGCTGCATAGTCGCCCTCTTCGACAAGGATGCGGTGAAGTTGCTCGTACGCTCGATTGACGGCAGTCATCTGCTCATGTGATCCACCGCGGTCGGGGTGGCACCGAAGCGCGGCGGCGCGGTAAGCCGCTCGAAGGCGCTTTAGATCTAGCCCCGCGTCATTCCCCAGAAGCCGCATCCCTTCCGGTTCCATCCGGCGCACGCGTTGGGCAGGACTCCCATCGAAGGACGCCCGCACCTCCCGTTGGGCCTCTTCTGAGGTCCGCGTAATGAGGTCGTCGATGAGTCTAAGGCCATCTTCACTGGCCAGCCGGAGGAGCCTTAGAAGAACTTGTCGGACCTGATCGCGGAAAGCACGGCGCTCTTCGACGCGCTGAAGCGACCGATAGTACGCTTCGTACTCGCGCGCGTCGAAAAAGGCCGAGGCCACCTCGTCCTCGAGGTAGTCAACAGGACGCGCCGAAGGAGCTGCGGACGGCTGAACGGCAGGCGTCAGAGGGCTCTGCTGACCGCCCGGTGTCTTCTGCCTTCGCCACCAGAACACTCCGTCCCCCTCTTGGTCTAAATCACGTTTAGCGTTTCATCTGCTCTCCGGCGCCGGGGTGAGCTGTGCACTCGGCACAGGGTCACCGCCGGAGGGCAGATAAACGATGCTGAACTGAACCGCTGCTAACGGACGCTCACTCACGATGGGGGTTATAGTCGGGAGAGCTGTCTGTGATCAAGCAGGTCAAGTGCGAAACGGTACGTAATGCCATGCGCGCCGGGAGGAATCGGGGCAGTGTGCAGGCGTCGGCGCTGGGGCGTACGGCAACGCAGCACGCTCGACACGCGTTTTGCCTGCGCCGCACGCGCGCCCTCAGCCGCAGACTTCCGTGAGCACGCGTAGCGCATTCTCGCCCAGGACCTTACGCACGGTGTCGGGCTTGTGCCCGCGGGCCAGCAGGCCGGCGGTCAGGCGCGGCATCGCGGTCACGTCCTCGAGACCAATTGCGGGCGTGATGAAGCCGTCGTAATCGCTGCCGATTCCAACGACGTTTTCACCGCCTACTTTGATGGCGTGATCGAAATGATCGAGCACGCGGTCGAGGTCGGCGTTCTTCTCGGCGACGAAGCCGCGCTCGATGATGATTCCCATGACACCGCCGCGATCGGCGACGGCGCGAATCTGGGCGTCGGTCAGGTTGCGCCGGTGGGGATACACCGCCCGGCACCCGGCGTGGCTGACCATGAACGGGCGCTGCATCGTCGCCAGCGCGTCAGCCACACCCGCATCGTTGAGATGAGCCAGATCGACGACCATCTTCAGCCGCTCCATCTCCGCGATCAGGGCGCGACCGAATTCGGTGAGACCTTTACCGTCGAACTCCGCCACGGTCATCGGATAACCAGCCTCCGTCGCCTGGAAATGCACCAGACCGATTGATCGCAGCCCGCGCTCATATGCGGTGCGGACGTTATCGAGCGATCCTTCAATGCCGTGGGCGCCTTCCAAACAGGGCAACCCCGCAATCTTGCCGGCGGCGCGCGCCGCCCGCAGCTCCGATCCGCTACGCACCAGCGTAAACTGGTTCGGGTAGCTGCGCGCCGCGTCGTGCATCAGGTCGAGGGTGGTGATGACAGCCTCGAAGCCGCGCTGGCGGTCGTACCACGACAGGACCTTCAGCGGCAGCATCAACTCGGACCGCACCTCGCGCGGGTTGACGACAATGCCGAATCCGACCGCACCGACCCCCCCCTCTTTCAGGCGCGGGAGATCGGCATGCCACGCGAACGGTGACGATGGCAGGAGATTCTCGTGCCGCCGGCCGATGTCGTAGCCGAAAAGACGAACCCAAAGGAAGGTATCGACGTGCAGATCGACGACGAGGCATTCGCGGTGAAAAGCGAGCGCATCGGCAGGGACCGGTGCGGCCGGACGCCCATGGCAACCAACTGCGAGTGCTCCGCCCGTAAGGAGACCAGCACGCAGCAGGCTGCGGCGGCTCAAGAGCCAATCGCCGTGCTCGGCAGGTGGACAGTGTTCCGCGGCGCCTTCAAATCGCATGGTGGGCCCTCCCCCTGAGGCTTTACTACACCGCCTCGGCGCTGCCTACAGTTCACAGACGGTGTTGCAGACCGCGCTCTCGCGGACGATCCGTCGCGTTGCGCTGTACGTCACCGCGAAGGTGGGAATCCAGCACGAGTGTTTGCCGGCGCCGCCGGCGACCAGGACACGGATGCTGTCCACCTCGCGCACGAGAGGGATGCGGCCGCCCCAGCCGTCAATCTGTCCCGCCCAGCCGCCCCACGAGCTGAGCTCCTCGAGCTTTTGCGGTGAAATACGGTCCACCGCTACGCGCGCGTGCTCGTACAGGTAGCGCTGCACGTCGGCGCGCGTGAAGCCGCTCTCCGCAACGGTACGCGCATGCTCGGGCCCGAAGATGACGAAGGTGTCACCGCCGACGTAGAGGTTGTTGTTGCCGACCGTGGCCATGGTCTGGGCGACGGTGTTGAGAATGGAATCGCCGGTGGCGGAGCCGTGGTCATTGATGTTGTGTGGGCCCTCGGCGGCGGCGACGGTGACGCAGCTGTCGCTCGCGGCGAAGCCGAGCGACAGGCGCAACGGCGGCCACGGACTTGCCGCCTCGTTCTCGGCAAAGCAGAAGGTGTATTTCGCCGGCGAGCCCTGCGTTGCTTTGTCTACATCGGCGGGAATGCCGCCGCCGATATTTTGCAGGATCAGCCGCATTGCCCGGCCGATGGTGGCGTTGGCGCGGTTGCCCGGGCCGAAGCAGTTGTGGCCGGCGTTCATCCGCAGCTCGGCGGCCATCGGACCGTGCACCAGCACCATGAGCCCGCACGGGTGCGTGGTGGTCTGCACACCGAACAGGTTGAACTGCGGGTCCTGGATCGCTTCGACCGCTGTCATGAGCACCGGCATGTGTTCGGGCAGGCAGCCCGCCATTACCGCGTTGATCGCGATCTTCTGAACAGTGGCCGGACCGCCGCGGGGCACAAGGTTGCCCAAGCTTTCGAGTGGATAGCGCGTCGCGCCGTCGCACATGGCGTTGACTCGTTCCCTGGTCGGCACCACGATCGGCAAGCCATCGGTCCATCCCCAGCGGTGAAACTGCTCCGCGGCCTCGGCCTCATCGCCGTCGATTGCGACCTCGAGCTGTTCCGGATCGGGCGTGTGACGCTCGGCCGTAATGGTCATGCGCTCTCTCCCTGAGTCAATGCCTGGATCACTCGTTGCACGACGGCGTTGGTGATCAACGCCTCTGCCCGTCCCCGCGGAATGCCGCCGACCGGGTGTCCCACCACCACCAGTGGCAACTCCGCCGCATTGCGCTGACTCAACAGCTCCCCCGCGAACGGGTGGAACTCGGCGGTGACCAGGCCCACGGCGGCCGACCCTGCTCGTGCCAGTTCAATCTGGTCGTGGACACTCCACGACGTGCACGACCCTCAGTCGTAGACCGCGAGCACGACCCCCTGGCAGTCCCTGCCAATCTCCACCAGGAGATCTCGCGGCGCCTCCAGCGATGGCACGCCCTTGTTGTAGTGATTGGCGACGATTCCGAAGCGGGCATGTAGGGTGCCGGCGAGCCGCTGCAGCAACACGTCAGCGTTGGGTTTGTTGTTGCTCAAAAAGCCGATGGTCTTGCCGGCCAGATCCCCCAAGCGCGTGCGGCGCTCGGCGATCGGGGGTGGCGGCACGGAAACCGGATTCAGTGCGATCAGTGTCATGGCGCCATGATACGGCAACGATGTAGCGGGCGTCCAGGGATGTGAGCCCTTGACCGTGTCCGAGTCATTTGATGGGGTGTCCGTTCGAGACGCGATGGCTGCGTCGAGGAGAGAGCTTCAGTGGACTTCCAACTGACCGAACAACAAGAACTGCTCCAGCAAACCGTGCGGAAGTTCGCGCAGCAGGAGTGCCGCGAAGCCGCCGCCGTGTGGGATCGGACGGGTGCCCTGCCGGACGCCGCGCTCATCGGGAAGATGGGGCGGATGGGCCTGATCGGCATGTGCTTGCCCGAAGCGTACGGAGGTGGCGGGCAGGAGTTGCTGTCCGCCATTCTGTGCATCGAGCAGCTCGCGGCCGTGTCGCCGCTGGCCGCGGCGGCCGTGTTCGAATCCAACGTCGGGCCGGTGCGTGTCATCGAGCACTTCGGCAGCGAGGCGCAGAAAGCGCGCTGGGTGCCGCCGGTGGTGCGCGGCGAGTTGCAGATCTCGATCGGGATGACCGAGCCGGAGGCCGGCAGCGCTCTGACCGACCTGCGTACCCGGGCCGACAAATGCGACGGCGGCTACCGCGTCAACGGACGCAAATGCTTCTGCACCGGTGGCGGCCACTCCGGCGCGTACATGGTTTACTGTCGCGTCGGTGACGTGCCCGGTCCCAAGGGGATCGCCGGGCTGCTGATCGAAAAGGGCACCCCCGGTCTCACTTTTGGAAAGCAGGAGCAGTTCATGGGCCTGCGCGGCTTCCCGAGCTCCGACTTGATCTTCGAGGATTGTTTCGTCCCCGAGGAGAATCTCATCGTGCCACCGGGCGGCTTCGCCATGCTCATGCAGTGCTTCGACATTGAGCGCTGCGGCAACGCCACTATGGCACTCGGCATCGCCACCGGGGCCCTCGAGTTCGCGGTGGAGTATGCCCGGCAGCGCCAGACCTTCGGTAAACCGATCTGCGAGCGGCAGGCGATCCAGATGATGCTTGCCGACATGGCAATCCGCGTCGATGCCGCGCGGCTGCTCGTCTACCGCGCAGCGGTCAATGCCAGCAGGGGTATTCCGTCGATCAAAGAAACGTCGATGGCCAAGGTCTTCGCCAACGAGACGGCGAAGGCGGTCACCGACATGGCCATGGAGATCCTCGGCGGGTATGGCTACTCCACGGAGTATCCGATCGAACGCATGTTGCGCGACAGCCGCGGCTGGCCCATCGCCGGCGGCACGCTGCAAATCCAGAAGATCATCATCGCGTCGCTGGTGTGCGGGCGGCGCTTCGATCAGCGCAAGTGACCACCGAAGGCGACGCCATGCAGTCAGTGAAAATATCGATTTCCCGCCGCCAGCTCCTGCAAGTTGGCGTGGTCGGTTCCGCAGTCCTATCGACTGCCGGTCTTCTCGGTGGCGCCGGGCGGATCTTTGCCGCTGAATCGGCCGGCGGTGAGTTCCTCGCGCTGTCATCGGCGGGGCGTGATATTCTCCGCGCCATCGTTCCTGTGGTGTTGGAAGGCTCTCTGCCCAGTGACGCCGCGGGACGCGCGGACAGCGTCGAGCAGGTGCTCCGAGCCGTCGATTTCTACCTGGCACACCTTCCCGAGGCGGTGCAGGCGGAAGCCGAGCAGGCTTTCTCGTTGCTGACCTTGGCTCCCGTTCGCATCCTGCTTGCCGGCGTGTGGCAGCGCTGGCCGGAGGCGGCTCCTGCCGAGGTTGCGAAGTTCTTGAACGCGTGGCGCGGGAGTTCTTTCACGCTGTTGCGCAGCGTGTATGTGTTCCTGCAGTCGATGGTGTCGATCGGTTGGTACGACCAGCCTCGCGCCTGGGTACCCATGGGCTATGCCGGACCGCCAGCCTCTCCGCTTTCTCTCCCCGTGGGAGAATCCCATTCCGCTTCCTCTCCCCCTGGGACTGTCGATAAACGCGAGTCGCCCCTCGATACGGCCCCTGAGAAAATGGGGCCTACTCGGGGTGAACGGGGAAAACCCTCTGAAATCAGCATCAAACCGCTCGCCCCGAGTAGCCGCCCTCTTCTGGCGGCGTATCGAGGGGTGCCCGCTGGGCGAAAATCGACAGTCCCCTCTGGGAGAGGGTTGGGGTGAGGGCTGATATGACACACGAAATCTATACGGGCAGCCGCCTCGAAGCGGACCTGACATTGGCCGGTGACGTGGTGATTGTCGGCACGGGTGCGGGTGGTGGTGTCTGTGCCGAGATCCTTGCCCTTGCCGGGTTGCGGGTGGTGATGGTCGAGGAAGGCGCCTACTGGACGGCGCGGGATTTCACACTTCGCGAGGTGCCGAGCTTTGCGCGCTTCTACTTCGAAGGCGGCGTGCGCCAGACCAAAGACAAGGGCATCGGGGTCATGCAGGGCCGTGCGGTGGGCGGGTCGACCACGGTGAACTGGACCAGCAGCGTGCGGACGCCGCCGCAGACACTGCGGTACTGGACCGACACGTACGGACTGAAGGGCTTCACGCCCGAGGCCATGGCCCCGTGGTTCGAAGTGATGGAGCGGCGCCTCAATGTCCAACCCTGGACTGCGCACAACGAGAACAACGCGCTGCTGGCTCGCGGCGCGGCACAACTCGGCTGGCGGTACGAGGCACTGCCGCGAAACGTGAAGGGTTGCCCGGGGCTCGGGTACTGCGGCTTGGGCTGCCCAATCGATGCGAAGCAGAGCATGCTGGTCACCACCATTCCTACGGCGCTCGATCATGGGGCGCTGCTGCTGACGCGGGTGCGGGCGGACAAGTTGGATATTCGTGGCGACCGGGTCTTCGGGATCACCGGCGTGGCGCTCGACGACCGCGGCGTCCGCTTGACCGGACGGCGGGTCCGCATCGATGCGCCCTTCGTCATCGTGGCCGGCGCGGCGATCAACAGTCCGGCGCTGTTGCTCCGATCAAATGCGCCGGACCCGTATGCGCGGCTGGGGAAGCGCACCTTCCTCCAGATTCACAACTACTCGATCGCCATCATGCCGGAGCCGGTCGATGCCTACGTCGGCGCGCCGCAATCGGTGCATTCGGATCAGTTTATCTGGCGTGACGGTGTGACGGGCCGCGCCGGCTACCACATCGAAGCGGTCGGCACGCAGCCGGCGGGAACCATGAACTTCCGCAAAGGCATGGGCCCGGAGCTGGCCAAGGCCGCAAGCCAGTATCGGCGTACGCACATCCTGGTGTCGCAAATCCGCGATGGGTTCAGCGAGGCGAGTCCGGGCGGAACGGTGACGCTGCGCAGCGACCGCAGCGGCCTGCTCGACTATCCGATCACCGACTATATCCGGGATGGCATCCGCAGCTCATATCTGTCGATGGCCGAGTGCCAGTTCGCCGCCGGCGCGGCCACGGTCATGCCGGCCAACATGGACGCACAGCCCTACACCACCTGGGCGGAAGCGCGTGCGGCGATCGCGAGTTTGTCGCTGCGCTCGCCGAACACCGTGGTGAATTCCACCCATCCGCTCGGCGGCTGCGCCATGGGTGAAGATCCACACATCTCAGTGGTCAACAGTGACGGCTGGTACCACCATCTCCAGAACCTGGCGGTCATCGACGGATCGACCTTTCCCACCAGCGTGGGTGTCAACCCGGGCCTGTCCATCTATGCTCTTGCGGCGCGCCAAGCCACGACACTCGTCGTCGCATTGGGACGGCAAGTGCCTGAGGAGTATCGAGTCGGATGACACACGAGGAAGTCCTCTCCCAGCTGACCGGTCCCGGAGGTCCGTTCGAGCTCACGCTCGAAAACGTTCGCGGCTTGCCGATGAAAAACTTTGCCGGGCGCCAGCGTTCGCTGCGCGAGAAGGTGGAGACCGCCGGCAACTATGGCGATCGTGAGTTCCTGGTCCAGGGTTCCCGCCGGATCTCGTACGGCGAATTTCGACGCTTGGTGTGGGGAACGGCACACCGGCTCAGGGCGCTCGGGTTCCGGCGCGGTGATCGGCTGGCCATCCTGGCCCAGAACAATGTCGACTGGGTCATCACGTTGTTCGGCGCAACCTGCGTCGGCGGGGTCGTCGTCGGACTGAACGGCTGGTGGGTGCAAGATGAGATCGCCTATGGCCTGACCGATTCCGGCAGCCGCTTTCTGGTCGTTGACGACCGCCTCTTCCCCCGCGTCCGTGAATTGATAGGCCGGATCCCGACGCTCGAGCGCGTCTTCTGCATCGGTGCCACGACGCCGGGCGGCGCACAGCCGGTTGGTGATCTAATTGCCGTACACGACGAGTCCCCGAATGACCCGATCGATGAGGACGATCCCTTCGTCATCCTCTACACCTCGGGCACGACCGGCCGGCCAAAGGGTTGCCTCACCACGCACCGCGGCACGATCGCCCAGGTTCAAGGCATCATCGTCCACGGCATGGCGGGTGCGATGCTCGGCGGTGCGAGCCCGCTTCCGACCGACGGCTCACAGCCCGCGGGGTTGATCACCTCACCGCTGTTTCATGTCGCCGGGCTGCACACGGGCCTGTGTACCGCCATGACAGCAGGCGCCAAGATCGTCTTCACCGAGGGCCGTTTCGATCCGGAACAGGTACTGTCCCTCATCGAGCGGGAGCGGATCAGCACCTGGGGTGCCGTGCCGACGGTGCTGCATCGGGTGATCAACTGCCCGCAGGTTCGCAAGTACGATGTCTCGAGCCTGACACGCATCTCCGTGGGTGGGGCGCCGCTTGCTCCTGAAACGCTCGAAAGAGCGAGAGCGGTACTCCCGGTCGAACCCAGTATGGCGAATGTGTACGGCATGACCGAGACGCACGGTGTCGTCATGATGAATGGCGGCGCGGATCTGCAGGCGCGCCCGACATCGGTCGGCCGGCCGTTGCCCTACTTCGACGTCAAAGTCGTCGACGAAGCGGGCCACGCGGTTCCGGACGGCAGGCGGGGAGAGATTCTGCTGTACGGACCAACCGTCACACCGGGATACTGGAACAAGCCGGAGGCCACCGCGGCGGTGATCCGCGATGGCTGGCTGCACACCGGTGACGTCGGCTACCGCGATACCGAGGGTTTCTATTATCTCGTCGACCGAACCAAGGACATCATCATCCGCGGCGGCGAGAACATCTACAGTGTCGAGATCGAGAACTGCCTGGCCGAACACCCGCAGATCGACGAAGCCGCCGTGATCGGTGTCCCCGACGCCGAGTTGGGGGAACGGGTCAAAGCCATCGTCTGCACGATACCCGGCGCAACATTGACTGTTGACGATGTCCGCTCGTACGTCGGCGCACGGCTCGCTTCCTTCAAAGTGCCGGAGATCGTTGAGATCACGGACCAGCCGTTGCCCCGCAATCCGGCGGGCAAGATCCTCAAGAACCAACTGCGCGGGAGCCGCTCCGTGTTTTTCACCGAAGCGGAGTAGGCCGGTTTCGGCTCACGCCGAATAGCGGCCGAGCTTGCCCCCGAGCTTGCTCCCGGAATTGGCCACGTGCTACGCGTACTGAAGAAAGACGCCGAGATGCATGAGGAAGATCATATCTTCGTTGCCCTCGACCGCATACCTCCACGGCGGTCGCCAGGCTAGCACGAACAAACGTTTGTTTAGGGGATTGTTGGGCTGAATCGCAATGGGTGAAACGCGCGAGATCTATTGGAACATCGTCGGCGGGGGGCTGATCTATCTCTTCTTCGCCGTCGCCGCGGCAGTTTTTGCCCATGGCATATATCGCCGCTATCGCCTCTGGCGCTTGGGGGGTGGTGAGGCTCGCGGTGACCGCATTCCCGAGCGGCTGAGGGGCCTCTTGATTGAGGTTTTCGGGCAGCGCCGCCAGCTGCGTCGTCTCTATCCCGGGTTGATGCACACCTTCATCTTCTACGGGTTTCTGGTGGAGGTGATCGCCACCTCGCTGATCAGCATACAAGAATGGACCGGCATTCAATTCCTCCAGGGGGCGACCTATCGCTGGTATTCATTGCTCAGCGATACCTTCGGCCTGCTTGCGATCATCGGGTTGGCAATGGCGATTGTACGGCGCACGGTCATGCGCCCGAAACATGTCGTGTCACTAGTGGAAGACGGCATTGCCCTGGGTCTCCTGCTGCTGCTCTTCCTGCAAGGCTTTGCGACGGAGGGCCTGCGAATTGCCGCGACGGAATTGCGCGACAATCCCGCTTTGGCCCACTGGTCTCCCGGCGGCTACCTGGTCGCGCTCCTCCTTCAAGGTCTCAGCGTGCCAACCTTACGGTTCATTCACCGAGTCAGTTGGTGGTTTCACGCCGTAACGGCATTTGTGTTCATCGGGTACCTCTCCTCCGGGAAGCTCAACCACATCGTGTACGGTGCCTTGAACATCTTCTTCCGCAATTTGAATCGAGGCCTCGCACTTCCGTATCCGGATATCGAAGCGATGCTGGAGGCCGAGGATGAGCCTGTCCTCGGAACCAAGGCGATTCAGCAGTATTCCTGGAAAAGCCTACTCGATCTGGACGCCTGCGTGAATTGCGGCCGTTGCGAGTCGGTCTGTCCGGCTACCCTGGGTGGCTCCAAGCTGAATCCACGAACGCTCATTCTGAACATGCGCGATCACTTGACTGCGGTCGGTCCGTCGCTCTTGGCGGCACGGGCGGGGAACGGCGCGGCGTCCGAGGTTGAACACGCGCCGCTGTTCGGTGCAGCCGCCGCCGGCCCGTTACGGCCGGCCGTGCTGGAAGATGAGCTGTGGGGATGCCGCACCTGCGGGGCGTGTCAGCAGGAGTGTCCGATGTATATCGAGCATATTCCCAAGATGGTCGACATGCGTCGCCACCTTGTGATGACCGAATCCAGGATGAGTGAAGAAGCCCAGATGTTTCTGAAGAACATGGATGATCGCACGCATCCGTTCGCCGGCGCGTCGCATGAGCGGGAGGAGTGGTTTCAGGACCTCGACATCAAAATCTACGGCCGAGGGGATACGGCGGAGTATCTCTTCTGGGTAGGCTGTGCGGGCGCGCTGGTCGATCGCAATATCCAAGTGACTCGCGCATTCGTGAAGGTCTTGCAGGCCGCGGGGGTCGATTTCGCCGTGCTGGGTGCGGAGGAGTCCTGCACCGGGGATCCCGCAAGGCGTGTCGGCGGCGAGCTGACCTTTCAGATGTGCGCCAAGGCCAACATCGAACTCCTCAAGCGGTACGAGATCAGCAAGATCATCACGACCTGCCCGCACTGCTTCAATACCTTGGCCAACGAGTACCCTGAATTCGGCGGGAGGTACGAGGTCATTCACCACGCCGAGTTGATTCAGCAGCTGATCCAGAGCGGGCGACTAAGGCTGCGGAAGGAAGTGGACTCGGTGACGTATCACGATCCCTGTTACCTGGGGCGCCATAACGGAATCTACGATGCGCCGCGTGACGTGCTCGCGTCGGTTTCAAGGGATGGCATCCAGGAGATGCCCCGTAATCGATCGAGGGCGCTCTGTTGCGGAGCGGGGGGTGGGTATGCCTGGATGGACGACAAGCTCGAGTCGCGCATCAATCACCTGCGCTTCGAGGAAGTGAAGGGCTGTGGCGCCAAGACGGCTGCCGTCTCGTGTCCGTTTTGTATGCAGATGTTCGAGGATGCGATTCGCGCCAAGGATCCGGGAAGGACAGTGCGGGCGGCGGACATCGCCGAGCTGGTTGCGGAAGCCTTGGCAGCGTGACCCACTGGTGTGAATCGGCAAACGTCTATCGCATCGACAACCGAGCATAGGAGTAAGGAGCTTTGCACGAAAAGTCCGGTAACCAGCGGGCACCCTTCGATACGGCCGCTGAGAAGATGCGGCCTACTCAGGGTGAGCGGCAAAACACGTTGACATTGCACACCCAAACGCTCGTCCTGAGTAACCGCCCTTTTTTGGCGGCGTATCAAAGGGCGCCCGCTGGGAGTTCTTGTGCAAAGCAGGAGCAAGGAGAGAGCGGCAAATGAGAATTGTCATCTGCGCCAAGGAAGTCCTCGACCCGGACGCGGTGGACAACTACGTCCTGATTGGGAAGTTGGAGATCGGGCAGGACGGGAAGACCCTGACCCAGACGTCAATCCCACGGCTGATGAACGGCTACGACGAGCAGGCAATCGAGTGTGCCCTGCGACTACGGGATGCCGGGGTCGACTGTAAGATCCACGTGGTCTCGGTTGGCACCGACCCGACCAAGATCCTCCAGCAGGCTGTTGCGATGGGGGCGGACGAGGTTGCAACCATCCCTGTCGACACGGCGACCGTGGACGGCTACGCGACGGCCTCGCTGCTCGCCGGGTTCGTGAAGTCGCTCGGCGGGGCGGATCTGGTACTGTGCGGGCGTCAGGCCTCGGACGGAGACCAGGGGGTCGTGCCGGCGTTGCTGGGCGAGATGCTGGGGCTGCCGATCGTGACCATCGCGCGGGCGGTGGAGATGGTAGACGGATCGACGGTGCGGGTCACGCGGGTGACGCCTGACGGCGACGAGATCGTGGAGGTTGCTTGCCCTGCGGTGATCACGATCAGCAACGAGTTCGGTGAGCCGCGGTATCCGACCGGCATACGGACGATGAAGGCGCGCAAGGTCAAGCCGCAGCAAGTCACGCCGGCCGGCCTCGATCTGGGTGAGAGCGGTGCTCGGCCGAAAGTGACGATGACGCGCCAGTTCGTCGAAGCTATCATCGGGCGCTGCGAGTTCATCCAGGGCGACTCGCCGGCTGCGGTGGCACGGGAGCTGGTCAGGCGCCTGCGCGCGGATCGGACCATCGAGTAGCGCGTGCGCGCGAAGTTCCGAGAGAACGTCTGGTGAAGGAGAATTCGGAGGGAAACGTGTCGAACTCGGTTGTTGTATGCACATGGGAACGAGGCCGTACGGGCGTACCCGCGGGTGCGGAAGAAACGCTGACCCTGGCGCGTAAGCTCGCCGCCTCTGCGGGCCTTGAGTTGAACTGGCTGGTTGCCGGTCCGGCGCCGGATCGGGCGCTCGAGATCGCCGGGAAGTATGGGGTCGCCCACTTGGACCGGATCGAGGACTCGAAACTCGCCGACTTCCAGCCCGACGTCTGTGTGGAAGCACTGGCCCAGTACAGCAAGCAGCAAACGCCGAAGCTGATACTCATCCCGCAGACGTTCAATGCTCGCCTGGTGGCGCCGCGCCTGGCGGTACGGGCCGGCGCCGGGGTAGTGATGAACGCGCTCAAGCTGGAGGTCGAGGGCGGCGCGGTCAAGGTGACCGCCTCGGCTTACGGCGGGGACACCCGTGTGGTCTACGAGGTGACGGGCGCCGAGTCCTGTGTGGTCGGCGTCCTGGCGGACATGCTGGTCGCAGAGGCCCCGGAAGGGGGCGCGTCGGTGCCGGCCGTGCGGCAGGTATCGGTCGACCTCGGCGCAGTCTCCGAACGAGTGCGCGTCATCCAGAAGGCGCACTTTGAAGGCCCGCGTCTGGAGGAGGCGCAGATCATCGTTGCCGGTGGGATGGGACTCGGGCAGAAGGAAAACTATCACTTGATCGAGGATCTCGCCCAGGCGCTCGGAGGGATGGCCGCGGCATCGCGTCCGGTCGTGGAAAACGGCTGGGTCGACTCGTCGCGGCAGGTCGGGCTGACGGGAAAGATCACCCGCCCCGTTCTGTACGTGGGCGCCGGTATTTCCGGGGCGAGCCAACACATGGTCGGCTGCTCGGCGGCGAAGACGATCGTGGCCGTCAACAAGGACCCCGACGCCGCGATTTTCCGCTACGCGCGCTACGGGCTGGTCGGCGACTGCCTGGAGATCCTTCCCGAGATCACTCGTGCCGTGAAAGGATGATGCGATGGATACGAAACCGGTCGTCGAAGGATTGTTCGCCAACACCCCGCAAGGGCCGCGTTTGCTGGGCTCGCGCTGCGCGTCGTGCGGCGCGCCCTATTTCCCAAAGTCCGCCGTCTGTCACAATCCGAAGTGCGGCGAGAGCAAGATCCAGGACGCAACGTTCGGGCCGCGCGGCAAGTTGTGGAGCCTGGCCATCCAGAGCTACGCGCCGCCGCCGCCGGTGAAGTACGACGAGCCGTTCAAACCCTACGCCATGGGCGTGGTGGACCTCGAAGATGGCCTCCGGGTTCTGGGGAGGATCAGCACGGACGACCTGAAGAGCCTGCGGCCCGACCTGCCGGTGGAGCTGGTGCTGGAACCGTTGTACCACGAAGCCGACGGTACCGAGGTCATCACCTGGAAATTCAGGCCGGTGTAAGTCCGTACAAGCGGCAGAGAACGGAGAAGCACATGAGAGACGTTGCAGTCATCGGTCTGGGAATGCACCCGTGGGGGAAGTTTGCGGACAAGTCGGTCAACGACCTGTGCCGGGTTGCCGTGGAGGCCGCGCTCAAGGACGCGGGCGTGTCGTGGCGCGAGATCCAGGCGGTCTCGGCCGCCAGCTCGCGCTTCTCCGGAGGCAAGGGCTGGGGGCTGAACGGGAATGACGTGGTCGAAGAAATGGGCTCGACGGGAATCCCCGTCTACAACCTGTCGGCTGGGTGCGCCGCCGGGGGCAACGCCTTCAACATCGGCTACACCCTCGTCGCCAGCGGACTCTATGACCTGGTGCTCGTCGTTGGCGGCGAGAAGATGCCCAAGGGGTTCATCCAGACTTCCGGCGTGGAGGAGACCACCGATCCGGAGTTTCTGCGCCAGCGCTGCATCGGCATGCCCGGCCCGGCGTTCTGGGCATCGCTTTGCTGGCGGCGCATGAAAGACTACGGCACCACCGAGGAGCAACTTGCGAAGGTTGCGGTCAAGGCACATCAGGTCGGCAAGCACAACGAGAACGCGCGCTTCCGACAGGAGTTCTCTCTCGAGCAAGTGCTCAAGTCCAACGTCGTCAGCTACCCGCTCCGTTTATACGAAATCTGCCCGGTAAGCGATGGCGCGGCGGCGGTAATCCTGTGCGCGGGCGAGCAGGCGAAGAAGCGCACCACGAAGCCGGTCTGGGTGGCGTCGAGCGCCGTGGCTACCGCCAGCTTCGACGACGGGATTACGCGCGGAATCGGCGGCTTGGGGCCGTCGGGGCCGACGCTGCACAGCGAGGCGAAGCTCGCGGTCGAAAAAGCGCTCAAGGGTGCGGGGGTGGGCCAGAAGGACGTGGACTTCGTCGAGTTGCAGGACAACACGGTCTACTACGAGCTCGCGTTTCCCGAGGAGTGGGGTTTCTGCAAGCCGGGCGAGGCGGAGCGCCTCATGGAGGCCGGCGAGACCATGCCGACCGGCAAGCTGCCGATCAATCCCAGCGGCGGTTTCCTCTGCTTCGGTGAAGCCACCACCGCACAGGGGCTGTTCCAGGTCTGCGAGATGGGCCGGCAACTGCGCGGCGAGGCCGGTGCCCGACAGGTGCCCAATGCGAAAGTGGGCCTGGCGCAGTCGCTCGGCCTCGGTGGCAACGCCACCGCGGTCATCCTGAAACGCTAGCAGTTCGGAGGTTGTGTATGACGTCAAATCCGCATGTGCTCTTCGAGGTCGACGAGGGCGTCGGCATCGTCACCCTGAATCGCCCGGAGAAGCTCAATGCCGTGACCTGGGACATGGCTTCGAGTCTCGTCGATCTGTTCCGTGAGCTGCGCTTTCGCGACGAGGTCCGTACCATCGTGCTGACGGGCGCCGGCCGGGGTTTCTGTGCCGGCGGCGATGCCGAGTTCGTGAGCGGCACCGGTGACCGTCCTCTTCCCGGCTTGGCCGATGATGGGAGCCGCCCGATGCCTCGGTATCAGCGGAAAACACCGGCCGGACCATTTGCCGAGTTCACCCGGATGATCGTCGAAGTCGAGAAACCCGTGATCGCGGCGATTGCCGGGCCGGCAATGGGTGCGGGGTTCGCGTACGCGCTGGCCTGCGACAGGAGGATTGCCGACAAGAAGGTCCGCATGTGCGCCGCCATGGTCCGACTCGGCTTCAGCCCGGATTGCGGCATCACCTACTTCCTGCCGCGCGTCACCAACCTGTCGACTGCCCTCATGATCGTGGAGACCGGAAAGATTCTTGGCGCCGAAGAGGCGTACAAATTCGGGCTCATCGACGAGCTGGTCGATGAGGGGCAGGCCCTGCCGACGGCTCTGCAATACGCCAAGGAGCTGGCCAAGGGTCCGAGCGCGGCGATCGACATCGCCCGGCGCTGCATCCACAAGTCGCTGACGGCAACGCTCGATGAAATCCTGGATTACGAGGCGGTGGCGGCTACCATGTCTGCCTGTACCCAGGATGCCCGCGAGGGCACGAAAGCCTTACTCGAGAAGCGCAAGCCCGTTTTCAAAGGGTACTGAACATCCTGGGCCTGCCGTCAACCCGACGGTTTCCGAGACCCCGCGTGCTGCGGCGATTGGCAATCTGCCCGAGCCCGGCTGTCAGTGGGCGCGCAGCCTCCCTCTGATCTCATCGAGAACGGCGGGGTCATCGATCGTTGAAGGGACCTCGACGTGCTTGCCATCGGCGATGGATCGCATCGTGCCGCGCAGGATCTTCCCGGAGCGTGTCTTCGGAAGACGAGCAACGACGTAGGCCTGCTTGAACGACGCCACCGCACCGATCTGCTCGCGAATCATTCGGACCACGTCGGCCTCGATCGCCGCCGGGTCGCTCTCCACCCCGGCCTTGAGGACAACGAAACCGATCGGCACCTGGCCTTTCAACTCGTCCGCGGCACCGATCACCGCACACTCCGCCACCGCGGGGTGCGTGGCAATGACCTCCTCCATGGCTCCGGTCGACAGCCGATGCCCCGCGACATTGATCACGTCGTCGATACGGCCCATGACGTTGAGATAACCGTCCTCGTCGAAATACCCGCCATCACCGGTCACGTAGTAGCCTGGGTACTGTCTGAGATACGATGACACGAAACGCGTATCGTCGTTCCACAGCGTGGGCAGTGTGCCCGGCGGCAGTGGCAGCTTGATCGCGATGGTACCTTCCTTACCCGCCGGTAGCACGCTGCCGTCGAGCGCGAGGATGTCGACCTGATACCCGGGCACAGGTTTCGTCGGCGATCCGGGCTTTACCGGTAGCGCCTCGATGCCCAGACAGTTCGCCGCGATGGCCCAGCCGGTTTCGGTCTGCCACCAGTGGTCGATCACCGGCCGGCCGAGCAGATTGCGCGCCCAGTGATAGGTGTCCGGATCGGTGCGCTCGCCGGCGAGGAACAGCGTGCGGAACTTCTTCAACGCGTAGCGCCGGTAGTGCTCGCCGTTGGGATCCTCCTTCTTGATGGCACGGAACGCCGTCGGGGCGGTGAACAGCACGGCGACATCGTGCTCGGCGATTACCCGCCAGAACGCGCCGGGGTCAGGCGTCCCAACTGGTTTGCCTTCGTAGACAATCGTTGTGCATCCGCTGAGCAGCGGCGCGTACACGATGTAGGAATGCCCCACCACCCAGCCCACATCCGACGCCGCCCAGTACACCTCACCCGGCTGTACGCCGTACACGTTGGGCATGCTCCAGCGCAGCGCCACCGCGTGGCCGCCGTTGTCGCGGACGACGCCTTTGGGACGGCCCGTGGTACCTGACGTGTAGAGGATGTAGAGCGGATCGGTGGCGGCAACGGGGACGCACGCAGCCGGTGGCGCACTCGCCATCGTCTGGTGCCAGTCGAGATCCCGTCTGCCAACGAGCGCAGCCGGCGCCATCGGCCGCTGCAGGATGATGCAGCGCTCGGGCTTATGGGCAGCCATCTCGATGGCGCGGTCGAGCAGCGGCTTGTACTCGATCACGCGTTTCACCTCGATGCCGCAGGATGCGGACACGATCAGCTTGGGCTTGGCATCATCGATGCGGATGGCCAGCTCGTGCGGTGCAAAGCCGCCAAACACCACCGAGTGGATGGCGCCGATGCGGGCACAGGCGAGCATGGCGATCACGGCTTCGGGCACCATCGGCATGTAGATGATCACCCGGTCGCCCGCCGTGACCCCGAGGCGTTGCATCGCGCCGGCGAAAGCCGCGACGTCGTCTCGCAGCTCTCGATAGGTGTAGCGTGAGATCGTGTCGGTGACCGGGCTGTCGTAGATGAGTGCGAGCTGGTCGGCACGCAGCCGATCGATGCCGTCGCCGCCATCCACCCAGCGGTCGAGCGCGTTGAAGCAGGTGTTCAGCTCACCGCCGCGGAACCAGCGGTAAAAGGGTGGATGAGAATCGTCGAGTACCCGCTCGGGCTGACGGTCCCAGTGAATGGCACGTGCCGCCTCGCCCCAAAACCCTTCCGGATCTTCGAGGCTACGCCGGTGAAGGTCGTCGAACTTCCCCATGCTGCGGATCCCGCCCCACGACCATGTCAGACAGGTGTGTATCGGGCAAGACGCGGGAAATTCCAGCGAGCAGGATTTCAGTCGCCAAACGGTAGGTCCTGCCGTGCGTCTGGTTGAGTTGCTCATAGCCAGCCTGATACATGGCCCGCATGAGCGCGCGGCGGGCACGGCCTCAACGATCGGCAGATTTGCAGACCGGGGATCGCGCGCGGGGTGCCGCACGGACAACCGCAGCGGTGATGCCCGCGCCGCGGCCGATTGAGGCGGCAGCGCGGTACGCCGCCGTCTTCCTGGTCATGATGAGCAACCTGATGCTCGAGTTGCTCCTCACGCGCATTTTCTCCGCCACCATGTGGTACCACTTTGCCTTCATGGCGGTGTCGATCGCGCTGTTCGGTACCACCGTTGGCGCGGTGGGGGTGTACATGTGGCCGCACCATTTCGCGACGGAGCGCGCCTGGCTCGTCGCGGCGCGCTTTGCGCTCCTGTACGCCGGCTCGATCGTCTTCTGCACGCTGCTACAGTTGCAGATGACGCCGACCTTCGGCGCCTCGTGGGGCGAAATCGGACGGCTCGCCGTGTTGTACGTGATGGTAGCCATTCCGTTCACGCTGTCGGGGGTGTTCATCTGCCTCGCCTTGGTCCGCGCGCAAGACCGGTTGGGCGCTGTGTACTGCGCCGATCTCCTGGGCGCTGGCGCCGGGTGCGCTCTGTTCGTGCCGTTCATGGCATACGGGGACGGCCCTCGCGCCGCGCTGCTTCTCGCCGCCCTAGGGGCAGCCGGCGCGGCCTGCATGGCGCGCGCGGCGCGAGACCGGCGCATGCTCGGCGCAGCGGCGGCGGTTGCGGCCCTGAGCCTGTTTGCGTTCCTCACGCATCTCGACGGCGATCTGCTCCGTGTTCGCTGGTCGAAGGGCAACGTCGAGTTTGATCATGAGTTCGAGCAGTGGAACGCCTTCTCACGTCTCACCGTCGATAGTTACCCGTGGCAGCGGCTTCCCTTTGGCTGGGGGTTGAGCGCGCGCGGGATTGCCGCCTACACGCCGGTGGAGCAGAAACTCTTGAGCATCGATGGCGGTGCCGATACGCCGCTCACGGCTTTTGACGGCGATTTTGGGAAGCCGGCGTTCCTGCACTGGGACGTCACGGCGCTCGCGCACGCCATTCGCTCCCGGGGCAGCGTGCTGGTCATCGGTGTCGGGGGCGGGCGCGACATTCTGACGGCGCTGTCGTTCGGACATCCGCGTGTGGTCGGCGCCGAGGTGAACCACGACATCTTGCGGTTACTCCGCGGCCGATTTGCGGACTTCACCGGCCGCCTCGCCTTTCGACCCGATGTGGAGTTGGTGCCGGACGAAGGCCGCAGCTATCTGGCGCGCAGCCGCGAGCACTTCGACGTCATCCAGGCCTCGATGGTCGATACCTTTGCGGCGGCTGCGAATGGTGCTTACGTCCTCTCCGAGAACGCCCTGTACACGATTGATGCCTTTCAGGTCTTTCTTGATCACTTGACGCCCCAGGGTGTCCTGTCCGTGAGTCGCTGGCACCCGTATGAAACGCTGCGCCTGCTGTCGCTGGCGTCTGCTGCCCTTCGTCATCGCGGCGTGGCGGAGCCGCGCCAGCACCTCTTTCTCGCTAGCAGTGGGCCGCAGGGCCGGGTGGTGACGTTGTTGGTGAGCCCGCAACCGTTCTCCCCAGATGATGTTGAGGCCCTGGAGCGCTGGAGCACGGACAAGGGGTTCGAAGAGCTGCTGAGCCCGCTGAAGGCCCAGGAAGCCATCTATGAACAACTGGCGGCCCCGGAGGTTTCAGACGCGGCACTGCGGGCCGAGGGGCTGGATCTCCGCCCGCCGACCGACGACCGGCCATTCTTCTTCAACATGGTGAGTGTCTGGGATGCGTTCGGGGCCGTGACGACGTCGTTGCAGCTGTATGCCGATGCCGTGGTGACGTTAGTGCGGCTGTTTCTCGTAATCATCCTCCTGTCGGTCGTATTCATCCTGGCACCGCTCTGGCTGCGCCGCTCTGACGCAACCGCGGCACCGCGGGCGACGATCCGGCTCATCTACTTTGCGGCGGTCGGGCTCGGCTTCATCTTGCTCGAGCTGTCGCTCATGCAACGGCTGATGATCACGCTCGGGCATCCGGTGTACGGGCTGACCGTGGTGCTGTTCTCGCTGCTGGTGGCGGCAGGGTCCGGAAGTCTGTGGACCCAGCGCCGGCTCGGGCACGGCGCGACAAGCACGTGGCTTTGGCGCAGTCTGGTGGCGCTGGTGGTGGTGGCAACCGCGATCGCTGCCGGCGGCAGCATCATCGCCAAGTCTCTGGAGGGTGCGGCAACGGGGTGGCGGATCGCGGCGGCGGTGGCTGTCCTGATGCCGCTGGGTTTCGTGATGGGGATGCCGCTGTCCGCCGGCCTGGCCTTCAGCGCCTCGGACCCGCCGGGCTATCGGGCGTTGTACTGGGGCGTGAATGGTGCGGCATCAGTGTGCGGCAGCGTCTTGGCCATCATGCTTTCATTGACCTACGGGATCACGGCCACGTATTTCACCGGCGTGCTTGCCTATGGCATCTGTGCCGGACTTGCCGGCGCCGCGTTTCGAAGCCATCCAGTCGCAACGCCGGGCACCCGGCGCGTCTTGCCCTGACACTCGACGTCTCCGGTGAAAAACCCCGGCCTCTGGCTCGCGGCACGGCGCGGCGAGCCGGTCAGATGGCGTCCGTTCCGCGTTCACCGGTTCGGATTCGAACTACATCGTCGACCGTCAAGATGAAGATCTTGCCGTCACCGATGCGCCCCGTCTTACTTGCCTGCTCGATGATGTGCGCGGCCGCGGCTGCCTTGTCGTCGCCGACGACCAGTTCGATCTTGATCTTGGGCAAGAAATCCATGACGTACTCGCTGTCGCGGTAGACTTCGCTGTGCCCCCTTTGTCGGCCAATGCCTTTCACGTCGGAAACCGTCATGCCGACGATGCCCTCGCGGGCCATGGCTTGCTTCACCTCATCGAGCTTGAACGGCTTGATGATCGCCTCGATCTTCTTCATGCGAGTTGCCTCTTGGACCGGTGTACACGGGGCAAACAGATGCCCGCCATTCGAGAGCAACCAAGATGCCACGCTGCACCCCCTTTCGGTCTCTTCCTGAAGAGCGCGAGGCGGATAGCGCGCCTGCCTATCTGTTAGGCGGCTGCCGTAGAATCGGGCGCGTCACCGCTGGACCGCTTTAGCCCTGGGTCTCACGCGCTGGTGCTTGAGACAGACGCGGCGCGCCGGCAAAGAAGCCTTCGAACCCGATGCCGATGCTCACCGTCAGTGAGACTGACCCAACACGTCCCATTCGTACAAGCAACGTTGCCCCTGCCCGGTCCTTACGCAGTGCCCTCCAGACGCGCAGCCGAGTCAGCTTGCAGAGCGTCGTGATGAGCGGCAGCGGTGTCGAATTGATTTGGCACGGTCGCTGCAGTCTCAGTCCTGACAGAAGGAGGGGCAGATGGCTCAAGCACCGACACCGACAGTGAAACCGACGCTGGGATTGACCGGCGTCACCGTAAACGCCATGGCGCTGATCGCGCCAGGCGCCTTTCTGTGGATCACCTATCAGTTGCAGGCGGCGGCAGCGGCGCCCAGTGGCGCGGCCGTCAGCTCGGACATTTGGGCCGGCTTGGCGTTCGCCCTGATCCTCTGCTTCCTCACCGCCTACTCGTATTCGGAGCTGGCGCGGATCTACCCGGAGGCCGGCTTCGGCAGCACCTACTACTTCGCCGAGAAGGCATTTCTGGATCGCGAGAACAAGGCGCATCACAAGTTCGCTCGTCTGGCGAAGATCGTCACCGGCTGGGCGGCACATCTCTTCTACTGGGTGTATCCGGGGGTGATGGTGGCCATGATGGCTACGCTGCTCGGCTACATCTACCAGCAACTCACCGGCGGCACCCTGTCCACTCCGGTGCTGATCGCGCTCGAGACGGCGACGGCCTTCGGGACCGCATACGTCGCCTATCGCGGCGTGACCGGTTCGACGATGACGGCGTTGATGATCAACATCATTCAGATCGCCAGCTTGGTGTTCTTCAGCGTCCTGGCCATCTATTACCGCTTGGCGAATCCGGACCACGTTACGCAGTGGGCCTTCAGCGGCGGCTGGGACGTGGTACTTCCGCACTCATTCCAGGGCGTCATGATCCAGTCGACCATCGCCATCCTGGTCTTGGTTGGCTTCGAAAGCTGCACGGCGTTCGCCGCCGAGGCCAAGGATCCGAAGCGGCACATCCCGCAGGCGGTCCTCCTCGCGCTGATCATTCAGGGGCTGTTTGCCTACCTGTTTGAATACTTCGCCGCCGGCTACATGGTCAGTGAGAAGTTGGTGGGAGCCGACAGCACCGGGGCGGCGGTCAACGGGATGGCGGCGGCCGCGGCGTCGAGCGCCCCGCTCGGCGACATGGCGATCCTGGTGGGCAACAGTGTGCTGGGGGGTATCGGTTTCGGCCTGATGATCACGATTGCCATCACGGTGGCCTTGGCGATTTTCGGCACAACGCTCAGCTGCTTGAACACGGCGGTGCGCGTCAGCTACGCCATGGCCCAAGACGAAGAAATGCCTGAACTGCTGAACGGGCTCCATGGCCGCTACGCCACCCCGCATCGGGCGATCTGGGTGCTCGCCACCGTCTCGTCGGTGATCGGCGCCATCGGCGTGCAATCGGTGGTGGGCTTGACGGGGATCACGCTGGCCTCCAACTTGGGCACCTTCGTGCTCTATGGCCTCACCTGCATATGGACGATCATCGCCTTCGCGGAGCGCCACGAGAAACACATGGTCAAGCACCTGTTCGTGCCGCTCCTCGGTCTGCTTGCAAACGTGCTGATGCTGGCGGCGATCCTCTACCTCTACATCATCGGCAATGCCGACTCACAGAACGAGGCCTACATCTGCTTCGGCATCGCCGGCGGATGGGGGCTGGTCAGCATCGCCTATGTCGCGGTGACCAGCATCCGGCGTGGCCGGCGGCTCCTCGCCGCTCCCGCACCGCGGCAGGTCGTCTAGGGTGGCCGACGCCGCTCGCGCGTACTCTGCGGGGCTGGTGGTCTGACGCCACCAGCCCCTGCTACTAGCACAGCACGATACTTTGATGAGTATGACAACCTAGCAACGGGCGGTGACCGACGCCGTATCGGGGCTCCTCCGTGAGGACTTTAACCGGCACAATTCTAGTGGCTGACGACGCCGAAGCGATCCGGTGGGTGCTTGTGGCAGCACTGGCGCGCGAGGGCCACGCGGTGGAGCAAGTGGAAAGCGGCGACGCGGCCCTGGAAAAGCTCCTCCGGAATGATTTCGACTTGGCGTTGGTCGATATCAAGATGCCCGGGCTGGACGGCCTCGAGGTCCTCTCGAAGGCTCGACAGAGCGGCTCGAACACTCCGATCGTGATCATCACGGGGCAGATCACCATGGCCAACGCCATCGAGGCCATGAAACGCGGCGCCTACGATTACGTCACCAAACCCTTCGACATTGAGGAGATGCGGCTGCTGGTGCAACGGGTGTTGGAGATGCGCTGCCAGACGGCGGCGCTTCGGCGCCTCGAGGAACAAGGGCACCGGTACCCCGATCTCGGCGTGGAGATCATCGGCAAGACTCCTGCCATGCAGGAGATCTTCAAAACCATCGGTCGGGTGGCATCGAGCGACGCAACGGTTCTGATCCAGGGCGAAAGCGGTACCGGCAAGGAGCTGATCGCCCGCGCCATCCACGCGCACTCGCCGCGCCAGAACGCACCCTTTGTTGCCCTCAACTGCTCCGCGGTGCCGCCCGGCTTGTTGGAGAGCGAACTCTTCGGACACGAGCGCGGCGCCTTCACCGGCGCCACGGAGCGGCGTGCCGGTGTGTTTGAGGCGGCAGCCGGCGGCACCCTGCTCTTGGACGAAGTCGCTGACATGCCTCTGGAGCTGCAAGCCAAGCTCCTCCGTGTGGTCCAGGAAAAGGAGCTGACGCGTATAGGCGGCCATGAACTCTTCGCCGTGGACTGCCGTTTGATCGCAGCGACCAACCAGGATCTGCAGTGTTGCGTCTCGCAGGGCCGCTTCCGGGAAGACCTGTACTTCCGGCTGAAGGTTGTGCCGATCGACGTGCCACCACTGCGACAGCGCCGCGGTGACATTTCTGACCTGATCAATTATTTCATCAACAAAATTAACCGCGATGTGGGAACGAACATTACCGGCGTCTCGCCAGAAGCACGTGGCATTCTCGACATGCATTCCTGGCCTGGGAACGTGCGCGAACTGGAGAACGTACTTCTGCGCGCCGCAGTGCTGGCTCCGGGACCGACCCTGATGCCGCAAGATCTGGTCCTGACGCCATCCGACCCCGCGAGCACGACCGACGATGACATGGCGCTGGAAGACGTCGTCCGGCTCAAGCTCAAGGACTACTTTCAGCAGAACCGCGACCTCGACTTGAAAAATGTGTATCCGCGCATCATGCGCCACATCGAGCGCCCGTTGATCGAGCTGGTCTTGGCGCGGACGTACGGCAACCAAGTGAGAGCGGCGGCGATACTGGGCATCAACCGTAACACGCTGCACAAGAAGATTGCACAGCTGGGGATCGCGCCCAAACGCCTGGCGGACGATGCCGGCTGGGCACCCGGAAGGCAATGACACCGGGACCGCGCTGATAACAGATAATCGGGAGAGTACACCCGCTTACCTGATCGACTCGGTACGTCTCATCCAAACGCCCAAAATTGCCTGTAGGGCCTGATCAAGATCATTCATTCGTCAGCGTCCTCCTCATACTCTGAATCGGATCGGACGCGTACAAACCAAACGTTTGTTTGCCGAAGACCCTTGAGGTAGTGTCCGGCAGGGCGGAGGTTGATCGGACCTCCAGCATCGTTAAAGGGAGGATCAGATCGTGAATTTCGAGTTCTCCGACGAAGAAAAGGCGTTCGTTCAAGAGGTCGAGAGGTTCCTCGACCAACACGACACCCCCGAGGTGATGGACGTGACCCGCGAGAACATGGCGCAACTCGTCGACACGCCGGCGCGCAAGGCGTTCCTGACCAAATGCGGGGAACATGGGTGGCTCGGCATGAGCTGGCCGAAGGAATACGGCGGCTCTGAGAAGGAAGGCGTCTATGAGTATCTGCTGAACGAGTCCTTGGCCCGGCGCGGTGCACCCCAGATCGGGAAGGGAGTGGGTATCGTCGGCAAGACCGTCATCCGCCACGGCAGCGACAAATTGAAACGGGAGTTCTTGCCCCGAATTCTGAAGAACGAAGTGCAGTTTGTGGTGGGCTACAGTGAACCCACTGCCGGTTCCGACGCGGCGGCGATGAAGTTGAAGGCTACGCGGGAGGGCGACGGCTGGCGACTGGACGGCACGAAGATTTTCAATACCTCGGCCCATTTCGCCGATTGGTACTGGCTGGGCGTGCGCACGGATCCCAGCAACAAGCACCGCGGCATCACGTTGTTCCTGATGCCCGTGGATACCCCGGGCATCACTGTCCAGCCGATGCCGACCATGGGGGATGAGATCACCAACTCCGTGTTCTTCGACAACGTCTACGTCGGCGACGAGTACCGGGTAGGCGAGCTGAACAAGGGGTTCCAATACATTTCCGAGGCGCTCGACCTCGAGCGCTTCACCATGTTCACGTTCTCTCCGATCGAACAGCGAATGGAGGAGCTGTGCAATTACGTGGTGACGGAGACGCGCGACGGCACGCCGCTGCGCGAAGATCCCGTCGTTCGCCAGCGGATCGCGCAGCTGGTGACGCAAGCCGAGGTGGCCCGCCTGCTGGGTCTGCGCTTTCTGGCGAAGTCGATGAAAGGCGGTGCCGCCCCTACGGCGGAAGCGTCGCAGTACAAGCTTTTCGCGACGGAAACGTCGAAACGCATCGCCAATGCGGCGCTGGATCTCGCCGCGCCCGGGGCGCAGTTGCGCGTGCATACGCCGGACGCACCCTTACGCGGCCGCGCGGAACTGACGTACCGCTATACCGTCATCGATACGGTTGGCGGCGGGACCTCCGAGGTCCAAAAGAACATCATCGCTAGGCGCAAGCTGGGGCTGCCCCCGAACTTCTAGGCCCGCGCCGGGCGGAGGAGGTTTCGCCGTATTCCGGTGCCTTTGTTGTAAGTCGAACAGGAGTCATTTCGAGATGGATCTAGATTTCAGCCAAGAACAGGAAATGCTGCGGGAGACCGTGCAGAGATTGTGTGCCGACTACGCGCCGCTGGCCGTGGTGCGCGAGATGGAAGACGACCCGATTGGGTTTCCTGAGCAGCTCTGGAAGCAGATGGCGGAGCTCGGCCTCATCGGGCTGACGCTTCCCGAAGAG
Organism: Binatia bacterium; assembly: GCA_044450645.1. Taxonomy (GTDB): domain Bacteria; phylum Desulfobacterota; class Binatia; order HRBIN30; family HRBIN30; genus JAGDMS01. The sequence continues at coordinate 39,566 of JBIOJG010000001.1, forward strand.
TATGGCGGGGCCGGACAGTCCGCCGTCGAAGGCGCCATTCTGTACGAGGAGTTGGGCCGGGCGCTGGCGCCGACGCCGCATTTCGTTAGCGCGATATTGGGCGCCGGTGCGTTGATAGCTGCCGGCAGCGATGCCCAGAAGGAAGGATGGTTGCCGAAGATCGCGAGCGGCGAGGCCATTTTGACGCCGGCATGGCTGGAACTGAAGAACGGCTTTGGCCCGAAGGGCGTCCAACTCAAGGCGGCGTTGGACCGGGACACGTTGCGCTTGAATGGTACGAAACAACATGTCTTGTTTGCCAAAGCCGCGACCCGCTTGGTGGTGTTGGTCCGTACCGGGAACAGCGAGAGCGATGTCGACCTGTTGTTGGTCGATCCGAAAGCCCCGGGTGTCGAACTGACCCAACAGTATAGTCTTGCGTCCGACACCCAGTACAAGGTGATGTTCAAGGACGTGCGTGTGCCGGTCGCGGATCGGATCGGCGCGGCGCACTCCGGGTGGGCAACCTGGAACAGCGTCATGCATGACGGTATCATTCTGCTGGCGGCGCAAGCCATCGGTGGCGCGCAACGCGCATTGGAGATGACGGTCCAGTACTCCAAGGAACGCCAGCAGTTCGACAAACCGCTTGGAGCGTTCCAGGCACTTGCCCACTACATGGCGGACGCCTCAGCCACGGTTGACGGCGGCACGACGCTGGCTTATGAGGCCGCATGGGCGCGCGCCCATGCACGGTCGGTCAGCCGCCTGGCGCCGATGGCGAAGCTGTTCGCTTGCCAGACGTTCCGCGACGTGACGGCGACGGCAGAGCAGATCTACGGCGGCATGGGCTTCACGCTCGAATGCGATATCCAGTTGTACTTCCGCCGCGCCAAGCAAATGCAGATGTCGTGGTGGGATTCGCGTTACCTGGAAGAGCTCGTTGCCAGTACGGTGCTCGACGCCGGCAAGCTCGTGCGTCTCACCCAGGATGGCCGCAAGACATTCAAGTGGCCGCCGGAACCGAATCCGCGCGGCGTCCGTTCCACACGCGAACTGGATCTGGAACTAGCCGAGTACGCGAATCAGCGCGGCCGCTGTAAGAGCCATCTCGAGAACGTCAAGGCCAAGTGGAAGCAGTAATTGCGTTGGGGGGCACGCCATGACGGACGAGCACGGGCTAGACTACATCCCTGAGCATCTCTCCGAGGAAGCCAAGCGGAAGTTGATCGCACTGACCCGGGAATCCGAGCCCGAACCTTCACCGGTGGAGGTGAATGAGTATTTGATCCGCCACTGGTGTGAGTCGCTCGAAGACGGCAACCCATTGTACCTGGATGCGGGATATGCCCGTTCGCAAGGACACCGCAGCATCGTCGCGCCGATGGGTACGGTGACGAACGCCTTCTACTTCCCGTTCCGCTGGCCGTGGCCTCCCGGGGGACGCGAACCGGCCCGCCACATCCACTACGACGTCAAGGACGCGCTGGGGATGACGGTCGGCATCATTCAGGGGCTCGATGTCGAAAACTACAAGGCGCTGGAAATCGGTGACCGGATCAGCGTGAGCCAGCGGTTGGTTTCGGTGTCGCCGCGCAAGAAGACGCGACTGGGCGAGGGGCACTTCTGGACGATGGATCGGCTCTACCGCAACCAGCACGGCGAGCTGATCATGCGCGAGCGTATGACCGCTTTTGGATACGGGGAACAGAAGGCGCCTCCGGTGACCACCTCGGTGGCGCGCGGCGGATGGAGCGCGGCAATCGAGGAAACGATCCAAGGCGAGCGCACGGGGTATCAGCCGCCGGCGTTGCATGACCGCTTGTGGGAAGACGTCAACGAAGGCGAAGAACTTCCTCCCATGTTCATGCCCATCACCTTCACCCGGTTGGTCTATCTCGCTTCGGCAACCCGTGACTTCTCGCCGCAACACTCCAACCGGGAATACGCCCAGCAGCGCTCGAAAACCAAGGACATCTTCCTCAACACCCCCGCGAACATCGGTCTGTTCAGCCGCTTCATGACTGATTGGGGCGGGCCGAAGAGCACCGTTCGACGGATGAGTTTCGCCATGCGCGGGAACGTGTGCGCCGGGGATGAGATGACCATCACTGGCAAAGTGACGAAGAAGCATATCGAGAATGGTGAGCATCGGGTGGACTTGGAGATTGTGATTTCGACACAAGAGGGTCCGGTTACGCCGTGTACCGCTACGCTGGCCCTGCCCAGCCGCAGCGGGCAGAAATTATAGCGGCTGCAACCCACAACCGAGGAGGTATGCGGTGGGCACGGAAACAGTCACGACAAGCTGGGATCACACGGTTGACCTTTTGATCGTCGGCGCGGGGGCCGGCGCCATGACCGCCGCGCTGACCGCGTACGATCGCGGTGCCTCGCCCCTGCTCATCGAGAAGAGCGACCGCTACGGCGGCAATTCGGCGATGTCCGGCGGCGGGTTGTGGGTGCCCAACAACCACCTGATGGAGAGCGTCGGCATAAAAGATTCGCCCGAAGATGCTTGGGCGTACATCAAGGGAACGGTGGGCAACGTCGTATCCGAAGACCGCTTGAGAGCGTATCTGGAAACCGCGCCGCAGCTGGTGAAGTATCTGACCGAGCACTCGCAGGTGAAGTTCGTGGCCCTGCCCGAGTACGCCGATTACTACCCCAACGTTTCCGGCTCCCGGCCCGGCGGTCGTTGCGTCGAGCCGACGAACTTCAGCGCTCGGCTGCTCGGGGATGAGTTCTTGAACATGCGCGAGCAGAACCCGCAGATGCTGATCATGAACCGCATCTTCATGACCGTACTCGAGGCGCGCACGCTGCTCACCAGATCAGCCGGCTGGATTGGGCTGACGATGAAGCTGATGGGCAACTACTGGCTCGATCTTCCCTGGCGCTTCAAGTCCAAGCGCGACCGCAACCTGTCCATGGGCAATGCCCTGGTCGGCATGCTGCGCCGCTCGCTCATGGATCGCGGGATTCCCTTGTGGCTCAACACGCCGGCCCGCGAGCTGATCGTCGAAAACGGTCGTGTGGTCGGAGTGGCTGCCGAGCAGGGAGGCCGGCCGATCCGTATTCGCGCCAACAAGGGCATCGTCCTGGCGGCCGGTGGGTTCGAGCACAGTCAGGCGATGCGCGAGAAGTATCTGCCCAGTCCGACGCGCACCGAGTGGTCGTGCGGCAACCACCACAACACCGGTGATGCGATCAATCTTGGGGTGACGGTCGGGGCGGCGCTCGATCTCATGGACGATGCGTGGTGGGGGCCGACGACGCTTGTGCCGGGCGAGCCGCATGCGCGCATCCTGGTGATCGAGAAGTCGTTGCCCGGCAGCATCATGGTCAACAAGCGCGGCGAGCGCTTCGTCAACGAAGCCGCGCCGTACATCGATGTGGTGAACGCGATGTACAAGACCAATACCCCCGAGGCACCGTGCGTGCCCGCCTACGTGGTGTTCGACGCCACCTTCCGGAAGAAGTATCCGTACGGCCCGATTCTGCAGGCCTCGCAGCAACCCGACTGGGCGCTGCCCAAGGCCTTGAAGAACTATTTCAAGAAGGCCGACACGCTGGAGGGAGTCGCGGCGCAACTCGGCATTGACGCCGTCGGGCTGAAAGCCACCGTCGCGAAGGTCAATCAGTACGCCCGCACCGGAACGGATCTCGATTTTCACCGCGGCGAAACTGTTTTCGATCGCTACTACGGCGACGAGAAGGTCACGCCCAACGCGTGTCTAGCGCCGATCGAGACGCCACCTTTCTATGGCATCGAAGCCTATCCGGGTGAGCTCGGCACCAAGGGCGGCTTGAAAACCGACGCCCGTGCGCACGTGCTGACGCAGGCCGGACAGCCGATTCCAGGGTTATATGCCATCGGCAATTCTTCCGCCTCCGTCATGGGTCACAGCTATCCGGGTGCCGGCGCCACCATCGGCCCGGCGATGACGTTCGGTTACATTGCTGCCCGTGACGCGATTCCCGGATAAGCCACGCACCACCACCGCCCTGTCTGGCCGGCGCGTGCTCGAGCTTGCCGACGAGAAGGGCGTCTACTGCGGCAAGCTGTTGGCGGACATGGGCGCCGACGTCGTCAAGATCGAGCGGCCCGGCGGCGATACCACGCGCGACATCCCGCCCTTTTGGCACGATACACCGCATCCGGATCACAGCCTGTTCTTTCTCTACATGAACACCAGCAAGCGGGGCGTGACCTTGGATATCACCAAACCCGAGGGGCAGGGGCTCTTCAAGCAGCTGGCACAGACAGCACACATCATCATCGAAACGTTCGAGCCGGGATACCTCGACGGTCTGGACTTGGGCTATGGAACCTTGCAGGAACCGAATCCCGGGCTGGTAGTCACCTCAATAACCGGTTTCGGTCAGACAGGCCCGTGCAAGAGCTTCAAATCCTGGGACCTCGTTGCCAACGCCTTGGCTGGCACGATGTACATTACCGGCGAAGCGGAAGACCCGCCCGTGGTCCTGGCCGGGGCGCAGGCGCACATGATGGCGTCGACGTGCGCCGCGGCGAGCAGTATGATTGCGCTCTTTCGCAGTACGGTCAGCGGCAAGGGCCAGCAGGTCGATATCTCGGTGGAGGAGACCAGCGTTTCAGTGAGCCACGTCTGCGGTGTGGGCCGGTGGCTCGACGACCGCCTCATTCCCCGGCGCATGGGTGCCGGCCTTCTCGCCTGCGTTCCCTCTGGGACCTACCCGTGCAAGGACGGACTCGTGTACCTCATAGTCAACAGGGTGCTGCACTGGAAAGCCCTGGCACAGTGGATCCATGAAGTCACTGGCAACGAGGTCGTGCTCGATCCCATGTTCGAAGGACCGTCGGCGAACCGCCAGCCGAATCGCGATCTCCTGGATGTGTATGTCTCCGAGCTCACCTCCCGGTTCACCGTGGCCGAGATGTATCACGAAGGGCAGCGACGCCATCTGGCTGTCACTCCGGTGAACACCGCCGCCGCCGTCGTCGCAGATCCCCACCTCGCCGCCCGGAACTATTTTCTCACGATAGAGCATCCGGAGATGGGCAGCTTGCGCTATCCGGGCGCGCCGTACCGGCATACTGAAACTCCCTGGGCCATCAGCCGCCCCGCTCCGCGGGTCGGCGAGCACAACGAAGAGATCTATTGTGGCGAGCTGGGGCTTACCCAGCAGACCCTGCGTGGATTCGTGGAACGCGGAGTCATCTGAGCTGGCGCATGGCGGACGCTCTCGGCGGCATCAGAGTCATCGAATTCGCCTACGGCATGGCCGGCCCGTGGATCGGTAGATTCATGGCCTACTGCGGCGCCGAGGTCATCCGCGTGGAGACGAAGAAGCGCCCGGACGTCACGCGCCAATACATCCCGCCATGGGCACCGGAGATGGCGATGCAATCCCAGCTGTCGCCGTGGCTCACCGATTGGAACGCCGGTAAACGCTGTATCGCGCTCGACCTGACGCAGCCGAAAGCGGTCGAGCTGGCCAAGCGCATTGTGGCGAGGTGTGACGTGGTGGTGGAGAACTACAGTACCGGCGTCATCGACAAGCTCGGGCTGGGCTATTCTGAACTCAAGCAGGCCAAGCCCGACATCGTCATGCTCAGCACCACCGGCTACGGCGACAGCGGACCATGCGCCCGTTACGTGACGTGGGGGCCGAATGTCGAGGTGCTATCCGGTTTGAGCACGCTGTCCGGCTTTCCGGAACGCGGATGTACGGTGACACAGTATGCCTATCCCGATGCGGTCGGCTCCCTCCACGGTTTGTTCGCGGTGATGTGTGCGTTGGATCATCGCCTGAGAACCGGGGAAGGGCAGTACATCAACCTGTCCCAGTACGAAGCGACCGTGGGGGTGATCGGTCACGTGATGATGGAGTATCTCGCCAACGGCCGGGAGCCACAGCGGCGCGGCAACCGCTCCCTCCATGCGGCGCCCCATGGCTGTTACCGCTGTCAGGGCGATGACCGGTGGTGTGTCATCGCCGTCCGCAGCGAGACGGAATGGGAGTGCTTTTGCCGGGTCGTTGGCAGACCGGAGTGGACCGCCGATCCGAGATTCGCCACGCTGTCCGCCCGACTGGAGCATGCGGAGGAACTCGACAGGCTCATTGAGGAGTGGAGCGCGAGCCGTACGGACTACGAAGTGATGGCGGTGTTGCAGCAGGCCGGTATTGCCGCGGGCGTGGTGCAGAACGTCGAGGACCAAGTCCGTCGCGACCGCCAGCTGGCGGCGCGCGGGTTCTTTGAAGAAATCGAGCACGTCAAGAAGGGAAAAGTCACGGCCACCGGTATTCCGCTCGGCTTGACCGGGACCCCCGGCCACACCGGTCGGGCAGGCGCAGCCATGGGGCAGGACAACGAGTACGTTTTCGGCGAATTGCTCGGTATGACGCTGGAAGAGATACAGCACGGCATCGAAGCAGGAGCCATCGAGACGGCAGGCACCTCATGACGAAGCTTCAAATGCTCAGCACGAGGTTGCCGAGTCTGGGACCAGGTCATCCAAGGGGTGATGGCCGGCGACAACATCGTCTGGCAAGTCGATGCGATCGAGGATTACGCCAGAATGGTCTCGTTACGGGAAGCCAGCATTGGTTCGCATCCTCCGTTTACGATAAACATCGTGGCGTGCTGGCGCGTGCCAGCAGCATCCTCGGGGAGGACAGGTAATGGATCTGCATTTCAGTGAGGCGGACGAGGCTTTCCGCACGGAGATCGCACAGTGGTTGGCCGACAATCTCACCGGCGAATTCGCCAAGCTGCGCGGCCGCGGCGGCCCGGGTGACGAGCACGCGCTCTTGGAGGAACGCCGTGCCTGGGAACGTCGGCTCGGCGATGCGGGTTGGAATTGCGTGGGCTGGCCCACGCAGTACGGTGGCCGCGGCCTGTCCCTGATGCAGCAGGTCATCTTCTTCGAGGAGTATGCGCGCGCCGGTGGTCCGGGTCGGCTCGGCCACATCGGCGAGGGTCTTGCCGGACCGACGATCATCGTTTTCGGAACCGAGGAGCAGAAGAAGCGCTTCCTGCCGGGCATCGTGAAAGGTGAGGAGATCTGGTGTCAGGGCTACTCCGAGCCCAACGCCGGTTCGGATCTCGCCAACGTGCAGGCAAAGGCGGAGCTCGTCGACAGCGAGTGGGTGATCACCGGCCAGAAGATTTGGACCTCGGGCGCGGCCTGGTCCGACTGGTGCTTCGTCCTGTGCCGGACCGACCCGAATGCGAACCCTAAACACAAAGGCATATCGTATTTCCTCGTGCCGATGCGGCAATCGGGCATCGAGATCCGGCCCATTCAACAGATGACCGGCGACTCGGAGTTCAGCGAGGTCTTTTTCGACGGGGCGCGTACCGCGGTGAACAACGTCGTGGGCGAGGTCAACGGCGGCTGGAAGGTGGCGATGGGCACGCTGGCATTTGAGCGCGGCGCGTCGACTTTGGGCCAGCAGCTCAACTTCCAGAACGAGTTGGAACAGGTGTTCGCCATTGCTCAAGCCAATGGCAGCGCCGAGGATCCCGTCATGCGCCAACGTCTGGCCGATGCCTGGATCGGTCTGCGGATCATGCGCTTCAACGCGCTGCGTGCCTTCAGCCACAGCGACAGCGCCGAGCTCAGCCGCGAGGCGATGATCACCAAGCTCTACTGGGCCACCTGGCATCGCAGCATGGGCAAGCTTGCCATGGACGTGCTCGGCGCGCAGTCCGAGGTCGCCGAGGCCGCGCCGTACGCGCTCACCCGACTCCAGCGCTTGTTCTTGTTCACCCGGTCGGACACCATTTACGCCGGCACCAATCAAATCCAACGCAACATCATCTCGGAGCGTGCGCTCGGGTTGCCGCGCTGACGAAGGGTGAATACCATGAGTACGAATGCCGTTCCCTATCCGGTCTCCCGCAATCTCCTCGAAGGTAAGACGGTGGTGGTAACCGCTGCTGCCGGCACCGGCATCGGCTTCGCCACCGCAAAGCGCTGCATCGAGGAGGGCGCCAGCGTGATGATCAGCGACATCCACGAGCGCCGTCTCGGTGAAGCCGTCGCCAAGCTGGCCGAGATCAATGGCACACGCCCAGCCAGCCGACTGTGTAACGTCACGCGCGAGGCCGATGTGCACGCGCTGTTCGACGCCGCCATCGCTGAATTGGGACACATCGACGTCTTGATCAACAACGCTGGACTGGGCGGCTTCGCGCCCCTGGTCGACATGACCGACGAGCAATGGAACGCGGTGCTCGACATCACGCTCAATGGAACCTTCCGCATGACGCGCGCGGCCTTGCGCCACATGATGCCACGGCGGGCCGGGGCGATCGTCAACAACGCCTCGGTGCTCGGCTGGCGGGCTCAGGCTGGCCAGGCGCACTACGCGGCGGCCAAGGCCGGCGTCATGGCGCTCACCCGCTGTGCCGCGATGGAAGCGGCCAAGGCCAACGTGCGCGTCAACGCGGTTTCACCCAGCCTGGCGATGCATGAGTTTCTCTCCAAGGTCACCCCTGCCGGTTTGCTCGAGGAGCTGACCGCACGCGAGGCTTTCGGACGTGCGGCCGAGCCGTGGGAAATCGCCAACGTCATCGTCTTTCTGGCCAGCGACTACTCGTCGTACATGACCGGCGAGGTCGTTGCGGTCAGCAGCCAGCACCCGTGATTGGCGTCTCGCATATCCTCGCCGATCGTCCGGCTCCGCCGCGCCTCAACCTCAGGCAGACCGCAGGGTACCGCTCACGCGAGTGAGAAGGCGATGAGCCGATCATCTTCAACATTTGGTCACTACGGCGGCACGGAGAACACGTCGCGGCCGTGGGCTACCGCGCTCTTCACCTCCTCGGTAATCTACGTGGGCATCGGGGTGGTGGCGGCAGTAGTCGGCGTTGGCAACAGGCAGATCGCGACTGAGAAATCAGTTGACGTGAAGTTCGTCGAGAAAGTCGTCATGGAAGAGCCGCCACCTCACCCGGCGCCGAAGCCTATTGAAGAAGCGAAACCGCCGCCACCAGCCGTGCCCAAAGACGTGAAGGTGCGGAAGCTGGAGTGGCCGCCACGGCGGAAAGAGCTGAGGGCGCCGACGGAGATGCCGAAAGAGGCGCCGGCGGAAGCTGATCCGAGCCAGGACAAGGGAATTCCTTTGTGGAAACCTGACCCCGCCGAACTCGAAGGGGGGGAAGGCACCGGTGAGAAGGCAGAAATCACGGAGGAGGTCGAAGGCGTGGTGCGTGCTCAGCCGTTGAAGACCAACGAGCCTCCTCCGTATCCGCGGGCCGCCCGCAATGCCGGAAAGACGGCTACCGTGATGCTCAAGATCCGTATCACCGTCAACGGGCGCGTAGAGGACGTGCAGGTGGTGGAGGGCGAAGAGCCCTTTACGACTGCTGCGGTCGAGGCGGTTAAGAAATGGCGGTACGAACCGGCGCGCTACCAGGGAAAGCCGATCAGCGTGTACCGGCCTATCAAGGTCGTGTTCCGACTGTCATAGTTACCGCGGCTCGACCGTCAAGGGTGTGAAACGGAGAGGGTATGCAGCTGAACGTCATTGAAGTGTGGCAGCACATGGGCCTGCCCGCCCTGATCGTGGCGGCGGTGTTGCTGGTGATGGGGCTGGCGTCCCTGACGGTGTTCGTCGAGCGTCTGCTGACGTTGCGGCGCTCGCGGTCTGCGTCGCGGAGATTTTCCGCCCAAGTCGCCGCCGATATGAATGCCGGCAACTTTGACGCCGTCATTGCCCAGTCCGACCGCTTCAAGCACGGACATCTGGCGCGGATCGTCCGTACCGGCCTCGCGACCTATCGGCACGCCGAGCAGACGGCCGACGTGTCGGGTTTAACCCCTTTCGATCAGACACAGCGTTACATGGAGCGCTACATGGAAGAGATCGCTGCCGACCTGCGTCGGGGCCTGTCGGTGCTGGCGTCCACTGGTTCCACGGCACCGTTCGTGGGGTTGCTCGGTACCGTGCTCGGCATCATCTCCGCATTTCAGGGCATTGCGGCCACCGGATCGGGTGGCCTCTCCGCGGTATCGGCCGGGATCGCCGAGGCCCTCATCGAGACTGCACTCGGTCTGAGCGTGGCAATCCCTGCTGTGCTCGCCTTCAATTATCTGTCAGCCAAGATCGGTACCGAGGAACTGCGGCTGAAGAACGCGGCCGGGGAACTGCTGGATACGATCGAGGATCGCGCCGAGCGCGCTGTGCAGACGACGCGAGGAGTTGCTACCGGCAACTCGGCGCTTGCACCGCAAGTCACCGCGCCAAGGTCGGCGTCGTGACGCAGGCCGTTTGGAGATGACGGCATGGGTATGAGACCAATACGCGGCAGCGCCCGGTTGGCGGATGTCGAGCCCGACATGAACGTCACGCCGCTCGTCGACATCGTGCTGGTGTTGCTGATCATTTTTATGGTGGTGACCCCGCGCATGAACCAGGACATTCAGGTGGACTTGCCCGGCATTTTCAACCCTGACCCGGACAGCAAAGGTACGATGGACCCGCTCAAACTCGCAATTCCGAAGGCGGGTGAGTACTATATTGATAATCAGCTGTACGACTTGGACGGTCTGGCGGTGTACCTGGCTGCACGGCATGCGGCGGAGCCGTTCCGGAAGTTGGTGCTGCGGGCGGACGCCAGCCTCAGCTACGGGGATGTGCGCGAGATCCTGGCGCGTGCTCAGCGGATCGGCTTTCCTGGCCTGTCGTTCGTGGTGGGAAAGCGCTACAAAACCGGAGAAGAAGCCACGAGCGACAGTGCGGTGGAGGACGGTGCGGCATCTGCGATGGGAAGCACGGGATTCGCGAGTGAAGGCGCGGGGTGGGGGAGTTGAGCCATGGCGATGACTGGTGGCGCCAAGGGCAAGGGGGTCGTGCCCGTGATGAACGTGACGCCACTGGTTGACGTGGTGCTGGTTCTCCTCATCATCTTCATGGTCATCACGCCGTTGCTGATGAAGCAGTTCCACATTTACATTCCGCAGCAGGAGAAGAAGACAGTCGGAAAGCAAGAGCTGCAAAACGACCCCCAGCCACCGCTGGTGCTGCGCATCAGCGCCGACAAGACGATCAAGATCAACGCTGTGCAGCTGTCGTTCGACGAGGTGCCGGCGCGCTTGCGGCGGATGTTCGCGGCGCGGCAAGACCATATCCTCTTCTTCGACGCGGACAATGACGTTCCCTATGGCTACGCCGTGCAAGTGATGGATCAGGCGCGCGCCGGCGGAGGGGCCACCATCGCGCCGCTGACAGCCGGCTTGGGCTCGGCAGTTCCGTGAGCGCTGAGCGGTGGCAAATGCGGGCGTGAATCCATCGCCAGTTCGCTTGACGTGCGCTGCCTGCTTATGCGTTACTTCAGGAAGGACACGAGCAAACGTGGGCGCTCAAAAGCGCCAAGGCCTGGAAAGTGAAGGAGGGCAAGGTGGTTCGACGAATTCTACTGTTGAGTGCTTCGTTGGTGTGTCTGCTGCTGGCGCCTGTGCGGGCGGACGAGTCGGCGTCAGCGGATGCGCTGAAGCCGGGTGATGTGCTGAGTCAGTCGAATTGGCAGAAGGCGCAAGGGCTGCTACCGCCAGAGATCCTCAAGCACTACCAGGCAGGCGAGTACGTGAATCCGATCGTCGACTGGCCCGTTGAGCAGTTCAACTGGCCGCCGGATTTTCTCGAAGCGACCAAGGCCAACGAAGGACGCTTCGATGTCGGTGAAAACGGCGAGATCATCGAGAAGGCGACGGGGAAACAACGTGAACATCTCATGGGCCATCCCTTCCCGACCATTGATCCCAAGGACCCCAAGGCGGGGATGAAGGTCATTTGGAACTTCATGTATCGCAGCTGGTACTTCGGGAACATGCACGCCGTATCGCAAATCCTCTGGGTCACTCCGCGCGGCGTCGAACGGCGCTCCGACAATGATGTCAACTGGCAGATTTTCGATGGCGTTCCGGAGCAGGAACGGATCGAGAACCCGCAGGGCTTCAACTACCGAAACCTGATCATCTCGAAAAGCCCGGCGGACCTGAACGGCCTCGCCTCGCTGAGCTGGCGCTACCGGGATCCTGGGAAGCGCGATTCGACCTGGGCGTACGTGCCTGCCTTGCGGCGGGTGCGGGCGGTCAGTCCGGCCAACCGGTCGGACGGCTTTCTGGGCTCGGACATGGCGCAGGACGACGGCCCATTCTTCGACGGTAAGATCGAGGACTTCACCTGGCGCTTGGTCGGTGAGGCCGATCAGTTGCGTCTGGTGGATCCGCTCAACCTCAAAGGCGAACACGAATCCATCTGGTTGCCGACGGGTGGATGGCGCACGAATTGGCCGGATGATCTGAAGTTTCTGGGCTACATGGATCCGAATTGGAAAGGTATTGGCTGGGCGCCCACCGGCGGTGCTTTGGCGAAACGCCGGCACTGGGTCGTCGAAGCCGTGCCCAAGGATAAGTACTACCTGTTCGGCAAACTCGAATTGTACATCGATAAGGTTACCTTTCAGGGGTCGTGGAACCGCAAGTTTGGCTGGCAGGGCGAGCTGCTGAACAACTTTCAGGTGATGACCTACTTGCCGCTTCCCGACAAGCGCCCCGACGGGAAAGTTGACTACAACCAGGGATCGAACATGGCTTTCGTGTGCGCCGAGAGCATCAAACGGAACCAAGCGACGCTCGCGGGAATCAAGACAACACCGAAAGGTGGCTTCGATCTACGAGTGGTGTTCGACTCCAACATGTTCGAAACCAACTCGCTCGGACGCTTCGGGAAGTGAGCTGGCGAGAAGAGGGCGCCGGGAGGTCTCCGTCCCCTATTCCGGCACGAACCGGCTGATGGTGTCCACGACACATGCCGGCCGGTCTTTGCCCTCGATCTCGACGGTGACGCGGATGGTGGCCTGCACGGCGCCAGCTTTCACGTCCTCGACGTTGATCAGTTCCCCGCTGCCGCGGATGCGTGAACCGACCGGCACGGGGGCCGGAAAACGGACTTTGTCAGTGCCGTAATTTACGCCCATGCGGATGCCACGGACCTCAACGATCTGTGGCAGGAACATGTTCACCAACGACAGCGTCAGGTAGCCGTGTGCGATGCAGGCACCGAACGGGCCGGTCTTTGCCCGTTCAGGATCCACATGGATCCACTGGTGATCGCCGGTCGCATCGGCGAACAAGTTGATTCGCTCCTGAGTGACTTCCACCCAATCGCTGCAGCCGAGATGCGTGCCGACGGCGGCCTTCAGATCCGTGGGGGTCTTGAAGACGGTTCCCATGGCTTGCCGCTCCTCTCTCCTGGGCTAATGGCAGCCGCAACCGCCGTGGCCATCGCAGCCGGGGGAGGGCATGCCGCAAGGCGTGGCCGGCATCGGAGCGGAATTCCTGCCGGAACGGGCGTTGACTACGGACATCAGACGCTCGATACGTGTCCCTTCACAGACAGGGCAGGCTACCGCCGTTGTCGCCGACAGCACCAGCTCCTCGAACGGTTGCTCACAGTCGTTACACATGTACTCGTAGATCGGCACGTCGTTCCTCCATCATTAGATAGGATACAGTGCTAATGAAGCAGCACTGGGAGGCAGAGAAGCCATACGCGCCGCAATGTGTCAACCGCAGCATGCCCTCGATCTTCCAAGGCGGACAGGATCGCTTGCTCGCCTGCCGGCAGTACATCGATCCGCTGCCGCATCATGTCAGACATATTTATGACCTTTGTCGTTCGCCGCACCCGCAAAAACGGCTAACAAACGTTTGTTTGGCTGGAGGTCCAGAGCGAATGAGTCGGCTTGATTCAACTGGGATTTCACGCAGAAATTTCATCATCGGCGCCGGAGCAGGCGCGACCACGTTGGCCCTCGGCCTCTTTCGTCTGGAACCGCGCGCCGCCGGAGCAGAGTTGCCGGCCACCGGTCTAGGAGCAACCCCCGACTACAATGAATGGACCGATCTCTGGCGCGCACGGTGGACCTGGGATCGGGTCGCCAAGGGCACCCACACGCGCGCCAACTGTATCTCGGCCTGCTCCTGGAACCTCTTCGTGAAAGACGGGATCGTCTGGAAGGAGGAGCAAAACGCGGTCTACGAGCGCCCGCGTACCGACGTGCCCGACTCCAACCCACGGGGCTGTCAGAAGGGCGCCTGCTACAGCGACCTCGAATCCGGCCACACCCGATTGCTCTATCCCCTCAAGCGCGCAGGGGAACGTGGCGAGGGCAAATGGCAGCGCATCTCCTGGGATCAGGCGTACACCGAAATCGCCGACAAGTTGATCGACGCGGCGGTCGCCGAGGGTACCGAGTCAATCGTTTATGACCACGGCACGACCAATGCCGGCTACGGGCCGGAGACCGCCGGCGAGATGCGCTTCACCGACGGCATCGGTGCGACCGTCCTCGATTCGTGGTCCGGCGTCGGGGACATGCCCATGGGCTGCGTGCAGACCTGGGGTATGTACAACTGCGAGGGAACCTCGGACGATTGGTTCCGCTCGGATTACATCATCGTCTGGGTCGGCAACCCGGTCTACACCCGTATTCCAGACGCTCACTTCATATACGAGGCCCGCTACCGTGGCGCCAAGGTGGTGGTGATCGCCCCCGATTACAACGCCACCGCCATCCACGCCGACATGTGGCTCACCCTCAAGCCCGAGACCGACGCCGCCTTGGGTTTGGCGGCGGCCAAAGTAATCATCGACGAGAACCTCTACAAGGCCGACCACGTCCGCGAGCAAACCGATCTGCCCATTCTCGTGCGCGAAGACACCGGCCGCTTTCTGCGCGAGGCCGACTTGCGCGCCGGCGGTGCCGACAGCCTCTTCTATTTCTGGGATGAAGCAACGGGAAAGCCCGTACCGGCCCCGGGCTGCGAAGGCGACGGCGGGCGCTCCATCGCGCTCGGCGCGCTGAAGCCCGCACTCACCGGTCACTTCACGGTGAAATTGGCCGATGGCAAGCAGGCGACGGTGCAGCCGGTCTTCGAGCGCCTGCGCGCGCAACTCGTCAATTACACGCCCGAGAAGGCCAGCGCGATCACGCGCGTGGCGCCGGCCGTCATCCGTCAATTCGCCCGTGAAGTGGCCGCCGCCAATAACGCGATGATTCTCGCCTCATGGGGGGCCTGCAAACACCACCACAGCGACCTGTTCCAGCGCGCGATGATTCTGCTCCTGGCGCTGACCGGCAATCAGGGTAAGCCCGGCAGCGGCTTGCGGGTGGCCGCGTGGTGGGCCTTGGACGGCCAGGAGCAGATGACGGGCTCGAAGATGAGCACGATGGATATGCTGCGGGTCATTCCCAAGGCCATCCGCGGACTGCAGCCGCGCGATTACGAACAGCTTTACACGCAGTATAGTGAGACGGCGCCGAACACCCCGCTCATGCCGTTCCTGTACGTGCATGGCGGCTACCGCGAGCTGTGGTCGCGCGAGGATCTGGCCGACCCGGCGCTGCCACGCGGCATGGACGAGTTCATGCGGCTCTCGATCGAACGGGGATGGACCAAGATTCATCCGCGTCCGGATCGCCGCCCGCGTGCGCTGATCTTCACCGGTTCGAATCCGTTACGGCGCTGGCCGGCGCCACAGTACGCCAAGAAGCACTTGTTCAAGAAGCTCGACACCATCGTGTCGGTGAATTTCCGCATGAGCACGACGACGATGTACGCCGACTACGTGCTGCCGAACGCGGGATATTACGAACAGCACGGCATCAAGTACGCGCAGAGCTACGTGCCGTACGTCATCTTGTCGGACCAAGCCGCGAAACCGCGTGGTGAGGCGAAAGCGACCTGGGAGATGTTCGGGCTGCTCGCCGAACGGCTTTCCCAGCGCGCCCGCGAGCGCAACGTCGGATTGGTGCGCGGATTCAACGATGAGCCTCTCGACCTCACCAAGGCCTACGAGCACTTCACGGCCAAGGGGCACTATGATCCACACGACCCGCAGGATCCGGTCAAGATGATCGACGACATCATGAGCCGCAGCCCGAGTGTCGGCAAGATCAGTGGCGCGGAAGCCGTGCGCCTGGGCGCTGTCCGCATCACCGGGCCAGCGCGGCCCTCGCCGGTCTACGCCACCAGTAGTGACTACGATCCCAAGGACACCTACTGGCCGCACCGCTGGTATTTCGAAGACAAGGTGCCGTGGCCGACGCTGACCGGTCGCCAGCAGTTCTACATCGATCACGAGTGGTATCTGGAAGCGGGCGAAGCGCTGCCGGTGCACAAGGAGCCTCCCAACGCCCGCAGCAAATACCCCCTGCACATCAACGGCGGCCACACGCGCTGGAGTATCCACGCCATCTGGCGCGATCACCGCTTCATGCTGCGGCTGCAGCGCGGTGAGCCGGCATGTTTCGTCAGCCCAGTGGACTGCGCGCCGCGCAGCATCAACGACGGCGACCGCGTCCGCGTCTACAACGACGCCGGTGAGTTCCAGGCGATCGCTAAAGTGTCACCATCCGTGCAGCCCGGCGAAGTGATCATCTATCATGCCTGGGAGCCTTTCCAGTTCAAGAACTGGAAAGGACAGCAGGAGCCGGTCGAAGCGCCGTGGAAGGCAATCCATCTCGCCGGCGGTTACGGTCACATCCACTACCGCATGTTCTACGGCTCACCGGGCCACTCGCCGCGTGGCGCGCCGGTGGAGATGGAACGCGCCTAGCCCGGCATGCGGCTCTGAAGGAAACCCGAGGCGGACCCGCCTCACCCCTCGTGCCGGCAAGATCATCTCAGCCGGAGTGCGTGCCTCTGGAGCGGTTGGTATTGCATCAGCCCGCACGGACGTCATAGGTTACAGCCTATGCCTGACGCGATCGTCGAACGTGAAGGCCATGTGTTGGTGATTACTTTGAACCGTCCAGAGCGTATGAATGCGCTCTCGGGCGCCATGCTCGTGCGTATGTACGATGCCTTCGTCGAGGCGTCGACGAAGGACGACGTCCGTTGCATCATCCTCACCGGGGCAGGCGGCAACTTCTGCTCCGGCGCCGATCTCCGGGCGATGGCAGGGGACGGCGGGAACACGGATCCGGAAATCGACGTCACTGCGCGCATGTCCGCTGACCCCGAGCTCCACTGGAAGGCGCTACTGCGCAGCTACCGGCCAACCAAACCCATCATCGCGGCGGTCGAGGGTGTGGCGATCGCCGGCGGCACGGAAATCCTGCAAGCGACCGAGATCCGTATCGCCGGAGAGAACGCTCGCTTCGGCGTGTCGGAAGCACGGTGGTCACTCTACCCGATGGCCGGCTCGGCGGTGCGGCTGCGGCGCCAGATTCCGTACACCCACGCGGCCGAGATCCTGCTCACTGGCAAACACCTCACGGCACGCGAGGCGCTCGCGATCGGGCTCATTGGCCATGTGGTTCCCGATGGTCAGGCGCTCGCCAAGGCGCGCGAGATCGCCCAGGTCATTTGCGACAACGGGCCGCTCGCCGTCGAGGCGATCATACGCACGCTGCACGAGACCGACGGTATGACCGAAGCGGAGGCGCTGGCCCACGAGTTCGACTATGGCTGGAAGGTATTCATGAGCGAGGACGCGAGGGAAGGTCCGCGCGCCTTCAAGGAGAAGCGCAAACCGAACTTCCAACGCCGCTGAGGACGGCAGTGTACCGATCGACGAGATCGGACCGGAGTCTGACGTTGATATGACCGTTCCGCTACTGTGTGTTCTGCTCAGCTCGTTGTGCACTCCCGGGCCGATGGGGCTGTATCCTGGCCGGTCGGATCGTTGCCTGCGGGCACCTGATGCGGTCGCGGCTCGGCAGGGTGAGGCGCTCTCGCCGACCAAGCCCGCAACCGGCCGGTTTCTCATCGCCAAGCGCAGCTTGGGCGATCCCAACTTCGCCGAGACGGTGATCCTGCTACTCAACTACAGTGAGCGGGGGTCGATGGGCATCATCATCAACCGCCCCACGGGCGTGCAACTGGCCTCCGCCTTGCCCAAGATCAAGGAACTGCGCGATCGGCCGGATCGCGTTTTCATGGGTGGGCCGGTGATGGTTAACTCGATGCTGCTGCTCATTCGTTCGGGCACGCGTCCCACGGGCTCGCAGTTGATCTTCGGAGATGTCTACGCCAGCGGCAGCCTGGGGACGTTACACGAGGCGCTGGGCAAGGCCGGAAAGACGGAGCGACTGCGCGCCTACGCTGGCTACGCTGGCTGGGGTCCAGGGCAACTCGATCATGAAATCGACCGTGGCGACTGGCTCGTAGCCCCTGCCGATACCGCCGCTATCTTCGACGCGACACCGTCCGACGTCTGGCGCAAACTTCTCGATCGCTTCTCCGTCGAGTGGGCACGTGAGGGGGGACGACGTCCGCGAAGCATCTTGTTGAGCGCTTCGACTGATTCATCGAACTTACGACCCGGGACACTAGTACAGCAGGTACTTGGCGCGGATGAGACGGAATTGTTCGAGCGGGGCCTGCCATCGCCGGACTATGGATAGGGGATTCTCATCATGCTTCACGGCCCGTAGTACCCAACGCGCTCCGATCATTCCCAACGTGTGATCGAGCTGGAACGTCTGCGGAGAGAGTTGGTGTAACGCGCTGGCGAGTTCCACCCCTAAGTGCGGGCCGTCGAGGAGCCGGCGATCCAACAAGACGATCTGCACCCCGTGGCAGCGCCTGTTCTTGAACCGGTCCTCTGCCGGCGTGAAGTCGACAGCCTTGAAGCGGACCCCTGGAATCTGGCGTCGGCTCAGATAGGAGGCCAGCGCCTTACCGTCGATCCAGGGCGCACCGACGAGCTCGAAGGGCGTTGCCGTTCCGCGGCCGACGCTCACGTTGGCGCCCTCTATCAGCGCCACCCCAGCGTAGAGCGCCGCTTCTTGAAGCGAGCGCAGGTTGGGCGATGGGCTGAGCCATTGCAGACCAGTTTCGTCGTACCACTCGTCCCGCCGGTAACCCCGCATCTTGATGACATGCAGCTGCGCGCCGATCTTGTTCTCGCTATTGAACAGCTCCGCTAGCTCACCGACGGTCATGCCGTACCGGACCGGCAGCGGAAAGTAGCCGGTGAACGACTCGAGGTCCGCATCCAGGATCGGTCCTTGTACCACGGAAGCGCTGAGCGGATTCGGGCGGTCGAGGACATAGAACGGGATGCCCTTCCGAGCCGAAGCCTCCATCGCGTAGGCCATCGTGGTGAGGTAGGTGTAGAAGCGTACGCCTGCGTCCTGAACGTCGAACACCAGCGCATCCATCCCGTCGAGCATCGTTGCGGTGGGGCGTCTGACCTCACCATACAGGCTGAAGATCGGCAGGCCGGTCGTTGGCTCGCGGCTGGAGGTCACCGCGGCGTCGAGGTCACCGTTGAGGCCGTGCTCAGGGGCGAAGATGGCCGTAAGCTTCACGCCGCGGGCCGCTTGCATGAGATCGATGGTGCGCCGCCCCGCTGAGTCCAGGCCCGAGTGGTTTGTGATCACACCTACGCGAAGGCCACTCAATGGGGCAAAACCTTCAGCGGCGAGCACGTCCACGCCGGTCTCTACCCTGGCACTGTCAGAGCTGTCGGCACCGCCTTCGAGCGTGAATCGTGCTCGTGATTCGTGCTCGGATCTCGCCTGCACCAACGGAGCTGGCGGCAGCCCGAACGCCTCGGCAACAATCTCTGCGATGTGAGTGCGAAGCGGCTGAGCGTCACCCTTGCCGTCCGGGTACACTCGGTTGGTCAGAATGATGACATAGGTGCGGGTTACCGGGTCGATCCAGAGAGAAGTGCCTGTGTATCCGGTGTGTCCGTAGGAGCGTTCGCCCAGGAATGGATGCCAGTGCGACGCGAAGGGCGAGTCGATGTCCCAGCCGAGCCCACGGGCCGGTGCACCGGATGGCGTCTGCGGCGTTGTCATCCTGTCAACCGTGAGTGGACTGAGGATGCGCGTACCATGGGCAGAGCCGCCGTCGAGCATCATCTGTGCGAAGATAGCGAGGTCAGCGGCGGTCGAAAACAGTCCCGCGTGTCCGGCGACGCCCCCCATTCTGTAGGCCGTGGGATCATAGACCTGCCCTAGGAGCGGCCGCCCGCGCCCGGTAGGTGCGATCCGTTCGCGTTGCGCCGGCGAGAGCCTGAATCCGGTATCGTTCATGCCGAGCGGCTGGAAGATGTGCTCGGCGCAATACAGGTCCAGCGGCTGTCCTGCGATTCGCCGGACCAGCTCGCCCAAGGTCTCGAAATTGATGTCGCTGTAACGGAACGCGACGCCCGCGGGAGCCACCGGTCTTTCGGCGACGATCCGCTTGAGCGCGCTGTCGTACCCTGACCAACTCCTCGCCAGATCAAGGTCCGGCCGCAGTCCGGAGTAGTGCGTGAGCAGCTGACGCAGCGTGATGCGCCCCTTGCCGTTGGCTTTGAACGCTGGCCAGTAGCGGGCGACGGGCTCGTCCAGGCGCAGCTTTCCTTCCTCCGCCAACTGCATTACGGCGGTGCTGGTCGCGACCACCTTGGTGAGCGATGCCAGGTCGAAGATGGAGTCCTCCGTCATCAGGCACCTTGACGGCTGGAGCGTGTGGTAGCCGAAGGCACGGCGGTAGACGATGCGGCCCTGGTGCCCGATGAAGATCGCAGCTCCGGGGATCCTGCCGGCCTGAATCTCCTTTTCGACGATGCCGGCTATCGGTTCCAGCGCCGCGGCGCGCCGATCTGACTGTACCCCTGCGGTTGCCTGAGCGAGTGCAAGGGGCACGACGATGAGCTGGATGACGACAATCAGCAGAGGCAGCTTCCTGAACACGTTCACCACCTGCTTGCGATTCTATCTCCTGAGCCCATCGGCAGAATAGAGGTTGTGGGGATTCCACAGCATCCAGCCGTCCGAACCGAAATCCTCTGCCGCGGTGATCTGGGCGCTGATCTCCTTGCCGGTGAACGGTCTGTGGTCAAACCCATAATCTTTGAATGCTTGCAACCAAGGCCGAAAACGACCCGGAGGAAGCTGCGTTCTCTGCCTCGCCCTGTCGAGTGAGAGGTGCACGATCTCGTACGGGTGCGTTACTGGGAAACGGTACCCCGGAATGCCGAACTGAAAAGATGATGGATACAGCATCGGCGAGAGGTAGTCGACGATCGGTGCGAGGTCTTCAAGCTTCTGTCCGATCATGGTGTCATTGAGGTTCCAGCAGACATAGCCGAAAATATCAGCGGACAGGAAGACGTTGTGGGGTACGAGCCTTCTCCGCGCTTCCGCTAGAAACCCACTGATGGCTTCAATCCGATTTCGCTCCGTGCTCGGTTTTGCGTACATCACCTCCCGGGCATCTGGAAACCGAACGTAGTCGAACTGGATCTCATCGAAGCCGTTGCGGGCGGCTTCCACGGCGATCTCGATATTGTAGTCCCAGGCTTCTTTCCTGAAGGGATCGGTCCACGCAAGATGCTCTCTGTCCCGCCAGATGTTTCCGCCCTGTGTTTTGACCGCGAGATCCGGCCTCGCCGATGCCAGCAGAAGGTCCTTGAAGACGACGATGCGCGCGATGGTGTAGATCTTCTTTTCGCGCAGCGTGGTCATCAATCCCGCAATGTCCTTGATGGTCCTCGGGTTCTGCGCTCCCACGTCGGCCGCAAGAGGCACCGAACTCAAATAGGGAATCTTGCCGTTATCGCTTTTGACGTCGATCACCAGCGCGTTCAGCTCCGTGTCCTCGATCAGGTTCAGCGCCTGCTCCCGCAAGTGCCTATCGCCGATCCCGTAGAACGAGAGGTACAGCGCTTTGGGCTTGAACGGCGCCAACGGAATGTCCAGCATCGAGCCATTCAAGCGGTCGACGGCGCTGTCGCCGCGCATGTATCCGACGGCCCGTGCATGTACCGTGTCGCTCTCTCCGTCGATGCGAAACGTGCCATTCGAGTCGGTGGTCGCTACGGTATCACGCGAAGTGACCACGGCGCCCTCGATGGGCTTCTCCGTGACGGCGTCTACCACGCGACCCTCGTAAGCCCATGCGCGGTACGGTGTGGTGAAGAGGGCGAAGAGAATGCCGGCCAGGAGCCAGAATCGAACTTGTCCGCCGGTGGCTTCACTCATGGGCGAACCCATCCCAAGAGGATCGGAGTCTGGCCTTGCGGCTGGCTCAGGGCTCTGGGCTCCGCTCGCCCTCCCGTGAGGAGCCTCTCGAACGCCCTTCCTCTGTCTCCGTTGGTCATCAGATATCGGGGCAGAGCCATTAGGTTGTCCCGCGTGCTTGCGTGTCGCCGTTCGAGGCTGAACGCGGCGACGTAGCCCGCCCTCACCGCTTGCCTGATGAGGTCGTCGTCGAAGATGCCGAACGGCCATGCCAGCATATCGACCGTGACGCCGAGCTCCCGATGGAGCCTCTCCCGAGATCTCGTCAGTTGCGTCGCCACCAACTGCTCATATTCTCCCGAGGTCAGTCGCTTCTTTTCCTTCCTGAAGTTGGGATGCCAGTAGGTGTGGGACTGAATCTCGAACAACCCCGTTCCGTGGAGTTTTCTGAGCTGCTCCCAGGTCAGGGCATAGTCCGCTCTGGATATGGCGGAAGGATAGATGAAGAGCGTGACGGGGATGCGGTAGCGGGTCACGAGAGGCAACATCTCGGTGTAGACCGACCCGTGGCCGTCGTCGGCAGTGATCACCAGCGAATGTGGAGGTGGTGACGGTCCCCTTCCGAGGCGATAGTCGACGAACTGTCTGAGCGGTATCACGGCATAGCCGTTGGCCTCGAGGTATTGCAGTTGGGACTCGAACACCTCTGTGGTGACGGTCATGCTGTCGGCTACGACACGGCCGAAGCGGTGATAGACAAGGATGGGCACTCGGAGATCGCTGCTGGGCGGCGCGGCAGCGGCGGTGAAGGAGAACAGGACAATTGCCGACACGGCGAAGGCAGCCAGAAGCATTGGCCGACCGGGCAGGGCCAGTTGATTACCCATCGTTTGTCCCCGGTGCAAGCGATGTACCGGCCAGCGGCAAGCGGCTGTTGGTGTGAAAGTGCGCTGACTCGGCGCGTCGTTCTTCGCGGGCGCAAGAAGCTAAGGCGTGCGGGCGAAGGGAGGACGCTTCCCTTGCCCGCGGCGACGGTGTATGGCGCCCGCATGGCTACCGACAATGACGCAATCGCCAACCTCATTTACACGTACGCGGAACGTCTCGACGCCGGAGACTTCGAGGGGGTTGCCCGCTTGTTTGCGCATGCGACCCTGCGCAACGATGGTTTTGACGGTGCGTTTCGTGGCACCGAAGACATCCTGCAACTCTATCGCAACTCCGCCATGCTCTATGACGGTAAACCGAGCACCAAGCATGTCACCACCAACGTGATCATCGAGGTGGACGAGAGCGGCAAGACGGCGACCGCCCGCTCTTACTACACCGTACTGCAAGCGCGCCCCGAGTTGCCGCTCCAGATCATCATCGCCGGGCGTTACCACGACCGCTTCGCCCGCATCGACGGGCCCTGGTGCTTCACCGATCGCCTGATCTTCATCGATCTGATGGGCGACCTGCGCTATCACCTCAAATTCACTCTCATATGACCGCGCGATGCTGAATCACACGCTCTGAATGCCCCACACATCGGTGGCGTATTCGCGGATGGTGCGGTCGCTCGAGAACTTGCCCATGCGGGCGACGTTCAGAATCGCTTTCCGCGCCCACTCTTCGCGACCGACAAACCCCCGCGCAACGCGGTCCTGTGCATCGAGATACGAACCCAAATCCGCCAGGTGCAAGTACTCGTCGTTGCCGAGCAGCATGTCGGCGATCCAGCGAAAGAGTCCCGGCTCGCGGGGGCAGAAGCGGTCGGAGCTGATGGCGTCGACTACCCGACGGAGGCGCGGATCGCGCTCGTAGTACGCATGTGGCCGGTACGCACCGGTCCGCTGTAACTGCGCGGTCTCCGCCACCGTGAGGCCGAAGAGGAAGATGTTGTCGGCGCCGACCTCGTCGCGGATCTCGATGTTCGCACCATCCAGCGTCCCAATCGTCAGCGCACCATTCAGGGCGAACTTCATGTTGCCCGTGCCGGAGGCTTCCGTGCCTGCGGTGGAGATCTGCTCGCTCAGATCCGCCGCCGGAATGAGTTGCTCGGCCAGCGAGACACGGTAGTCGGGTACAAACGCGACCTTGATCAAGTCATGCACCTGCGGATCGTCGTTGATGACGGTGCCGAGGTTGTTGATGAACTTGATGATCTGCTTGGCCGCCCAATATCCTGGGGCCGCCTTGCCGGCGAAAATGTAGGTGCGTGGGATCCGTGGCGTGCGGCCGTCTTCAACCAGGCACAGGTACTCGTGCACGACGCCCATCGCTGCCAAGAGCTGCCGCTTGTATTGGTGAATGCGCTTGGCCTGTACGTCGAACAGCGAATCTGGGTCGACGCATACGCGGGTGGTCTGTTTGATCACGCCCGCCAGACGGGCCTTATTGGCCTGCTTGACGGCCAGGAACTGCTGCTGAAAGGCGGCATCCGTCGCGACGGCTTCGAGTCCGCGCAGCTCATCCAGGTCGGTCACCCAGCGGTCACCGACGGTGGCGCTGATCAGCTGTGCCAGCCCTGGGTTTGCCTTCAGCAACCAGCGCCGTTGCGTGATGCCGTTGGTCTTGTTGTTGAACCGCTCAGGCCAGAGCTGGAAGAAGTCGGGCACCAGCGTTGTTTTCACCAGCTCGGAGTGCAGCGCCGAGACGCCGTTGACCGAATGGCTACCGACGATCGCCAAGTGCGCCATGCGGACGTGCTCTTCCGGCCCTTCTTCGATGATTGCCATGCGCTGCCGCCGCCCGGTATCGCCGGGCCAGGCGCGCCCGACGTGCTCGATGAAGCGGCGATTGATCTCGCGGATGATCTGCATATGGCGTGGCAGGACGTGCTCGAACAGCGCGGCCGGCCAGCGCTCGAGAGCCTCCGGCAGCAGCGTGTGATTGGTGTAGCCGAGGGTCGCTTGCGTGATGTCCCAGGCCGATGCCCATGGGACGCCGTGCTCGTCCACCAGCATGCGCATCAGCTCGGCCACCGCCAGCGCCGGATGGGTGTCGTTCAACTGGATCGCAACCTTTGACGGAAACGCCTCGATACTCGTGTGTGTCCGCAGGTAACGCCGGAAGATGTCACGGATGGCGCACGCCACGAAGAAGTACTCCTGCAGCAAGCGCAACTCGCGCCCGGCGGCCACGGCATCCGACGGATACAAGACCTTGGAGATGGTTTCCGACAGCATCTTCTGTTCGACGGCCTTGAGGTAGTCGCCGCCGTTGAAGATCTCCATGTCGAATTCCTCCGATGTCCGGGCGGAGTAGAGCCGGAGCACGTTCACCGTGCGGCCGCCGTAACCCACGATCGGCATATCGTGCGGCACACCGATGAGCACCTTCCAGTCCATCCACATGGGGTTGTAGTCGCCGTGACGATCCTGCGCGTGGTCAATGTGCCCGTAAATGGGAATGAGACAGGCGTCGTCCGCCCGTTCGATCAGCCAGGGCGACGACTCGGCAAACCAGTTGTCCGGCCGTTCCTGCTGGAACCCATCGCTAATCCGTTGCTTGAAGAGGCCAAACTCGTAGTTGATCCCGTACCCGTACCCCGGCATTCCCAAGGTCGCCAGCGAATCGAGGAAGCAGGCGGCCAGCCGACCCAGTCCGCCATTGCCGAGCGCGGCATCACGTTCGCATTCCCGGATTTCCTCGAGGCCGGCCCCCATCACGCCCAGCGCCTCCTCGCAGAGATCGGCGATCCCCAGGTTGATCAGGTTGTTGACCAGCGAACGACCCATGAGGAATTCGAGCGAGAGATAGTACAAGCGCTTCGCGTTGGCCCGTTCATGCCGGGCCTCGGTTTCCAACAGACCGTCGATGGCCCGGTCACGAACGGCGAGAGCGACTGCGAGAAACAGATCACGGCCGGACAAGTCCCGGGTCTCTTTGGCGAGCGAGTACCGCACGTGCTCGACGATGTCCCGGTGAAACGCGGTGACCGCACTTGCTTGCATGGAAGCCCTGGTTGTTCCCGGCAGCGTTCGGCCGCTGGGCGTCTAGTGGGATATCTGAGCAGGCCGCATGCCAGCCGGCAGGTGTGCGTGGCGCGACTCCGGCACACCGGTGGAAGCGTCACCCCGTGGGCAAACTCGCTCGTAGTCGCCGAATCGTGACGCTGGTATTCCGGCGGCGTGACGTATTCGGTCTCGGCGGCGATCGTGGATCGAAGGGTTACGTACTTGCTGCGCGCCGTTGCAGAGCTGCGCTGGTGGCCTGTTCAAGAATGTTCCAGATGCGATCAATCCACTCACGGTGTTCCGGCTTCATCAAAACGGAGCGCAGACACGTTACCGTGTCACGATCACGCTCCATCTTGGCGCTGAGAAGATCAAAGAACTCAACCGGCAAATCGGCCAACGCCAAGTGGAGGTGACGCTGCGCGGCCTCTGCGAAGATCAGCCGTGCAATCTCAGAGGCTTCACTCACTCGCGCGGCACGCGGGGTCCAGACCACGATGTCCAACTCGGGCGCGAACGCGGTCAGGAATCGTCTATCCGTCCGCGCCTGATCGTAAAGCGCCAGGGCAGCCGCACGCGCGCTGCTCAGCCCTTGGGAAAACTCACCGCCTTTCACGAGCGGCAGCAGTTTCTGCGTCGCCCACAACCCAACCGCCGCAGCCCCAGGCCGGGAACATTCGAGGCTGATCTCGCCGAGGTGGAGTTCGGTCGAACTGAAGTACGTGTACGGTGAGTCGTGTTTGTAGAACCTCCCCACTGCAGGGTCGCGGAAGAGCACGCAGCCGCACCCGTAGGGCTGGAGGCCATGCTTGTGCGGATCGATCACGATCGAATCCACCTCGCTCAACCGGTCATACGCGCGGCGTGTTTCCGCCGTCAGGTTATCGGCCAAGCCAAAGTAGCCGCCATAGGCCGCATCGGCATGCAAACGAAAGCCGTACTGGTCGCGTAACGCAAGCAGTTGCGGCAACGGATCGACAGAACCGCTCGCGGTTGTCCCAATGGTTGCCACGACAGTGCCGATGCCACCTTGATCCAGCCGCCGTTTCAGCGCCGTACCATCCAATCGCCCGCTCTGGTCACACGGTATGGCTTCGAATGCCAGGCCAAGTACACCGCTGATGCGCTGGTGCGTATAGTGCGCCTGCTGGGAGGCGACAATTGTGCCACCGGGATGCAACTGGCCGGCCACCCACAACGCCTCCAGGTTCGCCATCGTGCCACCGCCACACAAATGACCGAGGTGCGTCACCCAGCCGATCATGCGAGCGATTTCGGCCACTGCTTCCCGTTCCATCTGCGAGCTAGCCCGTCCGCCATCCAGGGCGTGGTTATTCGGATTGATCCACAGCGCAAGCGCATAAGCGAGCCGTGCCACGGGATGGGGTGGCTTGAGCATTTGTCCGGCATAGAAGGGATGAAAGTAGGGGTAATTGTCTTGGAGGCGCTCGGCGACTTCGGAGAGTACGCGTTCGACTGCCTGGGCGTCGAGCAGTGGGCCGGTCATCGGCGGCAGTGCTGCAAATCCTGCTTCGAGCCGATCGAGGGCGGCGCGAAGCAGGCGCACAGATTCCTTTTCGAAAATGAGCGATGGAGAGTCTTTCACCACACCAGATTATCCCAGAAGCCTTACCTCCCGCCAATCGCGTCAGCGGGCACGTGCTTCAAGACATGTACTGCGCAGTCCACCGCCGCGCCAGGTACACCCCGACCGCGGTCCCCACAACGCTCAGAAAGTACGCCGTCATGAACCCGACATAGGAACCGAGCCACCAGCCGAAGGCGCCACCCGCCGTCGCGGCGATGAAGGTGATCATGAGTTGCTCACGTGTTGGTCGGCAGACGCGGCGTCATTCGGTACCGCTCCGTGCAAAGGCGTCGTGAAAACGGACCCGCCCCTGGCATGCGCGGAGAGCGCCAGTCATGAACTCGACGACCTGGAACACGGGATCGAAGGCTTCGTTCCGGTAGTGAAGGCCCAGCGTCGCCGCGAGAACAAAACCGAAGCGCGAGTAGTAGGCCGGATCGCCCACAAGGAAGGCCGCTTGCCAGCCCAGCTCTGGACACCGCCGAAGGCCGGCCCGCACGAGTGCGGAGCCCACTCCGCAACCTTGAAACTCAGGGTCGACCGCGAGCGGAGCGAGGCCTGCGGCCGGAGGGGCCCCGGTCGAAGAGTCGATGAACACCGGAGAAAAGAACACGTGCCCGACAACTCGCCCGTCGACCTCCGCGACGAGCGAGAGCTGTGGGCTGGTGCACGATCGGAGGAGGGAGACGAGCGTGGCCTCGTTCGAACGCTCGAACGCGGTCTCATGGATGGCGAAGACGCGCTCGTGATCGGCAGAAAGCTCTGGCCGGATCTGCATCATTGGATGCACTCAGCACCGCCGTCACCTAGCTCGGTGGGTATTCCGCATATTGCGGCAGGCCGTCGGCGATCGTGTACCACGGTGCCTTCGAACCCACGAAGATGTGGTACTGCGGGCGAATACCCGGATCGTCGTCGAGGGTGCCCATCGGTACGATCGCGATCCCTCGGCCGCCGTCGACACGCGGCGTACTCGAACCACAGGCGCGGCAGAAGACGTGCGTGAAGTACTTCGTCTCCGGGACCTTGTACGTGATTCGCATCTCCTCCCCCCGCGTGAAACGCAAGGCCTCGGAAACCGCCACGAGATCTGATGCATGGGCCGCGGAGTACGCCTTCCGGCAGCGGCTGCAGTGGCAGTTCGCGCAGCGCAGGAGCTTGCCCTCGAGAACGTAGGTGACGCCGCCACACAGACAGCTCCCACGTATGCCACCCGGCGGGTCGAGCGGCTGGCGATCAGGCAGAATCGAAGCGTCGATCCCGGGCGGATAGGCATCGAAGCGCGGCAGGGAATCGTGGATCTCGAACCATGGCGCCTTCGAGGCAACGAAAATGTGTGCGAGCGGGCGGGCGCCCGGATCGTCGTCGAAATTGCCCGCCGGAAGAAAGACCATCCCATCGAAGGGATTGCCCGGCACCACGGAGCCGCAGCGCCCGCAGAAGCAGCGGAACAAACCCGGTGACGACTCCCAGCGCGCGACGTGCTCGGTTCCCTGAAAACGGAACCGGTCGGCAGGTCCGGCCACAGCGGTGGCAAACGCGGCGCCGTGCGCCTTTCGGCAGCGGGCGCAATGGCAGTGCGACATGAACTGGAGCGGCCCGTCGCTCTCCCACGTGACGGCACCGCACAAACATCGGGCTCGGCTCATAATCCTCCCTCCTCCGGCCAGTGGGGAAACCCAAGCGCGAGGGTCAACGCGACATTTGTACCCCAAACCGCGGAACGTCTAAAGCACCACCCACTCCCCGGAGCAAATCTGACGGCGCTTGACGCTTTACGGTGGCGACCGTACGGTACGCGGGCCATGACCGCAGCAACAGCACAGGACATCCGCCTTTTCGCGACCTGGCTGCGCCGGGCGTCACTGCGGCTCCACCGACTCGCCGAGCCGCCGTGGTGGCTGCTGAAGCGACTTTGCTTGCGGCAAGGCTATTGGGACCGACGCAAGGATCTCAACTATTACCGGGCGGTCATCGAACTCAGTCGGAAGCACGTCCCCGCGGGCGCACATGTCATCGACGTCGGCGCGCTCGATACCGGTGTGCTGGCACAGCTGGACTGGTTTCCGCACCGGGTGGCGCTCGATGTCGCCTACGTGCCGCCCCGCCGGAGAATCCAGCGCGTGCGCATGGACTTCCTAGACTATCACCCGCCAGTCTCTTTCGACCTCGTTCTGTGTCTGCAGACCCTCGAGCACCTGAAGGCTCCGCGCCCCTTTGCTCGCAAGCTGCTGGAGACCGGCAAGACCATCATCATCAGCGTCCCGTATAAGTGGCCGGCGGGGACATACGCAGCGCACAGGCAGGACCCGGTGGACGAGGCGAAGTTGAAAAGCTGGACCGGGCGAGATCCCATCGAAACTTTGATCGCGCGTGACGGGCGGGAGCGATTGATCGCCGTCTTTAGCCAGTAGAGTCTCTTTGCCGCCGGGTTGCGGTACCCGACGGCGAAGAGACTCGCCCGATCGTCGGCTACTGCGCCTTGAGGCGCTTGTTGAGGTAGTGCCCCGCGAGGCGCGCGACCTCTATTCCCGAGCAGGCGGCCTGGTGTGTTCCCATGCCGGCGCCACCGGCGTCGGCACCGGCGTAGTAGAGCCCGCGAATGGGTGCGCTGGAATTGGGCTTCATCTTGCCGCACTGGCCGACGACTTGACCGAGGCCGACACACTCGCCGCCCTGGCCGGGTAGGACGCTGTCCCTGGTCATGTTGCTGATGTCGCGAGGCCCGGCGTACTCTCGGCGCTCCGTCGCCTCCCAGATTTCCGGGAAGAACTTCACCATCTGCTCGTCCATCCGCTTCCACAAGCCCTCGATCTCCTTGGCTTCAGGGTTCGGGGAGCAGACGGTGCCGGAGACCAAGACCTGCTTGCCCGGAGGCGCCGCCTCCGCGTCGTAGAAGGAATGGTTGCACATGAAGAGGATGACCTCGTCGGGGATGTGGCCGTCCTTCACGCGCCGAAACCGTTGCATGTTCCACCAACTGTCGTCGGCGTACGCCACATACATGGCCACGTCCATCACGGGCTTCTTCAGGAAATAACGGATGCTGGTGAAGCCCCAACCCGGGGCCAGTCCCTTGATGTAGTTCAGGTAACTGCGATCGAAATGTTCCTGACCGACGAGCTTGAGCACGGTCGGCTGGATGCCGGCGCTGCTCACCACCACCGGGGCTTTGAAGGTTCCCTTCGGGGTTACCACGCCAGTGACGGCGCCATCCTCGACGACAATCTTCTCGACCTTGGTGTTGCGCATGAGGGCGCCGCCGTTCTTTTCGAACTCACGCATCATGACGTCGGTGAGCATGCCGAAGCCGCCCGGGTACTGGCCACCGCCGCCCTGGAGCATGATCTGCTTGAGGATGACAATCTGCTCTGACGCCGCCACCAGGTCGATCGGTTCCGCCAGCGACGCGTTGGCGTGGAAAGCCATGTAGCTGTACAGCTCGTAGGGGATGTCGTAGCGCGAAAGAAACTCGTGCATGCTGACGTTGTCGAAATCGTTCACGCGCTCGTCAGGCATGGTTGCGATGTCGGTCATGAACGCGATGGTCTTCTGCTGCGCCTCCGCGTCGATGTCCCACAGCCGGAAGAACGGGGTGGCGTCGGCCATCGCCTGCGCCTGCGACACCAGCCTGTAGTTCTTCCAATCCTTGCGCCGGTAGCAGATCTTGATCACGTCACGGGTGTCGTCGGGCCGTAGGGCGGGCCGAAAGTCGCTGCCCACGCCCAACTCGTTGAAGATCGATTCGAAGGCGGGCTGACGCATGGGGACCTGCCCGTGTGGGAACAGATCGTAGGCGTAGCCGTCCTTCTTGATGCTCACCATCTTGCCACCGAGAAAACTGTTCTTCTCGATCAGCAAGGTGTGGATGCCCCGCTTCTGGAGGAGGGTAGCGCACGAACCTCCGCCCGGTCCGCTACCGATCACGATGACGTCGTAACTCTCCCTCGCCATACCGTTGCCTCCATGTGATTGGGGGTAGTGAAAATCCGAAAGGATGTGTCGACTGTCTCTCCCTCAAGTCGCGATCATCTCGTGATCATCTTCTCCACGGACGAGAGCAGTCGATGATGCTTCTCGCTGTCCGACATCACGACATCGAGCAGTGTGCCGAGAAGATCTCCGTCCGCCGAAGGAAGCTGGGATTTGAGCTGGCGGCAGGCCTCGATGGTCTCCGTCTCGTGCTTTCGGAGTGTCTGAGTGAGGCGATGCAGCTCGGCGATATTCACGCCCGGCGGGACCACCCGCTCTTGGTTCGAGGGGTGCTCCCGCAACCACTTGGCTACAGTAGTGAGGAGGAGATGATGCATCTCCTCCTCAGTGAGAATATGGTTCACGAGAAAGCCGGCGGGACTGTCTCCCAGCTTTTCCGACAAGGTACGGTACTCTGCCAGGATCTTCCCTTCTTCCGCCGCGTGGCGGTCGAAGGTCGCGGCGAGGGATTCCCGCTCGTTCTTGCTGTTCACGGTGTTTCTCCTTTGGCCCTCTCAATTACTTGAGATAGGTTTCCGTGTACTTCTCCAACTCGGGTGTCGGCTTCCACCACTTTTTCACGCCCATGTCTTCGGCGACCTTGTTGGCGGCGAGATATCCCGGCCCACCGAGCACCAGTCCTCCAGGGTACGTGGATGCGCCGCATACGTACAGGCCCGAAATCGGTGTGTTCGTGCTGGAACACTCTTGGTTGGGGCGGAAGCAGCCCAGCTGAACGGGCTTGTAGTCGCCGTGCTTGATCGAACCGAAGCGCATGCGCAGGCGTATCTCGATGTCCTTAGGCGTCTCCATGTTGGTGGCGACGACGTTGGCCCGCGTCATGTTCGGAGCCGCCTTCTGCCACCGGGCCAGCATCGCGTCCTCGATGTCCTTGCGTTCTTCCCAGCCACCCTTGATCCCGTACGGGGCATGCGTCTGGAAGAAGGAGATCTGTCCCGGCTTGCGTGCCAAATGAGAATCGAAGAACGTCTCGCAGGTGGAATGGCCGCCGAGATTCTTCAGGTCGAGCTTCCCCGCCGTGACGTTGTCCCAGTGCGCCAGAACCTGGGTGGTGCTCTCGAAACCGAAGATCGTCATGAAGGACTCGTTCACCCATGGATCCTTGGCGGCGTAGCGCGGAGCCTCGCGCGAGGCCACGTGCAGAGTGTTGAAGCTCCACTTGTCGTACTTCCAACCGTCGACCGCTTCGGCGAGCTCGCTGGGCAGATTCTGCTTGCCGACGAGGTCGAAGAAGGTGCTGTGCGGGTCGAGGCTGGAGATGACGACGTCGGCGTGCAGCGTGCGGCCTTCCCAGAGTTCGACGCCGGTGGCGGCACCGTTGCGCATGATGATCTTGTTGACCTGGGAGGAGTCCAGGATCGTCCCGCCGGCACGAAGGAACTCACGGGCCAACGACGCGGCCAGCTTGTGCGAGCCGCCCTGGCAGTAACACTTGTTCATCCCCCGGTCGATGAGCAGCGGGACGAAGAATCCCACGCCGGTCTCTCTGGGATCCAGCCCCCACATGCAGCAGGTGTAGAGCAGGAGCGCGCGTATGCGGTCGTTCTCGAACGTGTCCGTGATGATCTCCAACGGGCTGCGCTCGGTAATCTCCATCATCTCCTTGCCGAGGTCGGTGCGCTGCATGGCCATGGAGATGTCGAGCGGCGACATGGGCGGCAGATAGGTGGCCGGCACCACGACTTCGCGGGCGATGCGACGCCATTGCCGCATCACCTTCCCGAAAGTGACGGCGTCCTTCTGCGAGAACTTGTGCATGGAGTCAATCGTGTCTTCGACCATGCGCGTGAGCTGCAGCGAGTTGCCGTCCTCGAAAACCATCGCCGTCTGCAGGTTGGGTTTGATCCAGACCAGGCCGTGACGGCCGAGATCGAAGTCCCGCAGCACGGGCATGTAATCCACCATCATGTGGTAGATCGCGTGGATGTTGGAGTAGTAACCCGGATAGAGGATCTCCTCGGTCGCGAGCCCGCCGCCGATCTCGTAGCGACGCTCAACCAGCGCAACCTTGAGGCCGGCTTTGGCCAGGTAGGCCGCGGTGATCAAGCCGTTCGGTCCGGCGCCGATGATGACGACGTCCCATTCGCTTTCCGCCGGGAACTCGGAGAAGAAACTCTGGGGATGGGGTTGGCCAACCAGTTCTTTCTTTGCCATGGCATTCCTCCTGCTGTTCCAGCTCAACCAAGCTTGGCGGAAATCTTGCCTTCTTGGGGCATGTACCAAGGTGACGGGTACCACCACTTGCCGGGTTGAGCGACGCCGTCCTCGATGAGAATGTGCATCAGGTTGTAGCCGACGGCCATCAGGCACAGGCCGCCGGGATGCGCCGCCGACTGGTGCGCCAGGTAGAGGCCGTCGATGCCCGGTACGCGATAGCGCGAGAGTTCCGGCAGTGGCCGTTCGTTCCACCACTCGTCGCGGTCACAGCGGGTGCCGTACCACGAACCGCCCATCATTCCCGTGTTACGGAGTTCCTGCTCCCACGGCGTCTCGCCCAAGATCCGCACCAGGTTCGGTTCCTCGACATTCTCAACGACACAGGCGAGGGCTTGGCGCATGTACTCGTTCCACTTGGCTTTCTCCCTGTCCATCGCGTCGATGCCTTCGACCTGGTACTCGGGAGTAGGCACCATCATCCACAGCGGCCCGTTGATGACGTAGCCCTCGCGCGTGCACTGCGGGTTCGTCGGATCATACAAATTGCTGGACACGATGCCCCACATCGCCTTGTCCGGTGGCAGCGTGAGGTTCGCCTGGTGTCCCAGCACGTCGCGAACATTCTCGAAGTAGATCTCACGGCTGTCGGAGGGGAAGAAGGGGCCCGTGAACTGGTACTTCTCCTTCGGCTCTCGCTGGTACTTGGGACGGTAGCGCAGTTCCTCACGGGTGAGGAAGTGCGTCATATAGAGACTGCCGCCCTTGAGGCTGAGGTCCTTGATGCGCTGGATGAAACCGGTGTCCAGATGCCGCGGACCGATCATTTTGAGGAAGGTCGGCTTGATGTGCGCCGCGCTGATCACCGCTTTGTTGGCCCAGATCTTCTTGGCGCCCCAGGTCGCGTCGTCGCGCAAACGTACGCCGGCGGCGCGCCCGTTCTCGATAATGATCTCTTCGACCGGGCAGCAGGCGCGGAATATGGCGCCGTTGGCAACTGCGCAGCGAAAGAGCGCGTGATAGTAGCCGTGCATGTTGCCGCGCGCGGCGACCGGTTTGGCCACCGCTGGCGGGAATACGGTGGCCACGCTGCAGAGCGCCGGAATGGCTACTCCTTCCATGTGGCCGTGCGCGCCCGAGACCAGCGCCGTCCACGCCATGTTGACCTTGAAGGGCTCGGTCTCGCAATGTTCGTCCATCAGGTCGAACATCGTCATTTCCATCAGTTCCCGGCTCCACACCTCGGGCAGGTGCTGCTTGTACACCTGCATGTAGGGGATGGTGTGTTCGTTCAGTTCGACGCCTTGGGGATGCGGTGGGCACCAGAACGTGGCGCGCATCAGATCTTTGTAAAATGGCGGATCGTTCAACAGGCCGGTGATCTTGGCCCAGCCCATCTTGTCTTTCTCGGTGATCGGCGACATCCCGTCACGAGTGAACAGATAGCGATCGAACTCCATCGGGAGCGGCACGCTAGGGTCCCAATCCATCCGGAAGCCGTAACGCCACAGTTCGAGTTGCTCCCAGCCCGGGGCGGATCCGCCATAGTTGGCGATGGCGTGAGGCTGGATACGCACCCCGGCTATGGGTTCGACCGTCTCCTGCGCCCCGCCGCACTCCGGCCGCTCCTCCAGCACGCAGACGCTCAGCCCGCACTTCGCCAGATACGCCGCCGTGGTGGTACCGTTGTGGCCGGCACCTATGATGACGACATCATACCGTTCTTCCTTACCCATCGTTTACCTCCCTGTCGGTTAGGTTCCCCTTCTTAACAAGAAGGGGGAAAGTCAGCTTCTCATTCGAGATACGTTTTCATGTACCGTTCCATCTCCGGGGTAGGCTTCCACCACTTCTTCACCCCCAGATCCTCGGCCACTTTGTTCGCGCCCAGATAGCCGGGACCGCCGAGCACCAGACCTCCAGGGTACACCGACACACCGCAGACATAGAGACCTTCGATCGGGGTGTTGGTGCCGGAGCACTCCTGGTTGGGACGGTAGCAGCCCATTTGCAGCGGCCGGTAGTCGCCGTGCTTGATGGAGCCGCGGCGCATGTTCGGGAAACGGATCTCGATCTCCTCGGGATCCTCCATGGCGGTGCTGATGATCTTGTCCGCCGTGAGATTCGGCGCCGCCTTCCGCCACTTGGACAGCATGGCCGCTTTGATCTCCTCACGCCGGCTCACCCAACCGCCCTCGATCCCGTACGGTGCATGGATCTGGAACATGGACACGTACTTGCCCGGGCGGTCGCTCAATGTCGGGTCGAACAGGCTCTCGCAGGTCGAGTGGCCACCAAAGCTGTTGAGGTCGATCTTTCCCGCGGCGACGCTGCTCCAATGGTTCAGGAGCTGGTCCACGCTCTCGATGCCGATGACGGTGGCGAACGACTCGTTGATCCACGGATCGTCGGTGACGTACTTCGGTGGCTCGTCAGCGGCGATGTGGAGGGTGTTGAAACTCCACTTGTCCCAGGCCCATCCTTTGACCGAGTCCTTCAGCGTAGCGGGCAGATGCTGCTCCCCGACCAGGTCGAGGAACGTGGAGTGCGGGTCCAGGGTGGACATGACCACTTTGGCGCGCAGGACACGATCCTCGTGCGTGATGTGCACGCCGCCCGCCCGCCCGTTCTCCATGAGGATCTTGTCCACGGTCGCCGCTTCCAAGATCAGTCCGCCGTTCTTGACAACCTGGCGCGCCAACGCACTGCCGAACTTGTGAGAGCCGCCGTAGCAGTAACACTTGTTCATGGCGCGATCGAGCATGAGGGGCACCATGAAGCCCATACCGGTCTCGCGCGGATCCAACCCCCACATGCAGGTGGCATACAGCAGTAGTGCACGGACCTTGTCGTGCTCGAAGGTCTCCGTGATGAGCTGCAGCGGGCTCAGTTCTCCGATCTCCAACATCTGCTGGCCGACCTTGGTGCGCTGCATGGCCATGGTGATCTCGATCGGATCCATGGGCGGGATGTACGTGGCCGGTGCGATGATGTCGTCGACGATCTTGCGCCACTCGCGAATGACCTTGCCGAAGGTCACGGCATCCTTGAATGAAAACTTGCTGATGGAGTCCTTGGTGTCCTGCGCCATGCGGGTGAGCAGCACGGACGAGCCATCCTCGAACGCCATGCCCGTCTGAAAATTCGGTTTGATCCAGGTGAGGGCTGGGCCGTCCAGGCTGAAATCCCGAATCGCGGGCATGAAATCCACCATCATGTGGTACAGGACATGCGGGTTGGACGAGTAACAGGGGTAGAGGTTCTCCTCGGTCGCCAAGCCGCCGCCGGCTTCGAAGCGACGCTCGCAAACGGCGACGCTCAGCCCGGCCTTGGCAAGATAGGCGCCGGCGATGAGCCCGTTGGGCCCGCCGCCGATGATCACGACGTCGAATTCGCTTTCCTTGGGGAACTCCTCCTGCATGTGTCCGAACACATCAGTAGGATCGTATTTGAACTCCGACTTGTACTTGAAGTCTGACATCGTCCGCCCTCATCCCTTCGCGTTAACGGCGCTTCGCGGAGATCTTGCCCGGCTGCGGAATGTACCACGGCGACGGGTACCACCACTCGCCCGGCTCGGCGACCCCGTCCTCGATGAGAACGTGCATCAGGTTGTACGGGATGGCCATGAGGCACAGGCCGCCGGGATGCCCCGATGTCTGGTGCGCGTGGTACAGCCCGTCGATGGGCGTGCGATAGCGGGCCAACTCCGGCATCGGCCGGTTGGTCCACAACTGATCCTCGTCGTGACGGCTGCCACACCAGGTGCCGCCAATCAGACCGGTATTACGAAACTCGATGTCGCGCCCGGTAGCGCTCCAATGGTGGATGAGATTGTCGTCCTCGAGGCCGTCCAGCATTTGGCTGTACGCCTTGCGCATGTACGCATCCATGTCTTTCTTGTGCTTGTCGAGGGCGTCCTCTCCCTCCTTGTGATAGTCGGGTGAAGTGACTGCCATCTCGAACGCTTGCGAGATGTAGCCCCGAGGATAATTGGCCTGGCAATCCGTCGGATCGAACGACTGGGGCGGGGCTTGAAACCACAGTGCGCGCTCCGGCGGTACGGTCGGCTGGCCCTTCTTGCCGTCCACGTCCGCCACGTTCTCGTAGTAGATCTCGCGCGAGTCGCACGGGTAGATGCCGAGACCCGGTTGCCGATTGGGTCCCACGTACTGGTCCTCTTTCACGAATTTGGGCTTCAGGCGCATCTGTTGCTTGGTGTGGAAGACGGATACGTAGAGCGTCTGGTTCTTGAGGCTGATATCCTTGACCTTGCGAATGAAGGACGGGTCCAGATGCTTCGGCCCAACCAGCTTGAGAAAGGCCTGGTGCACGTCGCACGCGGCGATCACCGCTTTGTTGGCGCGGATGGTTCGTCCGCCCATGGCTGCGGTCTCGCGTAAGCGGACGCCCACGGCGCGGCCGTCGTCGATCAGGATTTCATCCACCGGGCAGCTGGTGCGGACCACCGCTCCCTTATGCACGGCGGCGCGATGGATGGCGTGGAAGTAGCCATGCAAGCCGCCCCGCGGAATACTGTTCTGCCCGGTGTTTGGCAGAGTCAGGAGTTGGACGCACAGTGTCGCCGGGATCGCCACGCCCTCCCAGTGACCGGCGGCACCGGACGCCCAGGCGGCAAAGGCCATACCGGCTTTGAAGTGTTCGGTCTCGCAGTGCTCATCGAGGAGATCGAGCATCGTCATCTCGCGCAGTTCGTGCGTGTACATGTCAGGTTGGCGTTGCTTGTACACCTGCATGTACGGCACGTTGTCGTCGGTGACCTCCACTTCGGCAGGATGCGGCGGACACCAGAAGGTGGCGCGCATCAGTTCCTTGGTGAACGGCGGCTGGCCGAGTAGTCCACCCAGCTTGGCCCAGCCCATCTTGTCGGTCATCGACATGGGTCGCCAGCCGTCGGTGCATGCCAGCGCAGCGGTTTCGCCGCTGGATGCGAACTTCGGATCCCAGGTCATGCGGAAGCCGTACTTGTGCAGCTCCAGCTGCTCGAATCCCGGCGCCGGCGAGGCGTACATCAGCATCGCGTGCGGATAGATGCGCACGCCCGGAATCGGCTCCTGCGTTTCGCAGGCCCCACCGCATTCGGTGCGCTCTTCGAGAACGCAGACGCTCAGCCCGGATTTGGCCAGATAGGCCGCAGTGGTCATGCCGTTGGGTCCGGCGCCAATGATGACGACGTCGAAGCGTTCATCCTTACTCATGCGTACCTCCGCTTATGGCATATGGCATATGGCATATGGTCGGATGGCAGATTCTGGCCATAAGCCATACGCCATATGCGATACGCGATCTCACACGTACCCGTTCTCGCGCGCCTGGGTGATGTACGCGGGCTCCGTCCACCACTTCTCGATGGCGAAATCCTCGGCGATGGCGTTGGCGCAGTTGTACCCGGGGCCAAAGAGCACCATGCCGCCCGGGGCCACACTCGCCCCGCCGAGATAAAGGTTCTTCACCGGTGTGCGGTACTGCGAGCAGTCTTGGTTCGGCCGCAGATACCCCATCTGCAGCGGGTGATAGGCACCTTGCTTGTAGCTGCCTTTGACCATGTTGGCGAACTTGTTCTGAATGTCCGCCGGCGTGGTCAGATAGGTCCAGAGCACCTTCTCCCGTGTGACGTTCGGCGCGTAGTGTTGCAGCACCGCGAGCTGTCTCTCGACTGTCTCTTCGCGGTACGTGTGGTTCAGCCACCGCTCGGAGCCGCCGTCTTTCAAGTCGAACGGCGCCATCTGCGAGATCAGCCCGGAGGCTCGCCCCGGCGGCGCTTGGTAGGCATCGTGCACGCTCGGGAAGCAGCAGTTGTAGCCGGCACTGGATGGCATCTCACCCTTGGCCATGGCGTCCCAGTGCCCTTTGAGCGCGGCGAGGTTCTCGTAGCCGAGGACGTGGATGAACGCCGTGTTGAGGTCGGGTTGGGAGGCGGCGGCCTTGAAGCTCGGGGGCTCGGCCATGGCCAGATGCGACACGAGCAGACTCCATTTCTCCCACTGCCAGATCTTGATCATGTCGACGAATTCGCGTTCGAGCTTGTCTTCGCCGACGTACTGCAGGAACGTCTGATGCGTGTCGACGGTGCTCACCACCGCGGTGTTGGCCATGAACTGCGTGCCGTCCTCCAGCTCCACGCCCTTCGCCGTACCGTTTTCGACGATGATCCGTTTGATGCGCACACTGGTGCGGATCTGCCCCTTGTTCTCGAAGACGGATTTGAGCAGCGTGTTGGAGACGCGATGCGAGCCGCCGGCCACCAGCCGAAGGTTCGACATGCGGTTGAGGTAGATGGGGACCATGTAGCTGACCCCGGACTGGGCGTAATCGAGGCCCCAGTGGCAGGCCATGTACAACATGAGCGTGCGGACCTGCTCGTTCTCGAAGCGCTCACAGACGATCTCCTCGGGCGTCTTCTCGGTGTACTCGGACAAGGCGCGGCCGAGTTCGGTGAGATCCGCCTTGGCCGCCATCAGCGGCGCGGCCTCCATCGGCACGTAGGTCTGCGGGCCGAGGATGTGCTTCATCAGCTCCTCAAAATGGCGCTGCATGTCGCGGTAGCTGTCGGCGTCCTTCTTCGAGAACTTGGCGATTGAGGCACAGGTGCGCTCCACGTCGCGGTAGATGCACAACGACCGGCCATCGGTCAGTGGCATGGCCACCTGCAGCTCCGGAAAGATGTGCTTGACGCCGCGCTCTTCGAATTGGAAATCCGAATACACCGGCGCGTAGTCCACCATCATCATGTAGACCGCGTGGGTGTTGTGGTAGAACTCGGGAATCGTCACTTGTTCGGTGGCTAGCCCGCCGCCGGCCTCGAAGCGCTTCTCCAGCAGCAGAACCTTCTGTCCCGCTTTGGCGAGATACGCGCCGATTGCCAGCCCATTGGGACCGCTGCCGATAATGATCACATCGTAGTTGTGCGCCATGTGCGTGTCCTCGTGGTGTAGGTGTTGCCTTCGCTGGTTAGCGGGCCTCGGTTCGTTGAGCCTTTGCTCGCAGTGAGTCTTGCACCCGCTTCTTGGTGATCCTCAGTTGCTCGACGAGCGAGTCCGGCTCTTCTTTGCCCGGCTCCTCCCACGGCTTGCCGAGCCCCAGATCTTTGGCGATGATCCGGTAGCAGTTGTACGCCTCGGTCGAACCGGCATTGGATCCCACGTGCCACGAGCCGCCGGTGGCGTAGAGATTCGAGATTGGCGTTCGGTGGTTGGCCAACTCAGGAGTAGGCCGATTCTCCTCGGTCTGGTACGGAGAGCGGTCGATGCCGGCCATCGTCCCGTTTGGCCCGAGGTTGCGCATGCGGCGGTGGTCGTAGGCGCTGTTTGTATCCACACCGATGACATTGTCCCACGTCATATTGGGGGCGTAGTCCTTCCAGATGGTGATCAGCTCGTCGGCGTAGCGCTTCTTGATCTCGAGCCATTGCTTCTCGTTGAACGCGCTGGCCGGCGGGGCCAGCTGCTCGTTCTGTACCACGTGTTTGCCCGGAGGTGCGAAGCTCGGATCGACGAGGCTGTGGCAGCCGACCGTGGGCGCGTAGTCCTCGAGCGGTGGAAACTTGTAGAGCCGCTCATACAGGCACTCGCGAGCGATGTGCGTCGGATCCGGGTCAGGCTGGAGGCCGAGCCACTGGCACTCGTGAATGTCGGGATTGAAGGCCTCGGCTTTGTACTTCGGTGCCTCGTGAACGGCGAAGCTGTACCACATCAGACAGCCGAACGTGTCCTGCAGCAGCTTCACGCGTCGCTTCAGCACCTCGTCGACGTGCTGCTCGCCGATCAACTCGAAGATGAGCTGACTGGGGGACAGGGTGCTGACGACGATCTTGCGGGCGGCGATCTCGGTGCCATCGGCCAGGCGGATGCCCGTGGCCCTTCCGTTTTCGATGAGGGCCTTCTCCACCGGCATGTTGGTGAAGAACTGGCAGCCGTTCTGCACCAGGATTTGGTGGGCGGCATGCGCGATCTGGTGCGTGCCGCCGCGGTTGAAGCCGATCACCGGCAGGGTCGTGCTCAAGCCCAACGTCATCATTCCGGTTCCGGCTTCGTTGATATCGACCACCGAGGAAACCGCGAAGCGCAGAATGCAGGATTGCAGCTCGGGACTCTCGAACCACTCCTGCGCGGCCCGCAGGCCGCTGGCCTTCATGGTCAGCGTATCGGGCATGAAGCCGGCTTCCATCAACGGCGGGAGGAGCATGCCCTGTCGTTCCATGACCTCGCCGGTGATCCGATCCTCCGCCGGCTTGAACAGGATGTCCATCTGCACTCTCTGGAATTCGTCGCACTCGGCGAGCTTCGCGAGCTTCAGCCAGGTATCCGCGTCCTTCTTCGAGAACCGCGCGATCTCTTTCGCGGTGCGCTCCTGCGTCGGGTCGTGCTTGAGACTATAAATCGCCAGGCAGTTGTCCTTGTCTTTGAAGACGAAACCGTCGCTGCAGGTGTGTTGCTCCCATTGCGCGCCGTAGTCCCAGAATTCCGGAAAGTCGCGCCACACCGGCGCGTAGTACCAGGGCAGGATGATGTTGGCGTGGGTGTTACCCCGAAAACCTGGGGCCGATATTTCTTCGGTCGCCAGGCAGCCGCCGATCTCGTGTCGCCGCTCAAAGATGCCGACGCTCATGCCGCCATACTTGATGAGATACAGGGCCAGCAGCAACGCCTTGTTCCCGCCGCCGACGATCACGGCATCGAACGTCTGATCAGCCATCATGAACTCCTTCGATAATGTTGATTCCGGGGTGAGTACGGGGACATTTGCGCAGTGTGGTTCAGAAGTCCCCGGGATGCACTGGTTCCTTGAACCAAGCGCGTAGGTTGAGCAGGAAGGAAAGAACCGAGAGCTTCATCATTGCCTTCACGAGCATGCGCAAATCCTTGTGACTCAGCCCGCCGCGGATCTTCCAGCGCACCGGCTTGGTGGTTTGCAGCTCCATGATGAGGTAGTCCCCTTGGCGTTTTAGCCCGACGATCTCCGCCACCAGCTCGGCCTTTCCCAAGCCGGTCGATCGCATCAGCATCGCTCCGTGACTTTCTTGCTTGCCGCTGGGACTGGGAGATTCCTGCTTGCTCGAAAGTCGTTTTTCCTCTGCTACGGGAGAACGTTCTTCCATTTGTGCAACCGCTCCTGGGGTGGTGCGTTCCATCAGG
Organism: Binatia bacterium; assembly: GCA_044450645.1. Classification (GTDB taxonomy): domain Bacteria; phylum Desulfobacterota; class Binatia; order HRBIN30; family HRBIN30; genus JAGDMS01. The sequence continues at coordinate 82,343 of JBIOJG010000001.1, forward strand.
CAGACGCCGAGACGTATTTTTCCAATATTCTATTGAAAATATCCGCCGTGAGCGCGCGCGCTTTTTTCAGCGCCGGGTTGGAATGCAGCACGATCAAGTCGTCCAACTCTTCGTCCGTGAACAGCTCGGCCCACACCTGTTCGGTCAGCTCGATGGCCCACTTGAACTCCTCATGATATTCTTCTTTCGCTTTCCTGAGGTCGTCCGCGAAGCGCCTGTTGCCTTCCCTTTCCGCCTTGGTGATGAAATAGGTCAGGGCACATTCAACGATGCTCGAGTAGTGCTTGTGGGACTCTGATTCTTCTAGGAACTGCCGGGCTTTTTCCCTGCGTGCCATTGCGTTCTTCCTCTACGGTTGGGACAGTGTTCTCTCGGCTACTTCAATTCCCCGATGTCTGGCGGTCGGGACCTTTTCCCGCATCACGGATTCTCCCGAAGCAGCCCACAGATCAGACAAACAAACGTTTGTTTGGTTACTGCCGATGGGCCTGGTTGTCAAGTGAATTCTCGCACGAAACCCCATATTCGCACGTGATATACGTCAGCCGGCGACACTCGGCAGGCGCGACCGCCGGCAGCAGCGGCATCCGCCGCTATGGACGGTTGGACCGCGACGGCTGTGCCGTGTGAACTGCGCTACCTCAGATGGCCCGCGCGACGCGCGCGCCGTCCATGATCGCACCCTCGATGTAGCCGACTCCCTTGCAGTCCCCCAACAGGTGCACTTCGGTGCCGAGACTACTGAGAGATTCGGCGAGGCTGCGGTTATCCTGGGTTCCGGCTGCAAGGATCACGGAGTCGGCCGGCGCGGTCTGTCGCGCGCCGTTGTGTACGTAGACCACTCCCGCATCGGCGATCGCTTCGACCTGCGTGTCCGTCAACAAAACGACGCCATGCTCGCGCAGCGTGTACAGCGCACGCCACCGTCTCGGCAGAGCCATCTCCTTGCCCAGCGTCGATCCTTCCTCGAGTACGGTGACCTCGCGGCCGCGTTCATTCAGAAACTCGGCGAGCTCAATTCCCACCAGGCCACCGCCGATTACGACCACGCGCTTTCCCAACGGCATCCAGTGCCGTGTGAGTTCGCGAGTGAGCGCGACACGGTCGGAGACGCCGAGCAGGTTGCCCATCTTGAGCATGGCGCGCTGCGCCAGGGAAAGCTTCTCCGCCGCGACGCTCTTGTCGCTGCCGGTCATGAGACTGCGCAAATCGTCCCCGCTCAGGACGTTCGAGCGATCGACTCCCGGGATCGGCGGCGGCTGCCGCCGCGCGCCCACGGCCACCAGAATCACGTCCGGCCGAAGCTGTTGCACCAGCCCTGGGGTGACGTCCTGAGCGAGTCGCAGCTCGATGGGCAGCTTGCGCACCTGTGCTTCCAGGTGTGCGAGCAGCTTGCCGTTGGGCTCGTAAACGAGCGAGGCAAACCAGAGCGTGCCGCCTAAGCGCTCACTTTTCTCACACAATGTGACTGTATGCCCACGCAACGCGGCCACACGCGCGGCCTCCATTCCGGCGGGACCGCCACCCACGACGACCACTCGTTTGGGCTTCTGCGCGGGGTTGATCTCGAACTCGGCCTCGCGCCCGGTAGCCGGGTTCACGGCGCAACAGGTGCGTTGATTGAGGTAGATCTTGCCCACGCAGGTGTAGCAATAGACGCAGGGCCGAATGTCCTCGGTGTGTCCCTCGGCAAGTTTCTTCGGCAGCTCGGGATCGGCGAGGAGCTTGCGTCCCATGGCGATGAAATCGGCCTTGCCTGCTCCAATGATCTCATCCGCCTCGCCGGGTTCGATCCGGCCAACGGCAATGATCGGGACCTTGACGCGCCGCTTGATGCCCTCTGCCAACGCCACGTAGCCGCACGGCTGGTGCACCAACGGCGCGTCCGTGAAGGCGACGCCCACGACGGGATCGGCGTAGGCACTGACGTGGATGGCGTCGGCACCCGCGGCCGCGGCCGACTCGGCCGTGCGTTGGGCATCCTCAACGGTGATGCCACCCTCGACGCGGAACTCCTTTGCATCCAGGCGGCACCAGACCGGAAAGTCCTTACCCACCCGCTGCTTGACCGCCTGAATGACTTCCACCAGCAGCCGCGCGCGATTCTCCAGCGACCCGCCGTACTCGTCGGTGCGCTTGTTGCTCGCCGGAGAAATGAAGGAGGAAATCAGATAACCGTGGGCTCCGTGGATCTCGACGGCGTCGAACCCCGCGCGCCGGGCGCGGTCTGCGGCATCGGCAAAGAGGGTGATCAGCGTTCGGATGTCCGCCGTGGTCATCGCGTGGAAGCTGATTCCCGCGCCGGGTTTCGCCAGGTCCCCGCTGATGCCCTGGATCTCTTCCAGCGTCAGGTCGTTGAAAAGGTCACCGGCCTTCATCTCGGGGACCGACGGCACCCACATCGGGCGCCCGCAGGCCATGTCCTGTGTCGCCACCTTGCCGGCGTGCTGGAGTTGGATGGCCACCTTGGCGCCATGCGCGTGCAAGCGCGTGGTGAGATCTTGTAGGCCAGGCAGGAAGACGTCGTCCGAGACGGCGACCTGGTTGGGAATGCAAGCACCCGCCGGATAGGCGATCCCGCCCACGCCGACGATGATGAGCCCGACACCACCGCGGGCACGCGCCTCGAAGTAGCGCTTGGTGCGCTCGCCCACGTGTCCGTTGCCTTCGCCGAGGTTGTCCCCCATGGGCGACATGAAGATGCGATTGCGGATCTCGAGGGATCCGATACGGCCCGGCGAAAGCAGATGCGTATACGAACTAGGGTTTCCCATGGTGTCCTCTTTCCCGAGCGGCAGCATCTCGCAGCAGCGGCAGCCACTGTCAAGAGCGAGCCGACGTTCGCCGGTCAACGTTTCATTATTCTCGCAACATCCGCTCCGTGCTGAGGCGGCACACCGACGCCTCCGGTGCCGACCGTCCGCATCGGTGCAATTCGCGAATCCGCCCTATCGGCTTGACCGACAGGATGCTATCGTACATGACATGATCGTGTCGGTACTGTGCAACCGAGTTCAAAACTACCGGACGACACGCGATTGGTCCCAAGAGGATCTCGCGCGGCGGACCGGCCTGTCGCGAACCGCCATCAGCGCCATCGAGACCGACCGCGTGGTGCCATCAACGGCCGCTGCCTTGGCCTTGGCCGCGGCGTTCGGATGTCGTGTCGAGGATCTCTTCAGCCTCACGAAGGCAGCCCGCAGCAGCGAACCCGAGTGGGCGTGGCCCTCATCCGCCGATCCCTGCCGGTTCTGGCGGGCCGTGGTTGGGGACCAGACGCTACTGTATCCGGTCGAGCGCACCTTTGTAGGAACCCTGCCGGTTGACGGGAGCCTGCGTGCGGGCGCGTATGAGTTTCGCGCCCATGCCGATCCAGACCAGACACTGGTCGTGGCGGGGTGTGATCCAGCTGTCGGGCTGCTGGCGGCGGAGCTGGCACGCAGCGCCGGTGTTCGATTGCTGCCGTTCATTCGTTCCAGTCGGCCAGCACTGGAGCTGCTTCGCCGTGGTGTAGTTCACGTCGCCGGCATTCATCTGCAAGACGACGAGGCGCCGGCAGGAAACGAAGGGACCGTCCACGAGATGCTCGGGCCGGGCTTCACCCTGCTACGAGCTACACGCTGGCAGGAAGGACTCGCTCTGGCTCCGGGTCTCGGCATCCGTACGATCCGCCAAGCCGTGTCGGCCAAGCTACGCTGGGTGGGCCGCGAACCCGGCTCCGGCGCTCGGCGTTGCCTCGACCAGATTCTCAAGGATAACCATCCGCTGCCGAAGGGCTACAACCATATGGCCATCGATCACACCGGTGTCGTCGAAACGATTCGCACCGGTTGGGCACAGGCCGGAATTTGCGTGCGGCTTTCGGCAGCGGACGCCGGACTAGACTTTCTCGTCGCGCGTGAAGAGGACTACGACCTCTGCTACCGCAGCGACCTCGATCACGATCCGCGCATCCAAGCGTTGGTGCGCGCGGTCCGCTCGCGGGCCTTGCGGTGTGCGGTCGGCGAATTGCCCGGGTACGACGCGAGCGAGATGGGGACCGTCGTTCCAGTTGGGACGAGGGAGGTTCGACTGCCACAGCGCACCGCCTGATTCGTCAGCATGGCCTTGCCACAAGCGGAAAGTCCGAGGCGTGGGTCTCTTTTTCAGGGGTACGATCAATTCATCACTGAGCTGACGCGCGAGACTTGGGAGGCCATGCTATGAGATTCCGCATATCTGTCATCGCCGCACTCTTTCTTGGCGCGGCGCTCATATCCGCAACCCAGGCGCAACAGACCAGTACCTCTCCACCTCCGACTTCGCGAACGGTGACGGTCTTCGCCGCCGCCTCACTCACCGCTGCGTTTCAAGCGGTCGGGAACGCATTCGAGAAAACCCATCCTGATATGAAGGTGCAGCTCAACTTCGCGGGCTCGTCGACTCTGGTGCAACAGATTCAGCAAGGTGCGCCGGCGGATGTCTTCGCCTCGGCCGATGAGGCAAACATGCAGAAGCTGGTGGAGAGTGGCGCGATTGCCGGTGCACCTCAACTCTTTGCATGTAACACGCTGCAGATCGTCGTGCCCCCAGGCAACCCGAAACACATCGCTGCGCTTGCGGATTTGGCGAAGCCCGGGCTCACGATTGCGCTGTGCGGTCCGACCGTCCCGTGTGGGCGCTACGCTGCCGAGGCATTCGGTAAAGCGGGCGTGACCGCGCCGGCCGCCAGTCAGGAGTTGGACGTGAAAGCGGTCTTGACCAAAGTCGCCATGGGAGAGGCGGATGCCGGGATTGTGTACGTCACCGATGTCCGAGCGGCGGCCGGCAAAGTCGAGGGCGTAGACATTCCCGAGTCGTCCAACGTGATCGCACGCTATCCCATCGCGGTGGTGAAGAACGCGCCCAGCGCGGCCGCAGCCGCGGCGTTCATCAAGTTTGTACTATCATCGGAAGGGCAGCAGCAGCTCGCGAGCTTCGGGTTTCTGCCCCGTTGAATTGCGCGTGGACCTCGCTCGGGGAGTGTGTGCCCGCTTGCAATCTCCCGTGCGTCGCGCGTGAGTACATAGCGTTGCAGGAGACACCGGGCTATGATGCGCCAAGGAGGAGAGAGCCATGGAACTGAGCGCTCGGAATCACCTCAAAGGAAAGGTCACCAAGATCACGCTCGGCAACGTGATGGCCGAGGTGCACGTGCAGGTCGGTGCCAACGAAGTGGTTGCGGCAATCACACGCGGCTCGGTGGAGCGGCTTGGCCTCAAGGTCGGCGACGAAGTCGTCGCCATCGTCAAGGCAACGGAAGTGATGATCGGGAAGTAGTTCCACTCGCTCGAACTCGTCGACCGATGGTGGCAGTGAGCGACGCGACCCCAGTCAACGGACTCGTCGCAACCCAAGGCCGACAACGCGAATGGTGGTTGGTGTCCATCGGGGTGCTCGCAGGGGGGGGACCCTCTCGCCCTCGATGAAAACGTGCGCGTGAATCAGCACATACGCCGTCGTCAGCGTGAGGCGGCCCCCGTCATCGCTGTCGTGTTGGCCGCGACTGGCGCGGCGATCTTCGTCCTGCCGCTTGTCGGTCTGCTGTGGCGAGGGCTGGGCAGTGACGTGTGGCGTGCACTGAGCGCGCCCACGGTGCGGACGGCGCTGTGGCTGTCGCTGGTGTGTTCGGTCTCCGCAACCTGCTGCTCCGTCGTATTCGGTTTGCCGCTCGCGTGGGTGCAGGCGCGGATCGAGTTTCCGGGACGCGCGCTGCTGCGCGGTCTCACGATGCTGCCAATTGTGCTGCCGCCCGTCGTCGGTGGTGTCGCGTTGCTCTTCGCCTTCGGACGCCGTGGGCTCATCGGCCAGTGGCTGGATCAAGCCTTCGGTGTGCGGCTTCCGTTCACCACCGCTGGTGCGGTGCTCGCTGAGACCTTTGTTGCGATGCCCTTTTTCGTGCTCACGGTCGAGGGGGCGTTGCGTTCCATTGATCGCCGATTAGAAGATGCGGCGCGCACGCTGGGCGCCGGGCGGTGGACAGTGTTTCGCCGGGTGACCCTACCACTGATTCGCCCATCTTTGCAGGCAGGGGCGATCCTCTGCTGGGCCCGGGCCCTCGGCGAGTTTGGCGCTACGATCACCTTCGCTGGCAATTTCCCGGGACGCACACAGACCATTCCCCTCGCGGTCTATCTGGCGCTGGAGAGCAATCCCGAAGCAGGCGTTGTGCTGAGCCTGGTGCTCCTCGTTCTCTCATTGGCGGTGCTGATCGGCCTTCGTCAACGTCTGGGGAGCCTGCTGTGAGCTTGGAGGCATCCGTGCATGTCGAGCGCGGAGCGCTCGATCTCCGCATGGATCTGCGGGTGGAGGCGGGAGAGGTGGTGGCTGTGCTCGGCCCGAACGGCGCCGGGAAGAGCACGCTGCTGCACGTGCTCGCTGGACTGGTCCCGCTCGCCGATGGCCGCGTGGTTCTTGATGGCGCGGTGCTGGAGGATACGGCGGGCGGGGTGTTCGTCCCACCGGAACGGCGGCCCATCGGCGTCGTATTCCAGGACTATCTACTGCTGCCGCACCTCACGGTGCTTGAGAACGTAGCCTTTGGGCTGCGGTGTCACGGCCGATCGCGGCGCGAGTCTCGCGATCGGGCGTTCGAGTGGCTTGAACGCGTCGGTCTCGGCGACCGCGCAAACGTGAGACCGGGCGAGCTGTCCGGGGGTCAGGCGCAACGCGTGGCGCTGGCGCGGGCGCTCGCAATCGAACCGCGAGTGCTGCTCCTCGACGAGCCACTGTCGGCGCTGGATGTGAGCACCCGCGCGGATGTCCGCCGAACGCTGCGCCGTCACCTGGAGGCGTTCCGAGGGATTCGGCTCCTGGTGACCCATGACCCCCTCGAAGCGATGGCACTAGCCGCCCACCTCGTGGTGCTCGAAGATGGACGCGTCGTTCAGTCCGGTTCGCCAGCGGAGGTCGCGGAACAGCCACGCTCCCCGTATGTCGCCGACCTCGTCGGCGTGAATCTGTTCCGCGGCCGGGCGACGGAGGATCACGTTGAGCTGAACGAGGGCGTGGTTCTGGCGGTGCCCAACGCTGGCGCGGGAGAGGTTTTCGTAGTGATCCACCCCCGTGCGGTCGCGCTGCACCGCCGTCCGCCGGAAGGAACACCGCGCAACGTCTGGCGTGGGCAGATCGCCGGGCTCGACGTCGAAGGCTCCCGCGTGCGCGTGCGCGTCACCGGCACTATCTCAATAGTGGCCGAAGTCACGCGAGAGGCGGTGGCAGACCTACACCTCGATCAGGGCAGCGAGGTCTGGGTGAGCGTGAAGGCGACGGAGATCGTTGCCTATCCTACGTAAGACTTTAGCGGCGTGCGCGCCGCACGGGCCGTCCATTGCTCGCCGGTTGCGCCACGGCGCGGCCGGCGACGCGATACGCGGCAATCATCTCCTGAGCCGCGGGTGAGGTGAGCCACCCCACCAATTCCATTGCGGCGAGGTAGTTTGCGCCCTCGTGTCGGTGCGGGTTGGTGGCTGACACCGAGTACGAATTCATCAATTCAGCGCCGCCGCCGCACAACACGTCGAGCGACAGCTCGTCTGCGACGGCGGCAAATGTGCCGCAGTCGCTCAGCGTGTAGCCACGGGTGGCATCCGCACCACGCAGCAACTCCGCCATGCCGCAGTGCCCGCGTTGATACCACCGGCCGGGTCTCACGCGAGCGGCCGCCAGTAACGAGCGCTCGCGCTGGTTGGTTCCGGATTCGTCAGCGCGGGAGAGAAACGGCACGCGCGCCGCGGCAATGCGCCGCAGGGCGGCATGCACGTCACGGACGGCACGCACGCCCGCAGGATCATCGGGCGGCCCGACCAGAATGAATTCGTTGGTCAGGACCGGGCGCCGGTTCACCGTGTCGCCGGCAAGCAGGGAACGCTCCTCGGCGCTCGGTGCGTGCGTCAACACCACGTCGGCATCGCCGGCGCGTGCCAGCCGCAGCGCAACGCCACTGCCAACCGCGAAGACCTCCACCGCCATTCCCACGCGCTTGGTGAACGGGACGAGCAGCAGTGCCAGCAAGCCCGTATCCACCAAGCTGGTCGTGGTCGCCAGCAGGAGCCGTTCGCCGTTGTCGCGCAGAGCGGGCTGCGGAGCATCGCCGAAATACAGTGCGACACCGCGCGCTGTGGCCTGGCGTTGCTCCCGGTGAAAGGCACGCAGCCGAGCCACAAGCTGTTCGCCTTCCAGGGTGAGGCGGCTCCCGCCTCCGCGCCGGCCGCCTGCGCGTGCGGCAACCAACCCGACTCCAAGGGCGGTCTCGGCGTGACGGATCTGTCCCCAGGCATCGCGATACGATATTTTTAACTGCTTGGCGGCAGCGTTGAGTGAGCCGAACGCGCTCACCCCCTCCAGAATCGCCAGATGGCGTTCGCCGAGGACGGGCTGGCCTGCGTGCGTGAGCCACGTGCTCGTGCGCGCGTCGAGCCGAGGAAGCGCGGTGAGTGCCGGCGTCGACATGGGTGAACCTTTAGCATAAGCACAAGGGTGCCAGGAACACGACGGCCGCGCGCCGCACCTCATTAGCCCATCGGGTTTCCGAGCGCCGGACCCATCACCGTGATCTGCAGGGCATCCAACGCGCCGGAGGCGTCTGGAGCTACTTGGCCAAGACCCTGCACGCGATCACCGGATTGGATATCGGCGCAGGTCAACCCCTGGCCCCTGCGGCCGGTAATCACCGTCGCCGATGAAAGCTGCACGTCGATGGTAGTCTTGCCGTCGCGGAGTTGGAGCGCACCTCCCGCGCAATCGATCGTGGTGACGAACCCCACGAAATGCAGCAACTGCCCCGGGTTGGGCGGCCCGGTGACGACAAGCTGGGTCGCGACCATCACCCCCGGCATACGCAGATTGATCTGCCCTTTGCCGCGGACGGAATCGCCGAGTTGCAGATCCTCACACGTGAGCGCACCCGATGCACCGGTGAGCTGCGTCTGCGGGGTCAGCTGTACCGTAGCTCGCTCAACGGCGTCATCCACGGTGACGAGCCCCGCGGTGCAATCAAGCACGGCAACGGCTCCCGAAAACCGCGCGTCGAGCTGTTCCTGCGGAGGCGGCGGGGGCGACGACGCGATCATTACGACCGACGCGGTGATCGTCTGCTGATCGGCCGCGTACGCGATCAAGCCTTCGACGGTGACGGTAGTTCCGACACTGATGGCCGCGCAGCTTCGGGCTCCTCCGGCCGCATCCACGTAACTGGTCTGGTCGTTGAGGCCGACGGGAAACTGCATGCCATTGGACCGCCGCTCGTGGATCCGGAGCGTGCCCCCGGTGCAGTCAACAAGATCGACGGTGCCGAAGAAGTCGAGCTGGCGTGCGGCCTGAGCGACGATGCCGCCCGGTTGGAGATCGATGTCTTGCAAGACGACGGCGGAGCCGGCGGGGACGTCAAGCTGCTGCGTGACCTGGAACTGCGGCAGCGTGAAGCGCAAAGTGACCGTGCCAGCGAAGTCGCCGCTCAACACGAAGTTGCCGCCACTGTCGGCCATGGTGGTCAGCTCGGGAAGACCGTCAAGCGACACCTGAATTGAAGGTAACGTCCCTGCGGTGTTGCCGCTTCCGGCCGCAGCGGTGCTCGTCTGCACGGCGACGATGTTACCGCTGATCGCGGACGTAGTGGAGGAGATGCCGGTGCCGCTTGGCCCGCCGCCCGACGCGCAGCTCAAGCAGATGACGCAGACCGATACGAGCAGGTAGCGCAGCCTCTTCATCGGGACCTCCGAATGCGGCCAGGGGGACCTGTCCGCTTGTCCGGCTGTGATGGCGTCGGCGGCACGACTTCCTCTTCGAAGTAATGGGTCTCAAGGACGACGCGCATCCGCTGCCCTCCGGCAGCGCGCGGATTCTGGTCGCGATCGTGCGCAGCAAGCAGCGCGTTCGCGCTGCGGATGAACGCCTCACCGGTGCGCCGCGCCGCGGCACGGATCTTCGCGAGTGCGTCGGCGCCGATGTTGTCGTACGTCACCTTGCGCTGGAACCGGGGCGCGTCCGGGTGCTCAATGTTGTGCATGATCGTGCAGAACAGCTCCGCCGGATCCGTGCCGAGTATCGCCAGCTTGGCGGCCACGTCCTCGGTAGGAATGTGGGCCTCTCGTCGCAGCTCAACGTGCCGTTGCGGCAGCAGCAGCGTGACCACCCCACCCCGCAACAACTCGTCGAGCACGGAACGCACCGGGATGTCCACGCTCAGGTCGCGGACTAGGCGCGCAAAGCTGGCCATGTTCGGCCGGTCGCTTTCATATGGCAGCCGGCGCGGGGTTCCATCGGCCGCCGCGTATGGCGGGCCGGCCATCCAGCGACCGATCACGTGCGTGATGAGAGTATTTTCCACCGCGACGGTCGTCTTCAACGGCTTCCGCCGTCGGCGCAGCCGGAAGATCTCTTTGCGGTTCAACCCGGTGACCAGGGAAAGCCGACTGTCCGTTTGCCGCTTGAACGGCAGGGTGAACTCCGCCTCCGCAACATCCACGTAGATCTCCTTCAACATCTGCGTCAGCGCGGGATAGGTGATGCCTTGCGCAATTAGGTGGTGCACGACCCGGCGCAGCATTCGGTCGATGGCGGTGGCGAAGTGCTCCTTGAGCCCACGGGGCAGCATCGCTGATCCCACAACATTACGAGTACGCGTCATCCATGACACATCGGAAGCCGGGCGGCAACTCGACCGGGGGGCTGGCTGAGTTGCCGCCCGGGGTGCGGCGTGCGCAAACGACCGAGCTGTGAGCCCGCGGAGCGGCTTACAGCTGGCTGGCGTTCAAGCATGCCGCGCTCGCTGGCGGTTTGCCGTCACGAACTCGGCGTTGGTGTTGGGGTGGCGGTCGCGCTCGGGCATGCGGCAATACAGCTCAGTGCCGTTTTCAGGCACGACTGCTCCGCACTCTGCTCCGTTTGCTTGCAGGACTGCGTGCAAACCTGTGCGGCCTGCAAGGCTGTGGTGCACGCGCTCGCAGTCGGATTACCCGCACACGCCTGCTCCGCGGTAGTGATGAGGGAAGTGCAATCTGCAAGGCAAGTGCAATTCTCCGTCGCCGTGTCGGCCGTGAGGCGGCACGTCTGCGACGTGACGTTACACGCGCCAACGCATTGCGGATCAGGCACGGTCGCCGTCGAAATCGGACAGGCGGCCGCACATGTATAGCTCGCGCTCTGGCAGGCGACGAGCGCCGTTGTGTATGCGGGCCTACAGTACTGCTGCTCACAGCTGATCAACGCAGTGCGGGCGCTCTGGCACGCAGCGGTGGTGGGGTAGGGCGGGGTGCATGCCGCTTGAGCCGCCGTTTGTTGACTGAAGCAGTTCGTCTGATCGCACAGCTGGTCGGCGGCCCGGGCGTTGTCGCCGCATAGCCGGTTCGCCAGACGGCAGCTTTGCAGACACGCCGCGTTTGGCTTCGGACCGCCGCGACCTTCGCCGACATTCATCGCGCTTACCGGGCCAGCGAGGACGAAAGCGATCCCCGAAGCGACAGTGGTTACTGTGAGCAGCTTGCGTATATTCGTCATGATCTTCTCTCCTTTTGCTTCAACTTTCTTCAACGCCATCCGGGAGGGTGGGGGATTGACCCGCACCGCAACCGCGGCGGCGGGGCCCGTGATGATTCGGTGTCCTGCAACACGCCATCATTCATATCAGAGAAAAAATGGGAAATCCACCCAATAATTGTGGCTGCTGCCACAGGAGGACTATGCAGCGAGGTGCCTAAACGAGCTTTTCACGCGAGCCCCCTTTTACAGGCCCCCGAGTGCCCCAATTAGGTCTCCAGCGAGGGCGGCACACGCTTGCCGTGCGGCGAGACCCAGTGGTAGAAGGGGCCGTGCCGCAGCCCGTCACGATCCTCGTCGTGGAAGACGAGCAAGACCAGCTGAAAGGCTGTGCAGGATCTGATTCACCCTTACGGAATGGGTGAGTGTGCCGAAGGCGCGTCTGGTAATCAGGCCGTTCGGAATGCGGCGTGGGCCTTGTGGCTTTCGGCATGTGCGTCGGCCCCGGCGCTGATTGGCAGCCAGATCCGAAAGGTAGATCCTTGTCCTAGTCGGCTCTCCACGGTCACCGTGCCCTGAAGAAGATCGACCAGCCGACGCACGATGTACAGGCCCAAGCCAACGCCGCCGTAACGGCGCACACTAGACCCATCACCTTGGCGGAAGGGTTCAAAGATGACCGGGAAGACGTCCGGGGCGATGCCGATGCCGGTGTCGCTCACAGAGATCTCGACTCCGTGCGCGTAAGGCTGCGCTCGGACCGCCACGCGTCCTTCTTCCGTGAACTTCACTGCGTTGCCGATCAAGTTCTTGAGCACGATCTTCAGCTTTGCCGGGTCTGTGTGGAGCACCGGCAGCGACGGAGGCACGTCCCACTCCAATCCCACATTGGGCTTTTCCCCCAGTGATTCGGTCTCAACCTGCACCATCTCAAGGAAGGCCTTTGCATCAACCGTCGTCAGGGCGATCGACAGCGCCCCGGCCTCGAGCCGACCGACCTCGAGGGTTGAGTTGATGAGTTCCAGCAATTCCTGCGATCGCTTGTGCACGCGCTGCAAGGCCCCCGCTTGCTCGTGGCTGAGAGCGCCGAACTCTTCTTCAAGAATGAGATCGGTGTAGCCGAGGATCGCGACCAGTGGGGTGCGCAACTCGTGTGACATGGTTGCGAGGAACTCCGATTTCAAGCGATTGGCAGCCTGCGCTTGGTCGTATAGCTGCCGGAGCTGTTGGGTCCGTTCGGCAACCTTGGCTTCAAGCTCCCGCGCCCAAGCCAGTCCCTTCGTGGCTCGTTGCCGCTCCTGCTTGATCTGACTGATGACGTGCCCGTAGAAAAGAGCCACCGCGTAGAAAAACACGACGCGCAGCAGATTGGGGGACGTCCACAGTCGCGGACCCGCGCTAAAGTAGAGGTTTGCCACACTGACCACCGTACTGCCGAGCAGTACCATGGCGAGGCTCTCACCAAGAGCCGCGAGGCAGAGCACGAAAAAGTACAGCAGAAAGAACTCCTGCCCGGTCGTGCCCGTAGAGTGCAATGCCCAGGACACCCAGAGGGTGTCGGCGATGAGGACAGGCGCTTCCACGTACCACGAGAAGACGACGTCTGAAGCGACGAAGGACAGTGCCACGTTGCTGCCCAGCGCGGCGGCAATCATGACGCCGTGTGCGGCCGAAAGTGGAGCCGTCTGTCGCTCGAAGATGATAAGATAGGCAGCGGCAGCAATGAACAAGTAGCGGAGCAGCAGAAACACACCTTTCTGGCCGCCGCCGAAGTGTCGAAACTGACTGCTGTCCACCATGGACTCGACGGGTAAACAAGACCCATGCCAGATGCACTGCGCCCTGCATTGCGACCTTGATCGTCGCTGGCGCGACCAGGACAGTTGCTGCGAGTGACAGAGCGTCACAGCGCGTAGCTAATGACGTGACCTGCACGGGGATGCCCTGGGGGCAGCTTGAGAGCGTTCCGCGAAGCCGGTTTCCAGACAACTCGGAAAACGCTGATTGTGACCGACTACAGACGCTGGGTCACGCCGAGCATGAAGATCACGCCCTCCATCCGATACGTGCCCGGAAGCACGAGCGCCGTCTCCCGCGCAATGTGGCGTTCCGCAGGGAGGTTGTAGCCCGCCGTCGCATCGAGCACCCAACGACCGAAGTCCCGCCCCAGGCCAACGGCGATCTTCGTGTCGTCGCCATCGAAGACGAGCGGGCTGACGCCGCGCGAGCCGACGATATGCGAGGCCTGGGCAAGGGCGAAACGAAGCATCAACTGCTCTGGTAACGCGTACTCGGCCGCGAGTGCGAACTTCCATTCGTCCTGCGCGTGCGGAAGAAAGCCGTTGTTCGCCTGCGGCGTGAGCTCGTACTTCACGATCGAGCTTCCCAGCGTGCTGGAGTTGGTGAATCGGACCGAGCCCGACAGCGTCAACCGTCGCGTGCAGTGCCAGGTTGCACCCAGAAAGACCTGCGTGGGCATCTCCAGGTTGAGGTCGACGTCCTGCCGGCCGACGCCTTGCACCGGCATGCTGCCTCGCATCCAGATCATTCCCGGCGTGCGCACTGACAGGCCGAGCGCCCACTGCTCGGTCGGGCGGAGCGTGACTCCCGCCATCCCTTGCACTCCGGGACCGTTGATCTTGTAGTGGAAGTCGAGATCGCTGAGCGTGAAGCGCGTGCGCAGCTGCCCGAACAGCGGCTCGACCTCCGCGCCGATCGACAGGTGATCGCCGATCCGGTAGGCCACGCCGAGCGGGAACGTCGCGACGATCGTCTCACTGAAGAAGTGCCCGACGCCGCGGGCGGGATCGGCGTCGAAGTCGAACTTGGAACCGGTCGAGCCGTAGGCACCGAGGGCAAACCGCCAGCGGTCCCGATACGGGATCGAGAGCCCTGCGTCCGGAACCTGCATCAGGGGAGTGTTCGTCCCTTTGTAGCCAGCCGGCTCCGAAGCCTCCACGCGCGCCCAGCCGTACCCGATCCCCAGGGACGAGCTGATCGTGGTCGTATCGAATCGGGTCAGACCAGCAGGGTTCTCGAACAAAGCCGCCGACGGCGTGGGCGGATCCGCGACGCGCGTGCCCATCATCGCCAAGTCCGCCGCTCCCACGGCAGGCGCGAGCAAGGGGGAAGCCGACGCGGTCGTGGGCACGAGCGCGGCGCTTACCCCGAGCCAGAGGGTAGCCACCACGCGTCCCGCGCCCCGCACCGCGGACACGGGCCGGGATAGCAACGCCGCGTGCCCTTGCTCGCGCGTTCGGTCCGTCGCCCGCATCGGCATAGAGCTTCGCGTCGGGCGCCTCGCCTCCATCGAGCGTCGCGAACACATCCGTCTGCCCCTCCTTGTCGTTGCCCCGCTCTTCAGGCCGCGGCGTGCCGGGATCGTACACCGCCGGCTGGTTGTCAGCGGTAATGAAGAACCACTCAGTAGCCCTACACCACATAATGAACGTTTGGTCAATAAATCGCTTTTCGCTATGCTGTCGGCCGATTCATGGCCAAGGTTCGCACGGTGAAGCGCGCGCCACGCCCGCGCATGAGGGCGGCGCGCCTGCAGCCGGTGGCGCGGCAAGCGCATCTGGTGCAGGTCGCAGTACACGTGTTCGCGCAGCGCGGCCTCGGTGCGGCCCGCCCCGTCGATGTGGCCGCGGCAGCGGGCGTCGCCGAGTCGACGGTCTTTGCGTATTTTCCCAGCCGGGAGGCACTCATGAGCGCCGTCCTCGGGGAGGTCGATCGTTTCTGCTCCGGAGTCAACCAGCGCGTGCTGCACCAAGTCGAGCGCCCGGCGCCCGAGTTGGTTGTCGAGCTGGCCCGCGCTTTCGCGGAGGTGGTCGATACGCACCCCGACCATGCGCGCGTCTGGCTCGATTGGAGCACGGCGATCCGCGACGATGTCTGGCCGCGATACCTCGACTTCCAAGAGCGCATCATCGCAGAAGTGGCGAAGATGATCCGCCGCGGACAGTGCCAAGGCACCTTCGACCGGGATATGTTCCCCGAAGACGAAGCGCGCGTGCTCTATGGCTCGGCCCAGATGGCGGCGCAGATGAAGTTCACCGGGCGTCCGGCACGCCAGGTGCGTCGATTCCTCACCTCGATGGCGACCGCCACCTTACGACGGATGGCGCCGAGCGGCGCACGGCCGGGCGCCCGAGGCGCGGGCCGCCGGCGATGAGTGCGAGCGTTGTTACGGCCGCTTCCCGCGTGAATCGGGTAGGCCAATGGAACTGGCTTGAACCCGGCACACCTGCATGGTTGAGTGGCCCAACCGAGCATGAGGAGCCCAGGAACGACGCCCCCAACGACGAGAGCGGCGACTGAAGCATCTTCGCCGGCCATCACCGCGGAGCGGTGGGCTTCTCGTTTCAACTCATTGCTCCGAATCGCCGGCCTGACACTTCTCGCCGTTTTGGTCGGGGTGCGGCTCCGCGATGCCGCCCACTTCATGGCTTCCAGCCTCGCCGCAATCCGCTACCCCTTCGAACTGGACTTCGGTGAAGGGGTGGTCCTCGGGCAAATTAAGATGCTGATGGCGGGGCAGGCGTACCGGCCCCTCGGTGCCTCACCCCCGTACGTGATCAACAATTATCCCCCGGTGTTCCATCTCGTAACCGCTGTCGCTTCACATCTCACCGGCAACATGCTGGCAACCGGCCGGGGCGTTTCGGTGACCAGTACTCTTCTCGCATCCATGATCGTCGCAGTTCTGGTATGGTGTGCGGCCAAGACCGAGAGCGCCCGGCTGCCGCGCGCCCTCGCCGCCGTCTTCGCCGGCCTCAGCTTTCTCAGCATATCTTACACCGCCACCTGGGGTTCCCTCATGCGCGTGGACATGCTGGCGCATTTCTTCAGCCTCGCCGGGCTGCTGGTGTTTGCGACGGGTGCCGCCCGCGGTCGGCGGGTGTATTGGTGCGCGCTGCCGTTCCTCCTCGCGGTCTACACCAAACAGACCGCCATCGCGGCACCGGTGGCCTGCATCCTGGCTGCACTGTTCATGGATGTCGCGCTCAGTCTGAAATTGGCCGCCCTGCTGCTTGGCATGGGACTCGTCAGCTTCGCCGGACTCACCTGGCTAACGAGCGGGCAGTTCTACTTTCACGTGGTGACCGCCAATCACAATGCTTACGACTGGCACCGAATGGTCTTCTTTCTCGGCGACCTCGAGCAGCGCTACTCCATCGAAATGGCGATTGCCGCCGTGGCTGCCGCATCGCTTCTCAGTGGGGTACGGAAGGCGAACCGCTCGCTCTCCGCAAGCGCCACGAGCTGGATCCGACCGGTGCTGGGAGTGTACTTGGTCACGGCGTTCCTGGTGAGCTTGACGATCGGCAAGGTCGCGTCGGAAGTGAACTACCTGATCGAGTTCATGGGAGTGGTCTGTATCTGCGTCGGCATCGCGCTGGCGGAGGGGTTCGCCGGCGGCAGGCTGCCGGCTGCGTCGCATTCGCTCGCTTCGAGTCTGTCTGCCGTGTTCTTGCCCTGCCTGCTGCTCATTCCAATGTCCGGGCTGCTGCGGCGCCCGGCGATCGAGTGGGTCGAGATCCCCTCCGTGCAAGAGCAGCACGAGACAGCGCAGCTACTGGAAATCATCCGTAACGCCGACGGGCCGGTGTTGTCACAGAACCTCACCCTACTTTTCCTCGCCGGCAAGCCGGTGGAGTTTCAGCCGTGTGACATGGCCCACGTGGCGTATCAGGGCGAGTGGGACCAGAGCGGATTCGTCGCGCGGATCGAAGGCCGGCAGTACCAGCTTGTCATCCTGCACTTCGACGTAGCCCGTCATCCCGACTGGGAGGGTTTCACACCGTCCATGGTCGCTGCGATCCGCGGCCATTACGTCCCCGCGCAGAGCCTTGCCGGCTATTGGATCTACAAACCTCAGCCACTGTCGTAACCGGGAGGGCCTGATCACGTCTGCGAACATCAGCGGTCTTGAAAGGAAATCTGCGATGTCGGAAGAGCCTGTCGACGTCTTGATCGTTGGTTCCGGTGCGGCCGGTGCGGCCTTCGCTTGGAGCCTGGCAGAGACGCGCATGAACATCCTCTGTCTTGAGCAGGGCGACTGGATGGATCCCGCCAAGTACCCGGGCATGAGCAATGACTGGGAGCTGCACCAGCTCGGTGACTTCGCCCTCAGCCCCAACGCACGCGGGCGCCGCGAGGACTATCCTGTCAACGACAGCGCCTCGCCGATCCAGACCTCGATGTTCAATGCCGTCGGCGGCAGCACCATCATGTACGCCGCCCACTTTCCCCGCTTTCACCCGGCGGACTTCAAGGTCAAGACGCTGGACGGTGTCGCCGCCGATTGGCCCGTCGACTACCAGCGCCTCGAGCCGTACTATGCCGTGAACGCTCGCATGATGGGGGTGTCGGGACTGGCTGGCGACCCAGCGTATCCTCCGAAGGAAGTGCCGCTTCCCCCGGTCACGCTCGGCAAGTTGGGCGAGACCATGGCCAAGGGGTTCAATCAACTCGGCTGGCACTGGTGGCCGTCCGATAGCGCGATCACGACGCAGGAATACGAAGGTCGCGCCCCCTGCATCAATGCCGGCACGTGTCTCTTGGGATGCGCGCAGGGCGCCAAGGCGAGCACGGACATCACCTACTGGCCTGCCGCGCTACGGCAGGGCGTGAGGCTGAAGACGCGCTGCCGGGTGCGCGAGATCACCGTCGCCGACAACGGCATGGTAGACGGGGTCGTGTACTACGATGCGGATGGTGTGGAGCGCAGGCAGAAGGCCCATGTCGTGGTGCTGGCGTGCAACGGCATCGGCACGCCCCGACTGCTGCTGAACTCTCGATCCGCACTCTTTCCCGATGGGCTGGCAAATCGCAGTGGCTTGGTGGGCAAGAATTTGATGTTCCATCCCTACGCCATGGTGATCGGTGTCTTCGGCGAACCTCTGGAAGGTTATAAAGGGCCAACCGGCTGCTGCATCATGAGTCAGGAGTTCTACGAGACCGATCTCTCGCGCGGTTTCGTGCGCGGGTATTCGTTCGAGATCGTGCGAGGGTTCGGGCCGGTTTCCACCGCCATGCGGGGGATGATGTGGGGACGGCTTCCCTGGGGAGCGGACCACCGCCGCGCCTACGCCGATCTCTTCGACCGCACCGCGGGCATGGTCGTGATCTGTGAGGACCTTCCGGAGGCCAGCAACTGCGTGACCCTCGACCCGGATCTCACCGACGCCGATGGCATCCCCGCGCCGAAGGTAGCCTATCGCTTGAGTGAGAACAGCAGCAAGATGCTCGAGCACTGCGTCGCCAGGGCGGAAGAGGTGTTGGATGCCGCCGGCGCGAAGGAGACCATCGCGGAGGCTCCGCTCCCGTTTGCCGGTTGGCACCTGATGGGAACGGCCCGCATGGGTACGGATCCGAAGCACTCTGTGGTCAACGAGTGGGGTCGCTGTCACGATGTCCGCAACCTCTTCATCATCGATGGCAGCATCTTCGTGACGGCGGCAGGCGTGAATCCCACCAACACCATCCAAGCCCTCGCCCTCTACATTGCCGACACGATCAAGAAGAACCTTGCGAACCTCTTCGATTAAAGCCGTACGGAAGCGTTGTAAGAAGGAACACCTGGCATGAGTGACAATCGCAATTTCTCCGCAGACGAGCAGCGCGTGCTGGCAAGCGTGCTCGACGAGATCATCCCGCCGAGCAGCGACGGAAGGCTCCTTGGCGCAGGACAGCTCGGCCTCGCCCGCTACATCGACGAGGCCTTGCAGCAGACGCCCGAGATCAGGTCCATGATCGCGCAGGGGCTGTCGGACCTCGACAACCTGGCGCGCAGCCGGAATGCGCCGGGCTTCGCGGCGCTTTCCAAGCCGGACAAGCTGCAGTTGCTGAACGGGCAAGCCTTCGTCCTGCCGCTGACCTTCCATACCTACGTCGGCTACTACCAGCATGCTCGAGTCGTCGAAGCGTTGGGGCTCGAGGCCCGCCCCCCTCATCCCAAGGGCTACCAAATGGAACCGAACGACCTCTCACTCTTGGATGTCGTGCGGCGACGCCCCAAGCTGTACCGAGAATATTGAGACAGACTGACGCGCATGAGGCGTAGCTTCTCGCCATCTCTGAGAGGCAGGGCTCTTCGTGACGGGCGCCGCGAGAGGGAAACTCCGGCGGCCCTTACGCTTGCTTATGCTCCCTCCGCGGCTAGTTGACTTGACGCTGAACCAGCCGGTTTCCCCGGCCTACTTCTTCGTGTTCACCACCTGCATCTCGGTGAATTCGTGGTAGCCCCACAGGCCGTTCTCGTAGCCGATGCCGCTCCATTTACATCCGCCGAACGGCGCATACGGCGTGAGGTCCATGTGCTGGTTGACCCAACCGGTACCCGACTCGATTTCCTGTACCAGGGCTTCGCCACGCTTCACGTCGGAGGTCCACACCGATGCGCCCAGGCCGTAGTGTGTCCGGCTGGCCTGTTCCAACGCGTCCTCCAGGTGTTTGTATTTGAGCACGGGCAGCGCCGTGCCGAACTGCTCTTCGTCGACCAGCCGCATGCCGGAGTGTACGTTGGTCACGATGGTGGGCGGATAGAAGTAGCCCGGGCTGTCGAGGCGGCTGCCGCCGACTTCGATCTTGGCGCCGTTCTGGCGCGCGTCTTCGACCAACTCCATCACCTTGGTGAGCTGCATCTGATTGTTGATCGGCCCGAGCTGCGTGCCCGGCTCCAGGCCGTTACCCATCTTCACGCTTTTGGCGCGCTCGATCAGGCCCTTCACGATCGGCTCGTACACCTTCTCGTGCACGTAGAGGCGCTTGATTGCCGTACAGACCTGGCCCGAGTTCTGAAAGGCGCCCCAGAAGAGCCCATCGACGACGGCGTTCGGGTCGACGTCGTCGAGCACAATGGCGGGATCGTTGCCGCCAAGCTCCAGCGTCACGCGCTTCAGGTCCTCGGCGGCGTAGCTCATGATCTTCTTCCCGGTGGCGACGCTGCCGGTGAACGAGATCTTGCGCACCTGCGGATGCGAGGCCAGCTGCGCCCCGAGCTCACCGCCGCCGGAGATGATGTTCAGCACACCGGCCGGCAAAATGTCCTTCAGGATGTCCCCCACCATGAGAGAGGTCAGCGGCGTGAAGGGTGACGGCTTGGCCACGACGGTGTTGCCGGCCAGAAACGCCGGCGCCAGCTTCCATGACAGCAAGATGACGGGGAAGTTCCACGGCGTGATCGCGGCCACCACACCGAGCGGCTTGCGGACGATCTGCACCCGCTTCTCGCCGTCGTCCTTGAGGATCTCCGGCTCGATCGCGAGGTCCGCAAAGTAACTGAACCAGAAGGCCGCGCCGTAGACCTCACCGGCGGCGGCCGCGACCGGCTTGCCTTGTTCCTGCGACAGCAGCGTTCCGATATCCTGCGCCCGGCTCTGAATCGCGGCGGCGCACTCTTTCAGTTTGGCGCGGCGGAACGCTTGGTCCTTGCGCCAGCTGCGGAAGGCGCGGGCCGCCGCTTCGACCGCCGCGTCGACCTGCGCCGTGGCAGCGCGCGCGCAGGTGGCGAATGGGACGCCAAGGGCGGGATTGATCACGTTGTCTTGCTCGGGCGTGTTGACCAGGCGCCCGTCGATCAGCATTGGGTACGAGTTCATGTCTGCATCCTCCGTTCAACTGAAATTGATGCCTCATGGGTGACCGCCGACACTGATGGACGGCCGCCGCAACCATGTGGTAGCGTTATGCCATTGGGAGCATAATGAGTGCAACTAGTGTCGTGTCTCGCAAGTCGCTGCGACATGGGTGGCCATGAGCGGGCTCAAATTTCCGGCTGCTGACGTTACTGACATTTTAGAGACACGACACTAGGGCGTGCGAGGATGCTGTGATTTGCGCGACAGTGTGCGCCGCGAGTGCTCGATGACACATGGAAAGGAGGGTTGGAAATGGTGCAACCCAGCATGCAGCAGGCTTTCGAGAAGGTGGATTCCCAGGTGCGACAGTTCATCGGGACTCGTGCGCGTCGCATGCTCATCGACGGACAATGGGTCGAGGCCGCTTCCGGAAAGACACTCACGACCTACGATCCGGCAACCGAGGAGCCCCTGGCCGAGGTACCGGCGGGAGAAAAGGAAGATGTCGATCGCGCCGTACGCGCGGCGCGCCGCGCCTATGAGAGCGGGCCGTGGCGACGGATGACGCCCTCCGAGCGAGGACGGGCACTCTGGAAGCTGGCCGATCTCATCGAAGCGCGCACCGAAGAGTTCGCCCAGCTCGAGACCCTCGACAACGGCAAGCCGCTCTCCGTGGCACGCGTCGCGGACATTCCGCTGGTCGTGGATCATCTCCGGTACTATGCGGGATGGGCCACCAAAGTCGAGGGGGAGACGATCCCCGTCTCCATACCTGGCCAGCGGTTCTTGAACTTCACCTTGCGTGAACCCGTCGGCGTCGTGGGCCAGATCATTCCGTGGAATTTCCCGCTGCTGATGGCGGCGTGGAAGCTCGGCGCTGCGCTGGCGTGCGGCAACACCGTGGTCCTGAAGCCCGCCGAGCAGACACCGTTGTCGGCGCTGCGCTTGGGCGAGCTGTTGGCAGAGGCCGGCATCCCGCCGGGGGTCGTGAACATCGTCACCGGCTACGGTGAGACCGCGGGTGCGGCGATCGCGGCGCATCCCGATCTGGACAAAGTCGCCTTCACGGGCTCCACCGAAGTTGGCCGCGAAATCATGCGGGCGGCGGCGGGCAATCTGAAACGCGTGTCGCTCGAGCTCGGCGGCAAGTCACCGAACATCGTGTTCGCGGATGCCGACCTTGATCAGGCAGCGGTCGGTGCCGCAGCCGCGATTTACTTCAACCACGGCCAATGCTGCTGCGCGGGCTCGCGACTTTTCATCGAGCACACCGTGTACGACAAGTTGATGCCGCGGCTGATCGCCTACTCCGAGAGGATCAAGCTCGGCCCCGGCATGGACCCGTCCAGCGAGATGGGCCCGCTGGTTTCGAGTGAGCAGTTTGAGCGCGTCAATGGCTATCTCGCCGCCGGCCGGCAAGAGGGCGCGAAGATCGCGACCGGCGGCGGACGCCCGAAGGAAATGACCAAAGGCTACTTCGTCAAGCCCACGGTGTTCACGGACGTGAAGCCGGATATGAAGGTTGTGCGGGACGAGATCTTCGGGCCGGTGGTGTGTGCGATTCCGTTCCGCGACCCGGGGGAAATCGCGGCGGCTGCCAACGACACCACCTACGGACTCGCGGCCGCCGTCTGGACGCGCGACCTCCGGAAAGCTCACCGCATGGCGGAAAGCCTCAAGGCCGGCACCGTCTGGATCAACTGCTACAACGTGTTCGACGCAGCGTCACCCTTCGGCGGGTACAAGCACAGCGGCTTCGGGCGCGAGATGGGCAAAGCGGCGTTGGAGTTGTACACGCAGATCAAGAGCGTGTGGGTGAATCTGGGTCCTCACGACGGCGGGACCGGCCAGTAGCCTTGGGCGCGAGCACCGCTGGCTCAACGCGTCTGTTCAACCGCCCACCATGGGCGTGGCGAAGCACAGGCGCGCCTCGTTGTGAAGCGGGGTTTCGAGGGCCGTGTCGGGCGCGAGCATGACGTAGTCGAGCGAGACGAGGATGTAGCGCCGCCGCGGAGAGCTGCCGCCGGTGAGCGCCTGGCGCAACCGTCGACCCGCCACCGAGTGGGCGGCCAGATGATCGAGAAGCGTTGCTACCGTCGCCGGGGACTCGATCACGATGTCGACCGTCGCGGCGCCAAAATCGAGGTCGAACGACCCCATGAAGTCGACGCAAATACGCACCGCTGCTCGTGCGTCGGCCGATGTCATGCCGCCGACAGCAGGTTCGCCGCGCGCAGGCGTGCTGCCACATCGTCGAGCCCGAGGTCGTGCAGCCGTGCCACCGTAGGCAACCCCTCATTGTCCCAGCCGCGCAGCCGGTAGAGGTTCTCCAGCTCGTGTGTGTACTCCTCGCGGTCGAGCACCGCGCCCTCGAAGCGGCCATGGTCAACCGCGACGCCGTAGTAGTGGTCGGGGAAGTAGTCGTCGGCCTTCCGGAAGCCATGCAGGAGCTGCATGGCCTGCTCGATCTGGCGCACGCGATCGCCGGCCCGATAGAGATCCTCCCAGGTCACATCGACGCCGGTCACCGCGCTGAAGCAACGCGCGATGTCCTCGAGCCCCATACGCATGTGCGCCCAGGTCGTGTAGCGCTTGCAGATTCCAAGGCTGTTGCAGACGCTGACGTGGTTGTCGGAGTAGAACTTGGCGAGCGACTTGTCGTCGAACACCATCGGGTTGCCGATGTACGTATCGGCAAACTGCCGCGCGACCGGCTCGGGCATCCCGATGCGCCGGAAGCGCTCGTAGTCGACGTTCCCCTCGCCGAGCAGCGTGTCGGTGCTGAGCACGTCCAACTCGCGCACGTCGAGGCTCTTCGAAAGTGCGAAGCCCTTGAGCGGGCGAAAGTCGGCGCCGACCTCGCGCCGCTTACGATTGGCGCGGATCAGGCGGGTGTACCGCTCGGGCTCGATGCCCTTGTGGCGCGCGAGCGCCTCGGCTGCTGCGAAGACGCCCTCCGCGAGCAGCGCCCCGTAGCCGCGACGGTCGGCGATCTGCAGCATCAGCTCTTCCTGGGCGCGGGCATTGCCCCACGTGAGGTCGAGCCCGCCGGTGTCTTCGGCGGCAAGCAGCCCCTCCTGCCACCAGTGCATGGAGGTGGCGATCGCGCTCCCCATGGCGATCGTGTCGATGCCGAGGTCGTCGCACAGATTGGTGAGGTGGAGGATGGTCGCATAGTCGGAGACGCCGCAGTTCGGACCGAGCGGAATGATGGTGCCCGCATCTCCGCCCGACCCTTGCTCTCCCTTGAACGGGCCGTCGGGGATCACCCAGTGGTGTTTGCAGTGCTGAAAGCAGGCGTGGCACGACTTCGTCGTGGTCGCGAACTCGCGCGTGAAGCGCTCGGCGGTAAGCGTTTCGTAGGGGAAGTCGCGCGGCTGGACGTTGTACTGGCAACTGAGCACGCCCGAGAGTTCGACGAGCCACTTGGTACCGTGGTCGGCGAAACGTCTGAAGCGCGGATCGGCGCGGTTCGCATCGTAGACGCCGGCGAATGCCGCGACGGCGTCCGCTGGCCGTGCCATGCGCACGCCCCGCGTGCCTTTGACCACGATGGCCTTGAGGTTCTTCGCCCCGAACACCGCGCCGGTCGACCCGCCCGCCGGCGCGCCGAAGATGTCGCAGCTCGGCATGGCTCCATGCACGCGATTCTCACCAGCGGGCCCGATCACCAGGCGGGCGTACTGCCACAGGTCAACCTCGTCCCGCAGTATCCGGTCGCTCTCACGCACGCGGTGGCCCCAGAGGTGGCGGGCGTCGCGCAGCTCGATGCGGTCGTCGGCGATCAGGAGGTAGACCGGATGCGCCGCCTGGCCGGTGATCACGATTGCGTCGTAGCCGGCGTACTTGAGCTCGGCGGCGAAGTGGCGGCCTGCGCCGCCGTCGAGGTAGCCCCCCGTCGACGGGCTCAGGGCCACCGCGACCGTGAGACGCCCGGAGCCGGGGGTCATGGTACCGGTGAGCCCACCCGGCGCGATGCAGAGGACGTTTTTCGGGCTGAACGGGTCGCGCTCCGCAAAGTCGTAGGCGTCGAAGATGAGCTTCTGGGCGAAGCCCTGGCCGCCGAGGAAGGTACGAGCAAAGCGGACGTCCAGCGCCTGTCGTTCAATCGTGCCGCTGCCCAGGTCGACACGGAGGATCGTGCCGCACCACCCACAGGTCGTCATCGCTCACCTCGCAGCAGGGTCTCGGCGGTGGCCGTGCGCTTTGCCGCCGCCACCATTTCCGGCTCGACAAAGCGCAGGGCCCCGGTCTCGCAGAACCGCACGCACTGGGGATCGCCGTCGCAGAGCGTGCACTTGATTACCTGACGGTCCACCGGATGAACCGACATCGCCCCGTACGGACAGCCCATCACACACATCCGGCAGCCGATGCAGCGGCCGTAGTCCACGAGGAGGGCGCCCGTGCCGCTGTCGCGGTGGATCGCCTTCGGCTGGCACACCTCCCCGCACATCGCCACATCGCATTGCCGGCACGTCGTCGGGACATGGATGCCCTCCTCCTCCCAGCGCACCACCGCCAGTCGGGCGGCCGCAGGGTTTGCGGCACCGTCGTGGCGCGTCGAGCAGGCGATCTCGCACAGGCGGCAGCCCGTGCAGCGGAAGTGGTCGACTGCGAGCATCTTCATGCGTAGGACCTCACCGACGTGCAGCCTTGCATGGAGTCGTCCCACCTGTGAAATTGAAAACTGCTATGGCATACATTGATGCCGTGAATCTCGCCGGTGTGGACCTGAACCTCCTGGTCGCCTTGGACGCGCTGCTCGCCGAGCGCAGCGTGAGCCGGGCGGCGGCGCGCGTCGGGCTGAGCCAGCCGGCGATGAGCAACGCGCTCGGGCGACTGCGCGCGCTCCTCGACGACCGGGTGCTGATCCGAGCGGCTGGGGGGATGGTGCCGAGCCCTCGCGCGCGGCAGCTGGTTGAGCCGATCCGGCACGCCCTCGAAGAGATCCGGAACGCGCTCGACCGAGCGCCAAAGTTCGATCCGGCGCACGCCACTCGGACGTTCACGCTCGCCACCGTGGACTACGGGGCGATCCTGCTCCTCCCGCAGGTACTCGCCGCCGTGCGGACGTTGGCGCCCGGTGTGGCGCTGCGGGTCCGCTGGCTCGGTCCCGTTTCCGGCGTCCTCCAGGGCGGGCCGCTGGAGAGCGGGGATGTCGATGTCCTGCTCGTGCCGTTTCCCGGCCCGCCGGCGCTCCAGCCCGGTTTCCACACGGGCACGCTGCTGGAGGACCGCCTCGTGTCGGTTGTGCGAGTTGGTCATCCGGACGTGCGCCGGCGGCTGACCCTCGACCGCTTCGTGGCCCTCGACCATGTGCTCGTCGATCCCATGGGACAGCTTGGGTCGACGATGGTCGACGCGGCGCTCGCCGCGCGCGGCCGGGCGCGCCGCATCATGGTGACCGTCCCGGATTTCTGGACGGCCGCGCAGCTGGTGGCACGCACGAACCTGGCGGCGATGCTCACGGAGCGGGTCGCCGGCGTGCTCGACACCTTCGCACCACTGCGGGTGTTCCGCCCGCCCCTCGACCTCCCACGGATCGCATTCAGCATGGTTTGGCACGAGCGCACCCACCACGACCCGGCGCTCGTGTGGCTGCGCGGGGAGATTGCGCGGACGGCTGCGTCGGGGGGCCGAGGAGGCGCGCCCCTCAGTGGCCGTTCACCCCATCAACGACGCGCCGTACTTTGAGAGCGGCGACCTTCGCATCGAGATTGCCGACGGCCCGATGCCTCGTACCATCACCATCCACCCGGAGGCCATCATCATTTTGCGTGCGCCCCTGCACTCGAGCGCGCGCAACTGCTTCACCGGCCAGGTCGGCAAGGTCGAGCGCGATGGAGCCAGCATCGTCGTCACCGTCGACTGTGGCCAGCCGCTGATCGCCCGCATTACCCGACACTCGTACGAAGAGATCGGTCTCAACGTCGGGGTGTCGGTGCAGCTCACGTTCAAGTCATCCGCGATTCACATTCTTGGCTAGCGAGCGCTGCGCACATTGACGATGCCAAGGAGCAGGGCGCCAAGACCGAGATCGGCGGTCGTCACCAAGAACCCCCCGGGCGGATGATTGTCCGCACCCGGATCAAGACGCAGCTGTTCGCCTTTCGCCGTGGGTGCCAAAAGCGCGCGCGCATGCCGGCCGAACCGCCGGCGTGGCGACCCCTGGCCGTCGTCGCAAATGGGTTTCGCATGACTTCGGCCGTTGCGGGCTTTTTCTTGTCGTGCTAGCGCGTGGCACGAAATGAACAATCGTAACGCACGTGGAGCCGATCAGTCTGTGGCTCGCAAGGACGCTGAGGCGCATCGCCGACGGTTGTCTGAGACCTGCGCGGTGATCTGTCTCGCTGCGGTGGTTGTGTCGTGCGGTGCCGCCGTCCGCGCGCAAGAGCATCCAACAGCTGAGGTGTCTGACACCCCGCCGATCGATACACCCGCGACGGCCCAACCTAAACCGGACACGGCCAAACAGACCGGCAAGCGGTCCCTAAGGCTCGAAGACCTCGAAGAGGTCGTGGTGGAGGCCAAGAAACCGCTGTCGTCAGCTTCCTCCGAGGAAGTGCGCGAAAAGGACTACGCCGTGCGTCCCCACGACACCGTCATGGAGATCCTCAACAACATCCCGGGTCTGGTGGCGGGCCAACACCAGGGTGGCGGCAAAGCGCCGCAGTGGTTGATCCGCGGCTTCGACGCCGACCACGGGACTGACTTTGCCGTCTTCGCTGACAACCTGCCGGTCAACCTGGTGACGCAGGCCCACGGGCAAGGCTACGCCGATACCAACTTCATCATCCCCGAAACCATCGAGCGCTTCCAATTGTGGAAGGGACCGTACTTCACGCAATTCGGCGATTTCGCCAACGCGGGTGCGCTGAACTTCGTCACCAAGGAGGAATTCAAAGAGAACTTCGCCCTCGCTGAGGGTGGCTCGTTCGGCACGCAACGGTATGTTCTCGGCGCATCGCCAAAGCTCTCGTGGGCCAAGACATTGGTCGCCGCCCAGGCCTATTTCACCGACGGCCCGTTCATCAACCCACAGAAATACTCGCGCTACAATGTATTCACCAAGTTCACGCTGGACCCGACCCCAGAGTCCAAGGTGTGGCTCTCGGGCACGGTCTATCAAGGGGATTGGCACGGCTCGGGGCAGATTCCGCTGCGCTTGGTCAGTACCGGCCAGTTGGACCGTTTCGGAGCGATCGACCCCAGTGAAGGTGGCGCCACCGACCGGGAGAATCTCGATCTGCACTACATTTACACACCGACCGCGGCGGAGGTGTGGTCATTCCAGCTGTACAGCAGCCGCTATAAACTGCGTCTGTTTTCCGACTTCTCGTTTTTCCGAGACACGGGCCTGCGCTTCAGCCGCAGCGCGACCGGAGCTATCGTCGACCACTGCAAGGGCATTTCCAATGAGGTCGACTGTCCTCTTGATCCAGCCGCGACCTATGTGCCCGGAGACGGCATCGAGCAGAATGATCAGCGGGTGCTGTACGGAGCGCGGGCCAACTACACCCGCTACTGGTCCCTCTTCGATCGACCGGTCCAGAGTCAGGTGGCGGTGGAGACACGCAATGATGACATCGATGTGGCGCTGCACCGGCAGGTTCAACGGCAGCGATTCTACACCATCAACCAGCTGCGCGTGCAGGAGCGCTCGTTCAGCGCCTATATGCAGCACCAGATCTTCCTTGCCGACTGGATCCGATTGGAAGCCGGGTTGCGCGGCGATGTGTTCTTCTTCGATGGCGAGAACCGCCTGCCCAGCACTGTGAGCACCGATGCAGCTTGTGATCCGGCCACTGATCCGCGGTGCGACCGAAATTTCACCGCGGTCCGGATACAGGGTAATGCCAACGACGCGATCGTGAGCCCGAAGGCGAACCTGGTCATCACGCCGCTGGCCGACACGGACATCTACGTGAACTTCGGCACCGGCTTTCATTCCAACGATGCGCGTAATGTGCTGCTGGCCAAGGCCAATCCGCAACAGGCCGGAGGCGCCGCGTCGGCGCTGGCGCAGTCGTTGGGCTATGAACTGGGGGCACGGACGCGACAATTCGACCGTCTGGACCTCGCCGCGGCGCTGTGGCTGCTCGACCTCCAGAGTGAGTTGGTGTTCTCTGGCGATGCGGGGCGACAGGAAATCGGCGCCGGAGGCACATTCCAGCCGGCGGGGGCCACGCGGCGGTGGGGTGTCGACTTCGAGGCGCGCTACCAGTTCACCAACTGGTTATACTCGGATTACGATCTCAGCTGGGCGGACCCGCGCTTTCGCACCGGAGACTTTCCGGGCGGCGCTATCCCCTTGGCGCCGACGCTGCTCATGAACGGCGGCTTGACCGCCGATCTGAGCAACGGCTTCTCGGCGGCGCTAAGACTCCGCTACCTGGGTGACCGCCCGGCGAACGAAATCCGGACATTGACGGCTCGCGGCTACGCGCTCCTGGACCTGTTCGGCCGTTACCGCTGGCGCAATGTCGAGGGCCAGGTGTCCCTGCTGAACCTCACGAACAGCGACTGGCGGGACGCGCAGTTCGACGATCAGTCATGCGTGCGTGGTGAACTGGGTACCGCCTCGGAGTGCGCGCGGGTCTCGCCGCTCAAGCAGAGCGGCAGTTCTTCGAACAGTGGCGTCGAAGACATCCACTTCACACCCGGCAATCCGTTCTGGGTCCGCGGCGGCGTGACTATGTATTTCTGAATGCCGAGCCGGCGGGGGACTCATGACTGCGACGATGCTGCCCGTCGTTGGTCTGTCGGGGTTCGTGGGGCACCCGATGGTACCATAGGCATTCTGCACCACTGTCGGAGGGTCGTTACATGACAGGGCTTACCCGATTCGGCATTTCCCTCGACGAGAAACTCCTGCGGGAGTTCGATCGCCTGATCAAACGGAAGGGATACACCAACCGCTCGGAGGCGATCCGTGATTTGATCCGCGACAACCTGGTGCGGGAGCAGTGGAAAACGGGAACGGCGGAAATGGTCGGCACGATCACGCTGGTCTACGACCACGAGACGCGTGAGCTGACCGACAAGTTGACCGATCTGCAGCACGATCATTTCGACCGCATCGTTTCCACCCTGCACGTCCACCTCGATGCGCACCATTGCCTGGAGGTCATGGTCGTTCGGGGGCAAGCCGCGGAGCTGAAGAAGATCGCCGACAAACTGATCGGGACCCGTGGCGTGAAGCACGGGACTTTCTCCGCAACGGCGGAAGGGAAGGCATTGGCGTAGAACGAGCCACTGTGGCGCAACCCGTGGTGGTGCGGTATGAAAAACCAATGCCGGATGTCGCCGCCATCTATCACCGCGCCAAGGAAGTGAACATCTACCCCATCGGGGGCGATCGGTTCCTGATCGAAGCGTTCCTTCAAGATGAGGTCCACGATGTTCACGCAGAGATCGAGATTCTCCACCCGTCCCTTGAAATCGTCGCTGCGCGCAGCGAGGTGCGGAATGGCCCATTCACCAACGTCTGCAACATGACGCATGCGAACGTCGAGCGTCTCGTCGGTATGCGGGTCGCGCGGGGCTTCACCGGCGAGGCGCGCAAGATCGTCGGCGGCCCGGCAGGATGCCACCGCGTGTCCGAACTGTTGGTCGAAATCGCCCAGGCCGCTTACCAGCTGCACTTCGTGCGGCTCTTCCTGAGTACGTCCGCCGAGCAGCGGGCCCGCGAGGATGTTCCCGCCGAGCGGCACGCGTTCGTCATCGAGAACGTGCCGGGCATGCGGAACACCTGCTTCTCGTACAGCGAGAGCAACCGCGCGATCATTGCCGAGAAGGCCGAACCACTACGCTTGCGCGCGCAGCAGATGCCGGTTCGAAAGATCGACGGCAGGGGTGCATGAGCGATTCGGTTTTCCTCGGGCTCGGCCGCTGGATGATTCCGATTCCCGGCATGGTGTGGCGTCGGGTCGTGCGCGCCAACGCGAGCCAGATTTCGGGCACGCTGCGGTTCATGACAGCGGATCACCACCGCCTGCGCGACTTTGCCGTCGACCGGCTGTTTCGCGCGGGCGTGCCTCTCTCTCCAGACGAGATCGCCCGATCGTTGAATCTGTCTCCCCGCCGGGTCGGCGAGATTCTCGATGACCTCGAGCGGCACCTGACGTTCCTTTTCAGACGTTCCGGCCCTGAAGTGACCTGGGCGTATCCGGTCACCGTGGATGAGACGCCGCACCGCGCCATCGCCTCGACCGGAGAGGAAGCCTACTCACCTTGAGCGATCGACGCGTTTGCGATGCCCTTCGTGCAAGGGCACTTGAGACACGAATCGTTGACGGTCACCTTTGCGTCGGAGTGCGCGCACTGTGGACATCCGCTGCGGATCGAGATCGACAGTAACCTCAGCTACCACGTGGATCCAGCGGCTGCCGGCGCGCTCATCTTCGTGCCGATGGTTGACTTCGCCAAGCTCAGGGCGAAGAGCATCATCGACGATTTTTGAGTGAAATCCGTATTCTTCTGGTCAGAAGAACACGCACGCGAGCACCGGCGCCTCCGAGGAGGAGGGCGGGGCCTGTACCTCAGCTTGAGTCAGGCGGCGTTCGTGACGCCGATCCTGCAAGGGGCGTTGTTCGCTTTTCCGCGAGCACGCCAGTGAGCCGGCGTCGCAGCGCTGGCGGGCTTTCTCATCAGATCGTTCACCACCTCACGCCGCTGCGAGCGGACGGCGCACTGGGCCGTCTCCCGCGGCCGGGGATTCCGTCCACCCGGGCCAAGGAGTTCGCCTTATTCATCTGCCGGCGTTGGTCGCTCTGATCCCAGTGCGGCCAGCATTTGCTGTATCAGTGTTCGCGCCGCGATCGCGTAGGCGTCGCCGAGGTTGACCACACCCGGCGTTGCCACCGGGCGTGACGGATGGTCCATCCTCCACAAGACGTTGCCGTTCATCGGATCAACCAATGCGACCTCGACCGAGGCAATGACGAACGTGGGATGGACGGGCACGTCAACTTCCCAGCGGCGAACCTCGATGTACAGTACGGCCGCATCGAGTTGATTGCGGGCCGCCACCGCCGCCGCGTCCTGCGCGCTGGTCGGCGCGTGGTCGCCAGTCATGGCATCGACCAGCTCGGGCGAGACTACCGTAAAGCCGCGTCGCGCGAGTTGGCGGCGTGCTTCCGAGGCGAGCACATCCGGGACGGTGATGCGGTCGGTGCGCGCCACATACTTCTCATAAAACGAAGCGCCCGCGATGAGCAACGAATCGCCGGTCCGGTTATTCGGCGGGAAGACTGCCACTGTGCGGACCGCCGGTGGCAGGAGCGTAAGGGCAGGCGGCCGTGCGCAACCGCACACCACAAGCAACGAAAGCCAGCTCAACAATATGCGGCCCTTCATTGGTGATCCTTCTCCGCGCGGGTAAGCTCTTCCAAGCGACGCTCCATTGCTTCCAGCTGCCGGCGCACCGCCTCCTGCTCCGTCCGCAACCCCACCAACGCCAGGCGCGCATCCGCGAGGCTCGCAACAGCGTCGGTCGACTCGGCGCTGGCGATCACCTCCGGTACGAGGGCGCGCACCTCAGCCTCGAGACGGCCGGCGGCGGAGTCATCGTGACGGGTTGCAGCGAGGGCGTAGTGATACAGCGCCGTGCCGGCGCGGTGTGCGGCTTGCACCTCTGCGGAGGCTCCAAACAGCGGGTCAGAGTCGCCAGCGAGGCGACGATCGATCTCGTCGTAGAACGCCGCCAGCGCTTCCCCGGTGAACCAGTCCTTGTCCCCGGCGGCGTTGATCCGAGTCAATCGGGGCGCCATGAACTCCAGCAGAGGGCGGTCATCGGTGTTGAAGCGCGCCTCCTGGAAGATATCGGTTGCAGCAGCGAGGTCGCCGGCGTAGAGCATCCCGAAGCCGCGCGGCGTGGCCAGGAGCGGGTCGCGGCTCCAATCGGGTAAGCGACCGAGTCGTTCGCCCACCTGCTCGAGATCCACCCGACGTGACCCGAGTTGGCCGATGAGTCCGACGACAGGCCGGTCGGGATAAAAGTCTGCGCGCCACAAGCTGGCCTGCGGGAAGACGGAGAGAAAGGTGTGCGTGATCATGTCGAACTCTTCACGCGTGAGCTGATAGAGCGGCAGCCACTGGCAGAATATGCCGTCCGGTGCCAGACGCCCGGCAACGGTAGCGTACATCTCGAGCGAGTAGAGGTTGCCTGCGCCCGCGTGCCACGGAATGAAGAGATCCGATACGATCACGTCAAAACGCTCATGGCTCGCGGCAAGGTAACGACGCCCGTCGTCGAGTACGAGGTGGACGTCAGACCGCTCCAGCAGCCCGGCGTTCCAGGATGCGAAGTGAGATCGGGCCGCCGCGGCGACTTCGGGAACGAGCTCGACGAGGGTGGTGTCCTCCAACCCCAGCGCGGGACCCGCGCTGGCCGTAATTCCGGTGGCCAAGCCGATGAAGGCGGCGCGCCGCGGCCGCGGATGCACCAGCAGCGGCACCAGACCTAGTCGGCGCTCGTTGACCGCAGCGGCGGTACCGCCAAGGACGTAGTAGTTGTCGAGTCGCAGCTGCAGATCGCCGTCGGTCTCTACCACGGTGACGATTCCGCTCGGGCCTTCGAGGGTCGCGCGCAGCGTCTCTCCCTCCGGCCGCAGGTGCACCAGCGGAGCGCGCATCGGGTTGCAGAGCACGACGGCCAGCAGCGCTGCATACGCAAGTGGGCGTAGGCGGGCGTAAGGCGGGGCGATCACGTCGGCGAGGATGACGTATACGATCGCCGCGGCAAGCAGGGTCGCGCGAATGCCCAGCAGCGGAACGCCGAGAAAGCCCGCTGCGATGGCGCCGGCAATGCCGCCGAATGTGTTGGCCGCCGACAGGTCGCCGAGCGGACGTGCGGCGGCCTCGCGCTCGTCCCATGCCGCCCACAACGCCGGTAGCACCATGCCCGAGGCAAACGCGACAGGACCTATGCTCGCGGCCGCAAGCACGATGATGCGCCGCAGGTACTCGGATAAACCGGACTGCATGCCGACGTAGGCCAGGCCATCAGTTGAGCGGACAAACGTCCACACGCCGCCGACGGTCGCCGCCGCCGCGACCACCAAAGCCGTGGCGGCGATCCGCGCCGGTGCGAAGCGACGCAGAAGCAGGGCGGCTGCGCCCGCGCCAGCAGCAAGCGCCAGGAGGAATGCCAGAGCGATTGCGGTGAAGGAGTAGACCGAGTTGTGCAGCACCTGCGCGAACAGCCGCGTCCACAATACTTCGAGCCCGAGCCCCAGAGCGCCTGCGCCGGCGGCGACTATGCGCAGGCGGCCGTGTGGCACGAGGGCCCCTCGATACGCCGCCAAAACAGGGCGGCTACTCGGGGTGAACTGTTGCATATCGACGACTTCAGAAGCTTCTTTCCGTTCACCCCGAGTAGGCCCCATCTCTTCAGGGGCCGTATCGAGGGGCCGCTCGTGTGCATCGAAACCACTCACCGCGAGCGCCAACACACCCGCGACCAGGCTGCCACCGGCCGCAGCTCCGTAACTGGCTGTGACCCCAATCAACGCTGGCAACCCGAACCCTGCGGTGGCGAGGCCGAGGGCACCGCCCAGCGTGTTCACCGCGTATAAGAGCCCGCCGCGGCGTCCGACGCTGTCTGCATTCGCGAGGGCCTGGCCGATTGCTGGCAGCGTCGCGCCGAAACACAGCGTCGCCGGCAGAATCGCCGCGGCGATTGCGCCAACGCGGCCGGCTGTTCCAACGGCGGCAAGCCAACCTTGCGCCCCGTCGCGGCTGAGCACGCGGAAAATCACCTGTGACCATACCGCGCCGGCGGCCGCGGCAAATTCGAGAAGAGCGTACAACCGCACGGGGCGGTCACGAATGCCACGGGCGGCGGCAGAACCGAGTCCGAGACCTGCGAAGTAACACGCGAGGACCGTTGCCGTGGTCACAGCCGTCTGGCCGAGGACAAGGCCCGCCGAGCGCATCCAGAGCACTTCGAGCGCCAGCGCGGCGGCACCCGAAATGGTGAAGCACAGCCAAAGCACGGCGCTCACACGAAACGCCATCCGGCGATCAGGCGCCGCAGCGCCGAGCCTGCGGCCACCACGAGGAGCGCGACACTTGCCAGCGCCACTTCGCTGGGTCCGAGAGGGAGATCGAAACGGTACGCGCAGTAGAAGCCGCCGAAGGCAGTCGCCGCGCCAAGAACGGCCGAACCCAGCAGGAAGGTCAGCATTCGTCCTGCAATCATACGGACGGTCACCGCGGGTATCACCAGAAAGCCAAAAGTGGCCATCGGCCCCGCCGTCATGACGCCGAGCGAAATGACCACGCCGACCAGCAGATAGAATACGATATCCCACAGCCCGGCACGCTTGCCGAAGACGAGAGCGAGGTCGCGATCAAACGACACCAGCAGCAACTCCCGCCGGAAGGCCAACAGCGCCAACACCACCACACCGAGGATATAGGCCAGCCAGCTGAGACTCGTTTCCGTGGTGGCCAAGATGTCACCTTTGAGCAAGTTCACCATCTGTGCGTCGCCGTGCGGATCCTTGGCCAAAAACAGAATCGTGGCGGCGGCGGCGACCGCGTAGGTCGCGCCGATGCGCGCTTCCACCGTTTCGCGCCCCCGCGCCTCGAACAGCGCCAACAAAAGGGTCGCCACGAGCGTGAAGGCAAACGAGCCGATGATCGCTAGCAGGCGCTCGCTCATCCCGAGCTGCTCATGCGGCCCGACGATGAGCTTGTAGGCAAGAAACGAGAAAGCGATACCAGCGGCCGACACCTGCGGCAGTGCCACGCCGAGGAAGATCATTCGCCGCAGCACGAAGTAGGCACCCACGAGCGGGCACACGAGCCCTACCAAGACGCTGGCAATCAGCGCGTCCCGCAACAGAAACGTGGGGCTGAGAATTTCGGCCAGTGTGCTCATCCAGTGCTTGGGCGCGGGCCGATCGCCATGTCAGGGAGGCGCAACGCATCGACCGGCCCTTTGATCGCCTCCCCGTCGTCGACCCACACGGCCGACTGAACGGCCGAGCGGATGTGTGCCAGATGATGGCTGACGAGCACCACCGTGAGACCCTCGGTGCGGTTGAGCTTGGTGATCAGGTCAACGATGGTAGCTTCGGCGGCGTGATCGACGCCGGCGGTGGGTTCGTCGAGAATCATGACGCCCGACTCCGCCGCCAGCGCACGGGCGATCAGCACGCGCTGTTTCTGGCCGCCCGACAAGGCCCAGAACGGCTGGCGGGCGACCCCGGCGAGGCCGACCTGATCGAGGCACTGTGCCGCTAAGCGCCGGCGGCGCGCGCCGAGCGGCCAGAGGGGAGGGAGCTTCGCATAGGTCCCCATCAGGACGACCTCGAAGACGCTCAACGGAAAGATCGGATCGAGTGTGTCACGTTGCGGCACGTAGCCCGGTGGGCTCGCGGTGCGATCGAAACGGTATTCGATTCGCCCCGCAAGCACCGGGATGAGTCCAAGAATGCCACGCAGCAGAGTGGTCTTCCCGGCGCCGTTCGGACCGAACAGCGCCAGGAACTCCCCCCGGTGGATGGTGAAGGATACATGCGCGATGACCGGGAGGCCATTGTAGCCGAGGCTCACATCATGCAGCTCTACGAGCGCCTCACTCATGCTCCGCCTTGCACCGCCTTTAGCAATGTATGCAGGTTGTAGTCTATCAAGCCCACGTAATTCTTGGCTTCCGGAACGCCACCGACCATTGCGGGCAACTCGACCAGCTTGGCGCCGGTGCGCTGTGCAATCGTTTCGGCGAGGCCCGCCGGATAGTATGTCTCACGCACCACGAAGTCGACCTTCTCGCGCCGCATACGGTCGATGAGGTCCTCGACGTGGCTGGGCGTCGGGTCGATGCCGGCGCGAATTTCTATGGTGCCCGCCGGCTCCAACCCGAAGCGATCCTCGAAGTACAGCATGTCGGGATGGTAGCTGACCAGCTTCTTGCCCTTGAGCGGCGCGGCCTCGCGTTCCCAGCGCGCGATGTTGGCGTCGAGATCGGCCAACAGCGCCGCGAGGTTCCTTTTGAACGTGCTTTCGTCTTCCGGAAAGTTCCGCGTGAAGCCGTCGGCCATGGCGCGCGCGGCTTCCTTCATCGAGACAGGATCGAGGTTGTAGTGTGGGTTACCCATCGGATGCTGGTCGCCGAGGGCACGATCAAGGCGGGTCGGCACTTCGAGGGGTGACATATACGTCGAGCAATCGATGTAACCGATGCCGTCGCGCGAGATCTTCGGGTTACGCGAGGCTTCCAACAGTGCTGGCAGGAAAGCATGCTCGGCCTCCAAACCGAGCAGCACCACCACGTCCGCCCGGTTGAGCAGGACGGCAAAGCTCGGCTTCATCGGGACCGCGTGAATGTTTTCGACACCCGTCGCCAAGCTGGTCACCTCGACCAGGTCGCCGCCGATCCGCCGCGCGAACTCAGCGAGGTCCGGGATGGTTGCAACCACGTTGATCTTCGCCTCGGCCGGGGTGCCGCCGAGGTAGGAGAGACTCAAGAACAACAACGATACGACAATGCGCTTCATGGCTGTACTCCTTAGCGGTCACGGAAGCCGTGGACATGGCTGCCCAAGATAGCGGTCCACTGTACGAAGAACTGGCTCTCGTGGTTCTGCGGCTCGTCATTGTATGTGTACTGCAGGCGCAGACGGTCGAACTCCGAGAGCCAGATGGTGAAGTAGGGCGAGTACGCCTTGATGTCGCCCTGGATACGATTGGGATCCTGGGCGAAGTCGAACAGAAATCCGGGGTAGTATCGGCGCGTGAGCCGTGCTTCCGCGTAGCTGTACATCGAAAAGGCATCGCGGCGCCGGAAGACTGGCATGGTGTCGTCGCCGACGTTGGGGTCTTCGCGGTTGTACAGCGCTTCGGTGCTCCAGATCAGGCCGCGGTATTGCGCCTGGCTCAACGGCGTGTAGCGGTACGTCAGATCGACTCCGGCCAAGTGACGCGGCTTGCCGTTGCGCAGTTGCTCGACACCGTCCTGCATGAACGTATCGACCTTCGGCGTATAGGCGTAGCTGGCGCCGAGATCGACGCTGTTCGAATCATTCAGGCTGAAGAAAGTGGCTGGCCGCGCCAGATAGGTGAACTTGCTGAAGTCACGGGGCACCGTGTTGTCGACACGCTGATTGTCCGCTCCCAGCTTGTTATACGCGCCGAGCGTGAGCGTGAGGTACTGCGACAACGGGGTAAGCCAGTTCACTTCGACACCGTCCGTCTGTGATTCGCCACCGATAAAGCGGTCGAGCGCCACAGGCCGATTGACGAAGGGCAGGTCATGGTCATGGAATTTTGACAGCCGGCCGAAGTCGGCAAAAAAGCGCCCACCTTTGACCATCAGGTTGTAGGGCAGCGAAGTGGTGGCGATCCCAGCTTCCTCGACTTCGATACCGCTCGGGGTACCGTTGATGATCGCGAAGCCACGCGCAAACGGGTCGATATTTGCGGCGATGCCGATCTCGCCAGAGCGGAACTCGAAGTTGCCCCGCTCGTGCTCTTTCTGGGACCCGACCATGTCGATGATGAAGCCGATGGCCGGGTTGAATTGCGACGGAAAGGTCTTGTTGGCCGCCGTCAGGCTCGGCTGGATCTTGCGCATGAGGTTCTCGGTGATCCTCCGTTCGAGCTGCTCCTGGTCGGCTTCGGGCGCCGCCGCCGCGCCGACTGCCGGTTGTACCGCCGAGGGCGCGGCCTTCTGCTTTGAGAGTTTCTCGATCAGCTCCTCCTGTTTCTTCATCTTGTCCTGCAACTGTTGCAGTTGCGCTTTCATCGCCTGCAGGTCGCGCTGCAGATCCTCGGCGGTTTGACCGTATGCGCCGGTCGAACCCAATACAGCGACAGTAACGACGGCAAGCGCGACCCACAGCTGGCGGTGATTCTTCCGTGTGAATCCCATCGACTCCTCCTAGTCCGAATACGCTACGGGCTGCCGCCACGGGTCCGGACACGCGCAAAGAGCGCGACGGAAACCGCGGCGGCGCTACGCTACGCGAGCAAGGAACAGGACGGGAGGAGCCCGGCCGGTCTTGAACGGCAGGGAGACGTGGGCAGGGGCCGCGGCGATGGACACCACCACCGCAGTGCTATGGAGTACCGGCGCAGTGACCGGTAGCGGTGAAAGGTTCGCTGTGCGCGAGTGATGCGTGACCACGCACGCCGCGCACGAATCCGGCGCGCTGCGCTGGGTGGTCGTGTGGAAATGGCCACTGAGGGCAAGCGGGACGAACGCCAGGGCGATGATGAAGAGAACCCTCACACGCTTGATGGTGCAATGCCGCAGAGGCATCATTTGCAGCTCACCATAGTGGCGTGAACCTCGGCCGTCAAGCTATCACACGTAGTGGCGCTCACATTCGTGCGCACCTTCGGAGTCAGTTTACACACGCGGGGCCGCGGAGGGCCAATGCTCATGGCGATGATGCAGATTCGGGATGTGACCGTGCTCGTGGGCTTCTGCGTCGTGCGCGTGGTCGTGGGTATGCCACTGCGCCGCCGGCCCCTCGCCATGGCGGTGTTCGTGGTGACCGTCATCGTGGCGGTGCGGGTGCGTGTGTACCACCGTCCTGTGGGCGTGCGCGTGCCCATGCTGCTCGTTCCGCATCAGCCAGAGCGCCCCGAGCATCAGCGCACCGGCGAGCCCCTGCTCGAGCGACCAGGGTTCGGACAAGAGTACCCACGATAGCCCCACGCCCCAGAAGGGCGCCGTTCCGAAGATCGTCTGCGCGCGTGCGGCCCCGAGGTGCTGACTGCCAGCAATGTGCAGTACCAACGAGAGTCCGTAGCACAGCGCTCCCGCGAGCAGCGCTGTCGCGACGCTGCTCGCGAGCCACACATTCCGCTCGAAGCAGATGCCAATTGTGAGATTAAACGCGCCCGCGACCACTCCTTTCACGAGGGTTGACTGCGCGGGTGTGAATCCATCGATGAGCGCCGTGAGGTTGTTGTCGACCGCCCAGCAGATGCAGGCCAGCGCCACAAGCACGGCCGCGGACGCGGTACCAAGTCCGGCCGGCCATACCAGCAGCACGCTGGCTGTGCACACCAGCGCTACGGCCCACCACGTTTCGCGACCCAGGTGTTCCCGGAAGAATGCCGCGGCGAACACGGCGGTCGCCGCCGTTTCCAGGTTGAGCCACAGCGACACCGAAGCCGCTGAGGTCTGCATGAGGCCGAGGAGAAGGAGCACCGGGCCGAGCACGCCGCCAGCGACGACGGCACCGGCGAGCCGGCTCAGGTTGGCCCGCTGCCGGCGTCGTTCGCGGGAACCACCCCCGCGCGCGAACGGCAACATGGCAGCGGCCGCACCCAGGTACAGCAACGCAGCCAGAGAGAACGGGCCAAGCGAGTTCAGGAGCGATTTCGAGAGCGGTGTCGATGCACCAAATAGCGTCGCGGCCGCGAGACACCAAAGCGTCGGAGCCAGCGTGGCGCGCTTCACACTACCTCCGACGCAATCGGCGCGAGCACCGTGCTAAGCTGGTCGGTCATCGCCTCGTCCGGAACCCAAGCGAGCCGAAGCGAAGGCACACAGCCGGAATCACCAGCATATTGAGCACCGTAGAAGGCAGTATACACCACAGGATCACGACGGCCATCGGTGCCTGGATCTCGCGATTCCCTCTCATGCCCGCTGCAACCGGTTGTTATGGGGCCAAGCCGCGTCTCTGTCTCGCCGCTTGCGCCCGAACCATTGTCGCATCGACAACGTGAGGCACCGCAGATTCGGGAAATGGCGCTACACTGCAGACGTTGATTTCGCACAGGACGTAGGTGTCTTCGCCGTTTTCTCCCTTCGGACCGAGCAGGAAATCGCAATCCCAGAGGACTGGAAGACTTTCGGTATCAATTCCCAGTAGTTGTTGCACTGCCGGAACCCACTCCTGTTCCAACTTGTGCTTAACGGCCTGGAACTCCGGCTTAGTGGGCGGATGGTACAACCTCGGGCCAGGCTCAGGAGCTTCCGTTGGCGGCGCGCCCGGCGGTGCGGGAAACAGCGCATTGACAGCCTGATGCCCAAATCCGGCCACCTTGTCATGCACGAGATAACAACGAATCATCCCTTCGGGTAGGCGCTCTTGATACTCCTGATCAATCATCCCGCCGTTGCCGGCGAAGTACGGCTCGCACTGGTCATAGAATTCCCTCAGCGTGAGTTCCTCTTCACTGCAGCCGCGCAGCGCATGGCGGACGCGAATAACGGTGTCAGGCTGCGGCAACGCGGGGGTGCCGCGGCGTGCGTCACTGGCAGATATGTTCATCGGCAGTTGGATTTTCCAGACGCCGAATCCGCCGTATCCGCGATACTGTTTGAGTACCCGAGCGTTCCCGGCTGCCAGTCGCACGGGTAGCTCTTGACGCATCTGATCCGTACTTCCATATCGATGTGTATCGCAGCCCCATCCGACATCACGCGTTCGATACAAGACTTCCTTCGTCCCCAACTTCAGGATGACCTCGGGATGCGTGCTGACAAACACGCCTGCGGCTGCCGCATCACGAAGCATGGAATCGAGAACAGACCTGTCCCGTCCGCTCTCAATGGGATTGACCCATACCAGAACGCCGTCAACCTGCACCAGTTGTTCACGAACTTCCTGGCAAAAATCGTCCTGATATACCGCAGGTTCGACATGGATCCCTCTGGCGGCAAACGCCGTGAACAACTCTGGGAACCGGTTATTCTCATTTATCGCGTTGCGCCTCGCCTCGTGGTCGCCGGGGTAGAGAATCGCTACGCGTCCGGAATCATCTTGCGTCATAGAGTTTTTCCTTCCACTGCAATCGATGCCGTGTCCCCACAACTTCTTGATAGCCAGGGGCAGGCGATGCGGTCGACTTTGGCGAACTGTCGCGTGATCCAACGCATGGGCATCCCTTTCACAGTACATCATACCCTCGGACCTCGGCGCCTTGCGCCCCTCGGTGTGGCACTGCAAGGTACAGCCGTCGCATCGGCCGCACCCAGAGTGACGTTCGGGCACCTGCCGCCGTTGGCAGCTTCGTGTTCAGCACGTAGTGGTCGGCGTCACGCTGTGCGAAGACGTCAAGGAAACCGTCACCGCCGGACAAGTAGATCCGCTTCCGCTCTCGGTCGTAGAAGAGGTCATCGGCATCACCGGCGCAGTCGAGACTCGTCACGACCTTCCCCGACTCGGTGTCGAAGACCATGAGCTGAGCGGGCCGCCGCAAGCCCACGAACAGGCGGTGATCAGCCTCATCAAGGTCCATCGGAAAGTTTGCGCGTGCGCCCGGCAGCGCCCAGGTCGTGACCACACGCCGTGTCGCCCGGTCCACGACTGCGATCTGGTTTGCGTTGGGGACGTTCACGAAAATTCTGGCCCCGGCGGTTTCCAACTGGAAGGACTCCGGGTGGGCCGCGAGCTTGACCGCGCCCACTTGCTTTCCGTCCCTCGCATCCACGATCCCCAGCGCGCCGTCACCGTAACCGACGTAGAGCTGCCCCGCCGCGTCGTAGCGTACGTTATCAGCATCGCCCGAAAACTTGACGGCACGGAGAGGCTCGAGGTTCTCGCCGACAAAACTGTTCACGGCACCGGTGCCGCCGTTGCTGACGAAGAGCTTCCCGAGATTCTGGACGAACGCCACGCCCTGCGGTTCGTGGAAGCCGGTGAGGCTGCGGACGCACGTGCCGCTGCGCAGATCGACGGCTTCCACGCTGTTGTTACCGAGCGCCGCCACGAACAGCCGTTGACCCGTGATGTCGACGGCCAGGTGGTCGATTCGCCCCTCGACGTCCGGCAGCGGGATGCTTTGCGCCAGCCGCAGCGGCGCCGCCTCTTGGGCGAATGCCGGCCCAACCGTGAGGGCCGCCAGCGTCCGCAGCAGGAAAACAGCGAGCTTCATGGCTGGCCTCCCAGTGGTACTGCTGTAAGGTCGTCGAAGTACGTCACCGAGTCAGCCTTCGTCCAGAGCCCGATTTTGCCAGCGTCCGCGAACGTCTTGTCGTGCGTATCGATGACCTTCTTGGCGTCCCAGTAGACTTCGAAGTGGTCGCCCGTGGCTTCGACGGCCAGGTCGGTCCACTTGCCGGATGATACCTTATTCGTGCCGCCAAGAACCCCGGTAAGGTACCCGGTGATCACGCGCCAGCCGGTGATCTGCTTCCGGCGTCCGTCCTTCACGTAGTAAAGGTTGACGTTGTCCTCGAGCGCGTTCGCCCGGGCGACGTAGTAGTTGTTTTCGTCACGGCAGCGAAACACCAGCCCGCAGGCCTGGTCGACCTTCCCGGAAACGGGCTTGCACTTCACCGACAGGCGCAGGTTGCGTAGGTTGGAGTCGTCGATGACTGCCACCGGGAAACGGTAATCGGTGTTGTCGGTATCGACCTGCGCGAGGACGTTTGGCCCGCTTGGCGCAGCGGCCTCGCTTCGGACAATCCACCGTCCCGGCCGACCACTGCCGGTGCGGCCGAACACAAAGCCCGCCGGTGCCGCATCGACCGTGTCAGAGTCAAAATTCCAGACCCTCTTTGCAGCGCCGGCATCATCGGCCTGTGCTGCAGTGACCATTACTACGAGGGCGACCATCACGCTTGCGATTCTTGCTGACATCGTTCTGTCCTCCTTGTTGCCTCACACGTCTCTTCCGGTCCGCCACTACTTCTCCGTGGCCGTCTTCCATCTCTCACCCGCCCACCGCAGCGCTCATCGCTGTTCGACACGTGTTTCCGAGCCCGTGCCATGCCTGCCCCAAAGCAGGAAGATGCCTGTGGTCGTGAGCAGCGTGGCGTCCACACCATCCATCAGGGGATCGCCGACCCTCACGCCATCGCTAAACAAGGCACCAAGCAACCCCAGGGTGAGGTGCTCGGATTGCGTGGCATCTTGGATCGCGGGCACCAGGGCTGCTGCAGACCAAAGACACTTTGCGCCAAGAAGCACCCCAGCAACCAGCATCAGTGCCCCAACGATCGTGACGGTCGTTGACCGCGCTCTTAGCAGCCTGTCGGACTTGGCAGTCTGCAGCGACCAACGGGAGCGGTCCATAGAAATGACGCTGGCCGCCGGCCCTAGTCGAGCCTCTCCGTTACAGTCTTCCACTTGTCGCTCTTGACCAGTTCGACCTGCGCAATCGGGTGTCCATTCTTCAGCGATGGCACGACACTCACAGCCCGGTAGCCGCCGGTTTTCGCGACAGCCTTGGCGATTGCATCGGTCAACGAGCCCTTCGCCTTTGCCATCGCGGCACTCTGGCTCTTGGCGGCCGTGAGATCCTCACGCTCGGTGATCGCCTCGCTCTTGGCC
Source organism: Binatia bacterium (assembly GCA_044450645.1). Lineage (GTDB taxonomy): Bacteria > Desulfobacterota > Binatia > HRBIN30 > HRBIN30 > JAGDMS01. Next base: position 126,672 of record JBIOJG010000001.1, read on the forward strand.
ACCTTACCGCTCTGAGGATCGACGACGACCTCGCTGAATTTCCCATCCTTCTCTGTGTACACGGAGAGCTGCAGCTTGCCGTCTTCCACTTCGAACTTCGCCGAGATCGGCTTCCCCGCGTTGGCACTCGCTCTAAGCCCAGCTCCGAGGGACACCTTCGCACTGCTCAGAGCCTTCGCGAGTTCCGCGTGTTCTTTCTCCCCGCTCTCCTCGGCCCACATAACCTGACTCCCGACCAGAGTTGTGAGCGTCATCGCCAGCACGTACCCAGTAACCTGTGTCATCGCCATTCTCCTTCCGAGAGAAGTTGCAGCCCCGCACTCTCACCTCGAGCGAACCGCCCTCCGATCGGCGGAGCGCGGCCCTGACGCCACCGCGCATCCCAAGCGGGCATCGACGTCATCCCTTGACCAGAAGCCCGACAACACCGGCGGACAGAATGACGACCGGCTCTGGAATCTTCCGCGCGTAGACCAGCGCCAGCAATGTGCCGAAGCCGATGACGACGGTTGGCACGTCAAGAATAGCCCGCCGACCAAGCACGCACGCCGCGCCGGCGATCGCCCCCGTAGCCGCGGCCGTCACCCCATTGACGAAGGCCTGCACCTTGGGATGCTGGGCCGATCGCCGGAAATACTGCGCCGGGATGATCACGAAGAGGTAGCACGGGAGGAACACGCCGATCGCGGCCAGTGTCGCGCCAATTGGCCCGCCGACGAGATACCCGATGAAGGCGACGGTGATGACCACCGGCCCTGGCGTGATCATGGCAACCGCGACCGCATCGAGGAACTGCCGCTCGGTGAGCCAATGAAACTGCCCCACGACACCGCCATAGAGGAACGGCACGATCGCAAGCCCGCTGCCGAACACGAACGCACCGGCTTCCGCGAAGTACAGGGCAATTTTCCACAGCGTGCCGATACTCGCCGGTCCCGCAAACCCCGCAATCAGCCATGTCGGTGCGATCGCCATTGCGGACGCGCGAGCACTGAGGTGCGGGCGCGTCTTGACGACGAGCGCCAGCACGCCGCTCAGCAGGAAGAGCCAGACGACTTCAGTCTCCGTCCATGCCGTGACCACGGCGCCGAGCACGAAGAGCGCCCAGAGGAGCCAGTCCCTGCCGAGCGTCATGCGCACGAGCTTGAAGGCACTGCGGCCGATGATGGCGATCACTGCCGCGCCGATGCCGTAGAACACGCCCTGCATCCAGGACAGCCCGCCGTAGCGCACGTAGACCGCCGAGAGCGCCAGCACCATCAGGAACGACGGCAGGATGAACGCGGCGCTCACGAGTGTGGCGCCAAGATTTCCGGCGCGCACCCACCCGAGGTAGATCGCGAGTTGCGCCGCGAGGGGTCCCGGCGCGAGTTGGGCGAGTGCCAGCCCCTCAACATAGTCCTGTTTCGAGACCCAGCGGCGCCGCTCGACGAGATCCCGCTGCATGTACCCCGCGAGCGCAATCGGGCCGCCGAAACCGAACGTCCCCAGGCGCACGAAGTATGTGAGCAACTCTCGTAGCGTGCAGGGCACTGTCTCAGACGTCGTGGCGGCTGCTACACGGGCGGCGGCGGTTTTCATAGATCGCTCTCGTCCTAATGCTTCTGCGTGTCGAGCGCGGTCTTCAGGCCTTTGGCCAGCGCCTGCGTTGGACCAACACCCCAGTAGTGGAGGAACATGACCCGCGGCGCCTCGCCGGTCATGTGCTGGTGGATCGCGACGACGTTGATGCCAGCTCCACGCAGCGCTTTGAGGATGCCCTGCAGCTCGGGCTCCAGCATGGCGAAGTCGCCGTCGACGACCGCTTTATCGTCGGTCCCGGCGAACGCCGCCCAGGTATTGATACCCATGGTGTTGCCAACCGCTGTCCCGTGCATCTTAGCGGTCCGGCCGATCACAACCTTGTACACGCCATCCTTGAGCTCGCCCTTCGTTCCGAGGATCGCTTCGATCTTGTCGGGAGCAAGCGACGTCTTCGCGGGATCAATGTTGGCGGTTGGCACCTCGCCCTTCCCGCCGCTGGTGTCTTTGATCTTCGCGAAGACCTTGCCCACGGCTTCGGCCAGCTTGGCTTCATCGCCCATGCCGGCAACGTGCATGAACATGACCTTCGGCGTGTCCCAGAAGAAGTGGTTGTGGAGTGCCGTCACATCGAGACCGTTATCGAGCGCCACGCTCATCACTGGGTTGACCTGGTCTTCGAGCAGCACTGTGTCCCCCATCACCATCGTGTACGCCCCAGCGCGCTCGAACGCCGCCCAGGAGGTCAACCCCATCGGCGGCGTCAGCCGGACACCAGCGGCGGTGACCGACAGGTCGCTCCGCGGCACGGAGACCTTGAAGGCGCCCTCTTTTTCGTCGAGCTTCCCCTTGGCTCCGGTCAGCGCTTCGATCTTCGCCGTGTCGAGCGTTGCACTTTCCGCCGCGGTCACCGGCAATGCCGTCGCGGCCAATACCAGCAGCGGCATCACCATGAAGATGTCGTTGCGCATGTAATTGTCTCCTTTCGTTCTGCCGATGCCGCGAACAGGTCGCCGCGCCGTCATCCGCGTTTCCGTTTGAAATACTCGTACAGGTCGTCGAAGACGGCCGCGCCGCGTTCGAGGCGCGCGCCGTCGTCCTTGTGCGCCATGGCGATCCCCGCCACCAAGCGATCGATGCCCGCCGCCTCCGTCCGCTCGAATTTGGCGTCCTTGAGATCGATGTCGTGGACTATCTCCGCGATCGGCCGCAGCGCCCGCTCCTCCAAGTGGAAGCGTTTCACCAACACCTCGAAGGTGCAGTGATCGCCTTCGTGGGTGTACTCCGCTTCGAACATGTCGAAGCGCAGCTCACTGCGTTCCGGCCGGTACCCCTTTCCCGGCACGAACTTGAACATCGCTGCTGGATCGATGAAGCGGCGGATGAGCCAGGCACTCGCCATCCGGTCAATATGAATACCCGTGCGAGTTACCCAGGTGCGTCCTCGGACGCTAGTGCGATTCCCTCGCGCGTCAGTGGCAGTCACGACACCGTCGGCCTTTGCGCGCAGCCGCTGTTCGATGCCGGCGAGTAAACCGTCGACAGCTTCTCGACCAGGCGCTCCCAGGAAATCGATCGCCGTGACCTCTGCGAAGCGACGCCCGTGACGTGCGAGTGTCGCCTCCACCTCGCGACGTTGCGCGTCCGTAACGTCCTTCCCCGCTGGCAGCGAGTCGAAGAGCTGACGCACGTCCTCGGCGAGCTGTGCGTAATCTGCATCGCGAGCGGCGTGGAACAGCGCCTCGACCTGCTCGTCAGAGAGCCCTTCGACGAAGCGGGCCTCGCAGATCGAGGCCTCGCCACCCCCTTCGATGATCTCGCGCATCACCCATTCGAAATCTTCGTGCGTCTGCTCGGTGCGCGGCAGCGCGTAGACCGAGTTCTTGATGGCGACAGCGCCGAGCCGTTGCAGGCGGCGCCAGACCTTCACGCGGAAGTAGTTCGGTTTGGGTGGGACTTGATGAATCAGTAGCAGCCAACGGGCCTCGGCAGACTCAGACACGATCACCTCAGATGCAGATGAATCTATAATGATACACCTGTATCACAGCACAAGGACAATGCAAGACGGCACAGATACGGCCCCGATCCGTGGCCTCGCTTGAGCGTCATGTGATGCCGACGGGTGCGGTCGCAACTCAGACCGCGGTGTCCTGCCGGAGCCGTGTCGCGGCGGTTGAGAGCGCCCGCAGCTTCTTGAACGCGGTCGCGGCCGTCGCCACGGAGCTCTCGGTGAAGGTGCGAAGCCACAGTCCGGGTTGAAAAAGATCCGTTCGGGCTCGGCGTCCGCGTCGGCGTCGATGTAGATCCGCCCGTCGATCTGCTCCAGGCCGGCATCACCGTCGCGCTCGAAGCGCCGCCACCAGCGATAGATCGTCTGCGGGCTGATGTCGAAATGCCGACACGTGAGCCGCGCGTTCCGCCGGTGCTCTTCGGAGTACTGCATCCACTTCAGCCGGCGGCCCGCCGCCGCCGAGAGCATCGGCCCCATCCGCACTAGCCGCCCGCTCCGCGGGGCAGCACCCGCCCAATCTGCATAGGTGCGCCTCATATCAGAGTGTCGCCCATGTTTCTGAACGAGTTCATAAAGCCCAGGCTTCGCTTCCCCAGTGCTGCGTAGTCCAGCTATAACGCTGGACATGATATGCTCGGTTACTCAATGAAGTTCGGAGTGATTCCCCCATACGGAATCGCCCCGGTCGAGGACGGAGCCTTCGCCATCGCTTTCGCGCAGATGGCTGAGGAGTGTGGTTTCGAATCGATCTGGGTGGTGGAGCACGTCATCATGGCGGTGGAGTACGAGTCCGTCTATCCGTACGACCCCAGCGGCCGCTCGCCATTTACCGCCGACGTGCAGCAGCCTGACCCGCTGCTGTGGCTCAGCTACGTGGCTGCGGCCACCAAGCGCATTCGCTTGGCGACCGGCGTGCTCATTCTGCCGCAGCGCAACCCGCTGATCCTGGCCAAGGAGTTGGCGAGCCTCGATCGCTTGTCCGGTGGACGCGTCGAGTTGGGCATCGGCATGGGGTGGGTGCGCGAGGAGGCCGACGCGCTCGGGACCCGTTTTGACAACCGCGGACGGCGGGCGGATGAGTACGTTGCCGTCATGCGTACGCTGTGGCAGGAGCCCGTCGCCAGCTTCAAGGGAGAGTTCGTCACCTTCGACCGGGTGGTCTCAAAACCCAAGCCAGTGCAGGCCGGTGGCGTGCCGATTGTCGTTGGCGGTCACACTACCGCGGCGGCGCGGCGCGCGGGGCGCTTGGGCGACGGCTTCTTTCCGCTCGGCGTGTCGGCAGACAAGCTGATCTCGTTGCGTGCGGTCATCGCCGAGACCGCACGGCAGCATGGGCGAGATCCCGACGCCATCCCGATCACCTGTGTCGGCAGCGCCGATCTGCAGTGCGCTCAGTCCTACGCTAACATGGGCGTTGATCGAATGGTGATCGCTGCGTTGCAGCGCGATCTCAACGGTCTCCGCCGCCACTTCGAGAAGTTCCGCGACGATGTCATGAGGAGGGTGTAACGATGTGCGACGATCATCATCTGGAAGAAAACAAACAGATCGCGCGCGAGTTCTTCGCGGCGCTGAACCGGGCCGACAGCGCGGCCATCGCCAAGTTGTACGCCGACGATGCCGAACTGTGGACTGCGGGTTCCCTGCCGTTCTCCGGCACGTTCACCAAGGCGCAGGCTATTCAAGGAATGGACACGATCCTGGCGCCGTTTCCGGACGGCCTCAAGTTCACCATCAAGGGGATCACGGCCGAGGACGAACGCGTGGCGATCGAGGCCGAGTCGTATGGGCGACACGTCAGCGGCAAGCTCTATAACAACCAGTATCACTTTCTGATGATCATCCGCGACGGCAAGGTCTCGGCCTTCAAGGAATACATGGATACTATGCACGCCAGCGACGTGCTATTGGGGGCGGGGAAAGGGTGAGAAGAGGGATAGGGAGGCGGTACTTCCCATGACGCAGGGGGCCAACCTGCAACAGCACGACGTGATCGTGGTCGGCGCCGGGCCGGCCGGCGCGACCGCCGCGTACTACCTGGCCACAGGCGGCAGACGGGTCGCGTTGCTCGAGAAGGCCAGCTTCCCGCGCGACAAGTACTGCGGTGACGCCTGGTGTGCGCCTGCGCTCGACATCCTGGAGGATATGGGTGTTCTGCAGCGGCTCGAAACCGAGGGCTTGGTGCGCGATACGACCTCCGGCGGCTTCATCTCACCTTCAGGGGAGAGCTACGTGAGCGTCAGCGAAGGCGGTGGGGCTCCCGGTACCCGCTGCTATGCCATCAAGCGGATCATTTGTGATGAGCGCATCGCCCGCCGCGCGGCGGAAGTTGGCGCGGAGTTGTTCGAGGATGCGAATGTTGCGCGGGCGGCGCTCGGAGACGACGGCTTGTGGACGGTCCGCTGTCACGATGGCAGGGAGTTCCGCGCCAAGATGCTGGTGGCAGCCGACGGGGCGAACAGCCGCTTGGCGCGCGCCCTCGGCGTGGTGATCACGCCCCCTCAAGCCGTGGCCAGCCGCCAGTACATCCGCGGTGGTACGCACAACTTCAAGTCCGGCGGCGTGCTCTTCTACCCGAAGTACATCTTGCCGGGATATGTCGCGCTGTTTCGCCACTACAACGACGACATCGATGTGGGGGCCTACGTCATTCCCGGCGGCGCCATCACCAACGATCGGCTGGCGGATGTGTACGAGAACGAAATCAAGCGGGATCCATTCGTGCAGCGCGCGCTGGGGCCGCGGGCCGAGCCGCTGGAGCGGGTCAGGATCGCGCCGATCCGTTTGGGCGGCGAGGCACGCAGCACGGCCCGGCAGTTCATGGCGGTCGGCGATGCGGCGGGGCAGACCGATCCGCTCACCGGGGAAGGTATTCACACCGGGATGATCGGTGGCAAGCTGGCAGCGCGAACCATTCACCAACTATTCGTCAGCGGAGAGTTCTCCGAACAGGCGTGTCTGGCGTACCACACGCGCTGGATGTCGGCCTTCGGGCGCGACTTCCACGCTTCGGCGGTGGGCGCCCGAATGACGTATCGATTCCCGTTATTCTTGGATGCGGCTAACGTCGTGGCGCAGCGCAAAGGGGACGCGTTCATGTCCGAGTTCGGCGCGGCGATGACCGGCGTCAAGCCCAAGACGACTTTTCTGAAGCCCGGCGTGGCCATCTCGATGGGACTCGAGGTGCTACGCCAGATCTACAAGCAGAAGATCCTCCGCCCCTATGCTTCGGAAGAGGACGCCTACGCCGCCCGGGCCCTTGAAGACGCACGTCGTGCAACGGCCTTCCAAAACAGCTGCCTCATCGACCGTCGCTCCTTCCCGCGCGACTACGACGCCAGCGCTTCCACCACGGCTTGATCCACCACCCCTGCAGGCACGACGCCCGCGCTCCCAGGGACGCACTGCTGCGTCGTGGTCTGAGAGCGCGGGCCAAGGCATCAGAAGTCGTTCCAGTCGACGACGTCGATCACCAGCTTAGTGGTGTTGTTCGTCGGATCGGGGTCGGGAGTCGTTGGCCCGGTGGCCGTCAAGATCGCAGTGCACCGGGTCGGAGACAGCGCGTTCAGAGTAGAGAACGCACTGGCGTTGATGGTCAGCGGCAGGTAGCCGGTCGCTGTCAATCCCCCCTTCACAGTCTTAGAGTTTTGCGTCCCGGACTTGAAATCCACAGTGCCGAACAGCCCGACGGGGCAGTTCCCACGATCCACGCTCACCGTGATCGTGTCACCCGGCGTTTCGGCCTTGGGCTTGTAATCGGCATTGACCACACTCAAACCGACAGTCCTCGAAAGGCTGAGGGTTTTCCTGTTGAGCGTCACAGTCAACGGCGCCACGCTGTTGATCAGCGTTTCGTGCGTGGTGGTCTGCTCCGGATCGTTCTGGTTGACGACGTTCAGCTCCATCGTGGTGGTGTTGTTCTCCGGAGTCGGATCCACAGCACCTACGGGCAGCACGGTTGTCACCGTAAACGACAGCGTGCAGCGCGTAGGCGCCTTGCGGTTGAATGACGTGAAGGCCGCGCTCGAAATATTGAGTGAGACGGTCGCCAGCCCGTTGTAACCACCAGGAAGCCAGATTGTGTCCGGCGTCCCTGCCGACCACCGACCGAAATCGGGGAGACCCACAATCGTTCCTGCGGGGCAATCCACACTGCTTGCAACAAGCTGGAGTGTAGCCTGAGGCGTTGCATTACCCAGCCTGGTTGTCGCGTTTCGCACCCAGACGCCAAACTTCTTGGTGACGGCACTGGCATGAAGGGGGATCGTTACGGTGAGAGGCCCCAGCGGCAGCACAACGGAGTCGTGGAGCAGGCACGCCCCGCCTTTGCTCGTTGGCGCCGAGCACACCCCGGTCCCGGTGTTGCATGTCCCGGGGTTGTGGCATAGATCGGCCGTACACACCACCGGGTTGCCGCCGGTGCATACGCCCGCCTGACACGTGTCGGTCTGCGTGCAGGCGTTGTTGTCGTTGCAGGTGCTGCCGTCGGGCTTCGGCGGGCTGGAGGAGCACTGCCCGGTGTGCGTGTTGCACGTGCCGGGGGTATGGCACTGGTCGAGCGGTTGGCAGGTTACGCCGATACACAGGTTCGTGCACACGCCGGCCTCGCAGGCCCCGCCGCTGCAGGAGGTGCCGTTGCCGTTCGTTACCGGCGCCGAGCACACCCCGGTGTGCGAGTTGCACGTGCCGGCGGTATGGCAGTCGTCGGGCGATGTGCAGGTTACGCCGGCACACAGGTTCGTGCACACGCCGCTCTCGCAGGCCCCGCCGCTGCAGGAGGTGCCGTTGCCGTTCGTCACCGGCGCCGAGCACTGCCCGGTGTGCGGGTTGCACGTGCCGGGGGTATGGCAGTCGTCGGGCGATGTGCAGGTTACGCCGGCACACAGGTTCGTGCACACGCCGGCCTCGCAGGCCCCACCGCTGCAGGAGGTGCCGTCCTTCAGCGGCTGCGCCACGCAGGTCCCAGGCTCGGTGCACACCCCGAGATTGCACTGATCGCTTGTTCCGGAGCAATCCTTCGGCGTCCCGGCCTGGCACTTGTGCCCGACGCAGGTCTCCGTGCCGTTGCAGACCAGGCCGTCGGAGCAGTCGGCGTCGGCCTCACAGATGACGCAGGACGGGACCGACGTAGCCCAGTTTGAGAAATCGACGTTACCAGTCACACTGTTGCATCCCGCGTTGCCGGGACCGCCAACACAGCCCCACCAGTTGTTCTCCGCGTTGACGGGCGTCGTGGTGGTGTTAACGAGACCGGCGCCGGTTCCGTCAATGGCGTTCAAATGCGCGGTCACGGTTGGCACGTACGAGTCGCCGGTGTCCTGGTCAAGCAGCTCGATGCCCGTCCCCGCCGCAACAGTAGTAATGTAGTTACAGCTTAGCGCGCCCGAGGAGTTCTCCGTGTTGCCGGTGAACGACACGGCCGCGACCCCAATGTTGCCGCCGTCGATCGTGTTGAGAGTCACCGTGGCATTGCCTTCATCAAGGATGATGCCCTCCCACCGGTTGCTCGTCAGCGTATTCCCACTGATCGTGGAATTGTCTGCCAAGTTGTAGATGCCGACATCGTTGTTGGACACGGTGTTGCTGGACACTTGCGTAGCAGGCCCGGCTTGGTAAAGAAGGATGCCACCGGATTGGTCGTTGTTGAGCAGATCCGGCCCACAGAGGCTGTTGTTGCAGAGGTTGCCGCTCACGGTATTCCCGCTGACGGTGGCAACCGCGCCGCGGCTAACCTGGATACCGTTCTGCGCTATCTGCGTGGTGGCACCCACACCGGTAACCGTGTTGCCGGTTATCGTCGCAGTCGAACCCGTGTTGTCGACAACGATGCCGCCCTTTTGATAGCCGGTGATGAGGTTGTTCGTGATCGTTGCCGTGCCGGTCGTGCTAAAGGCTGCCCGGCCGACGAAGATCCCTTGACCGTTTTGGCACCCACTCAGCGGATTGTCGCTGATGTTGGCGATGGTGTTGTCGTGAATGTTGGCAATCGCCCCATCGCGCACGAAGATGCCGGTATTGATGCTGCCGCAGGCCCCAGGGCCGGGGCCGGTCACGGTGAAACCGCTGATTTCGGCGCTCACACCGCCACCTGTAATCGTCGCGATGTTCATGAAGCCACTCGCGTCGCCAGCGAGCACAGCAGGCGCCTGGATGATGGACGCGCCTGCGCCGGCCCCTTGCAGTGTGAGGCTTTTGTTGACCACGACCTGCTCGGGGTACGTGCCTGCCCCCACGTCGATCGTATCACCCGCCTGAGCGTGATCGATCTCGCCCTGGATGGCCACACCGATGCGGCGGACATTGTTGAACGTCACCCCCGGACTTGGGGAGTACGAAAACGTACCCAAGTCAAGTGACGGGGCTGCACCGAACACCACGGACCTATTGAAGGTGTTGGTAGAAAAGTACGACGCCCAGACGAACTGGGAGTTGTCGTACGTACCGCGTGCGCGGATCTGCTGGCCGTCGGGGGCGGTGTTGTTGAAGGTGTTCCCTGTGATGACGGCGCCACCCACCGAGTAGATGAACCACCCAACACCCGTACCAGAGCCGTTGAAGCTGATCGAGGGCCACGGCTCGGCACTGGGATCGGGACTGGCCTTTGTCGCCAGGTTGTTGAACGTGTTGCCCGTGACCACTCGCCCGCTCACCGGCCCGCTGAAGCCGGCGCCGTTGGTGATGTCAAGGCTGACGCCGTCCTCAAAGATGTTTCCGTCGATCCGGTAGGTCTGAAGATGCGACACGTTGTTCACTGTGTCGAAGTTGTAGTCGTTGAAGTAGACTGACCCTTGGAGGTCGGCGATGTCGCAGTTTTTGAGCGTGAAGTTGTTCCCGCCGATCTCGATCGTCTTGTTCTGGCCGCCGGTGTTCGTGCCCACGCGGATGCCGGCAATGGTAACGTTGTCCCCCAGCACAAAGATGCCATCAGGACCGAAGCACAAATTGGAATTAGTGTTCACTGTCGCCTGCACCAGGTTGGGATCGGTGATTGCCGTTCCGCTAGAATCGACGCCTTGGATAGTGATCCCGCTCGTGCCGATGTACAGTCCGACGGTGTCGCCCGAGCAGGCTGGAGGATTCGGGGCTGTCGCCGTCTCGCTGTAGGTGCCTGGGAACACCCGTACGATGCCGCCCGGGCACGCAGCGTCAATTGCGTGCTGGATGGTCGCGCACGGTGTCGCCAGATCGGTGCAGTCGTTGTTTGCGTCGCTGCTGGCTGTTGGCGCCACGTACTCGGGGGCGGAGACACACGGCTCGAAGTCGTACGTGGTGCTACCGCTCGTGGTGGTAATGGTGAACGCATCGACGTTCCCGTCGAATCCCCCGGTCCACGGACCGCCCGCTTTGAATAGCAGTACGCCCGGGAGTCGCAGCGCGGCGTTGGGCCAGTTCGAGAGGACCTGCGCCCAGGTGCACGGGGAGGCCATCGAGCAAGCTGCGTTGTACGGCGCGCGGCTAGAATACCACGTACCGGCGCGGGCATCCCAAGACTGCCAGGCTCCCGTGGCCGGGCTGCCGGAGAGGTATGGCTCAAAGACCAGCCGGCCCTGATACGTGGTCAGTCCGAGGCCGTAGTCGATATCGAACTGAAGTGACACCGCCAGCGGCGAACTCCCAGAGGTCCGATAGGCGTCGTAACTGAGAGCAGTAATCTGATCCAACCGCGTCCCAGCGTACGCCAGAGTTCCAACGGCCCATCGGGCGATGCTATCGACCGTCAGCTGTGCGCTGCCTCGCCCCAGCGGGGCGGTGCCTGGGCCGTCCACCAGGGCGAAGCTCCCCGTACCCGATCCGTAGTCATCGAACGACGCCCAGCCGTTCATGTTGGACGGGGTCACCACAACCGTGGACGCCTGCGCCGCCTGTATCGCCCCCGTGATTATCCACAGCGCCGAGCTGAGCGTTACCATGAGCACTTGGCAACGAGGAATCCGCCTTGTCTTTTCGAGCTTTCGTGTAGCTGGAGACTCGTTCCCGTAAGCTGTCATGCCTTACCCCCATTTTTCCCCTTGTCACGCGAATTGTTACGTCGGTGTCTAGGAGGGGTGCAATACGTATATCTACGGAATTTTACGCGTGAGCGTACGGATTTATGGTCACCTGCTGATGGAAAGCGGTCAGATGCATGACGTAAGTCAGGTAAAGCTGCGAAGCGGCGGACTGCCGTACCGCTCAGTGCGGAGGCTTCGCGCGCTGCTGGTATTTTCTGCTTCACTGGGAAGTATGATTAGGCCTCTCTGCGGCTATGCGTGCAGACGGATGATGCCCCGCTGCATCCGTCGTCGTGCTGGTGTGATGCGTCGCATCCTGCCGGACTGCATGATTGGCGCGCATGCAGTGGTGAGCGAGGCACGTCTCACCCGCGATCGCGGGTTCTACAAGGACTATTTCCCTGGGCTGTGAAAAGGAGTCCGCGCCTACGTCGGCTTCTGCACCGTGGCGACCGTGCTGCAGATGGGGCCGCCGATGTTGAGCGTGGCACCGACCCGCGCGTTGGCGACCTGTAGGGCGGGCGGCACAGTGCCGAGGAGCTGCTGATGCACCCAGCCGATCATGGCGACGCCGGTGGCGCTGATGGGATGCCCCTTGGCGATGAGTCCGCCGGAGGTGTTGATCGGACAGGCGCCGTCCCGGCGTGCCCGTCCATCCATGAAGTACTTGAGCCCTTTTCCCGGCTCGGCCAGGCCGGTGATCTCGACAGCCAGCGGCCCCATCACCGAGAAACAGTCATGTACCTCCTGCAGTGACAGGTCTTGCGACTTTACCCCGGCCATCTGCATCGCCGCGCCGAAGGCGCGTCTCGCGCCCACCGGTTTGAGCAGGTTCTCGCCACGCGACGCCATCGACAGGCTGTCGGTAGCCTGTCCGAAGCCGGCCAGCTCGGTGGCGGCAGACTTGCGGATGCCCAGTCTCGCCAGCCCTTCGTCATCGCATACGAGAATGCGCGCCCAGCCGTCGGAGATCTGCGAGCATTCGAACAGCTTGAGCGGCAGGGGAGGGTCAGGGAACAGCCGATGGCTTGCCAGCACCGCCTCTTTGGTCACCGGCGCTTTGGTCTTATGCATGTGCGCCAGTGGGTTGTGCGAGGCGTTGTCGTAGAACAGCGGCGGGATGCAGGCGAATTCTTCTTCGCTGTATCCATAGGCTTTCATGTACCGGTCCATGATGACAGCAAAGGAGTGCGGGAACGTGAGGGGAGGGAACAGGTCCTCCTTGTGCGCCGCGGCCCCGAGCGCGGCGCCGACGACTTTGGAGTCCAGTTTGCCTTCGAGGGGATGCATCTTCTCGATGCCGATGGCCAGTGCAATATGCGCTTGGCCGGCCAGGATTGCGGTGGCGCAGTCGAGCACGGCCAGGCCCCCCGAGTCGCAGGCATTCGCTACACTCTTGATGCTCTTGTTGGTGTAGGCCGGATCCATGGCCACCAGGCCGCCGATGAGTATCTGATTGTTGAGCGTCGGAGTGAGGATGCCGGCAGTGGCGATGTGTTCGACCGCGCCGCGGTCGACGTTCTCGAGTTCCTTGGAACCCGCGTCCTGGATCATGGCCTCGATCGGATAGTTGCCGAGATTGCCGAACCGGCTCTGTGCGTACTTCGTGAGATAGATCTTCTTCATGAAATGTTCCTCCTCCGAATCTGAGATCCAACTATCATTTTCTGCACGAGTCGCCCACAGCCCGGCGCTACGCACGGCATTTGAGGGGCGTACTGGCAGGCAGTGACCGGCGGTACATTGGCGCGTTGTGGCCCTGCGGCGCCGGTTCCGCTAGGCTAGGCGGGGTCATCTTGGTGAGTTGGTAAGCGAACTGAGCCGTTCTCTTCGGGTAGACGGAGCAGCAGCCATGCGCCAGCGTTACGTGGGGATCGATGTCGGTGCCGAGACCGTCAAGATCGTCGAGTTGACCCGCCAAGACGGGAGGTTGCTCTGGACCGGCCGCTGGCTCGCAGAGCACTGCAAGCAACCGGCGAAAGCACTGCGTGCCCTGCTGAGCGAGGTTCGTTGGGAGGAGGTCGCGGGCGCCGCAGCGACCGGCCGATTCAGTCGACAGCTGACGCTTGACCGTGTGCCAACGAAGCAGGCACAGGCTGCCGGCTTCCGTTTCCTCGGTAAAGCCAGCTCGGCCACCATCGTTTCCATCGGCAGCCACGGCTTCTCAGTGCTCGAGTTACGACCGAGCGGGGCCGAAATCTTCCGCGAGAACTCGCGCTGCTCCCAGGGCACGGGCAACTTCCTGCGGCAGCTCGTCCAGCGCTTCGACCTGCCCATCGAGGAGGCCAGCGCGTTGTGTGAGCCGGTCGAGGATCCGGCGCCGCTTTCCGGCCGCTGCCCGGTCATCCTGAAAACAGACATGACCCACTTGGCCAACAAGGGCGAGGACCGGGCTCGCATCCTCGCAGGCCTGTACGACGCCGTCGGCGAGAACGTCCAGGTCCTCATCAAGCCACGGGTGAGCCCGCCCAAGGTGATGCTGATAGGCGGGGTGAGTCGCTCGGTGCGCATCCGCAGGCACTTCGCCCGCTTCCTGACTGCGCGCGGGATGGAGCTGCTCGAGGCGACCGAGGACGAGGCGCTGTTCCTGGAGGCGCTCGGTTCCGCGATTGTGGCTGCCGAGCAGGGGTTCCCGGTGCCGGACATCGAGGCGCTGTTTGCGACGCCCACGCACACCGAGTTCGACATCGTTCCCCCGCTCGCCGCCTCACTACTCGGCGTCCAACGCATGACGCGTCGACAACGGCCGCTTGCGGGCGGTGAGGACCGCAGGCTGATCCTGGGCTTCGACATCGGCTCCACCGGCTCCAAGATGGTTGCGCTCGACGCCGAGACCGCAGAGGCGGTGTGGGAGGCATACGTCAACACCAACGGTAACCCCGTTGGCGCGGCGCAAGCGTTGATGCAGCGCTTCGTCGACGGTCCGGCAGGAAGCGCACCGGTTGTCGCCTGTGGCGCCACCGGCAGCGGTCGGGAGATCGTCGGATCACTCCTCGCCACTTGTTACGGGGTCGATGCGGTCTACGTGCTCAACGAGATCGCTGCGCACGCGGAGGGGGCGTTGCACTACGACTCGCGCGTCGACACGATCTTCGAGATCGGCGGGCAGGACGCGAAGTACATTCGGCTCGCGGAGGGTCGAGTGGTCGACGCAGCGATGAATGAGGCGTGCAGCGCGGGCACAGGCTCCTTCATCGAGGAACAGGGGCGGAAGTTCCCGGGCATCGACGGCGTTGCCAAGCTCGGCGAGGCGGCGCTCGCCAGCGAGTACGGCGTGTCGCTGGGGCAGCACTGCTCCGTATTCATGGCCGAAGTCATCGACACGGCGGTCGCTGCCGGCGTCGACAGCCATGCGATCATCGCGGGTCTCTACGATTCCATCGTGCAGAACTACCTCAATCGGGTCAAAGGCAGCCGTTCGGTCGGCGGAGTCATCTTCTGCCAGGGGATGCCGTTTGCAGCCGACGCGCTCGCCGCCGCCGTCGCGCGGCAGACGGGGAGTGCGGTGATCGTGCCGCCGAATCCCGGGACGGTCGGGGCGCTGGGCATCGCGCTGCTGGCGCGCAAGGCGTTCCCAGCGGATGGCCGTCAACCCATCGACCCGCGGCGCTTTCTCGATGCCCAGGTCGCTTGCAAGGACACCTTCATCTGCAAGTCGACGCAGGGTTGCGGCGGAGGCGGCAACCGCTGCCGCATAGACCGGATCACGACCCGCGTCGACACGCGCACGCAACGCTTCACCTGGGGGGGCGGCTGCTCGCTGTGGGACAAGGGGACGGGCAAGCGGAAGCTGCCCGACCAGTCCCCCGATCCCTTCCGCAGTCGGGAGGCGGCGGTGGAAGAAATCGTTGCGCGCAGCACCATCCGGCGCGGCCGCCCGACCATCGCACTCACCGACGAGTTCCAGCTCAAAGGCCTCTTTCCGTTCTTCGCCACGTTCCTCTACGAGCTTGGCTTTGACCTGCTGGTTCGCCGGGACGCCGACCAGGCCGCCCTGAAGCGGGGCGTCGAAGGTGCCAACGTGCCGTTTTGCGCGCCCATGCAGCAGTTCCACGGACTGGTCAGCGCCATGGCCGACGAGCGACCGGACTTTCTGTTCCTGCCGATGTTGCGGGGCATTGAGCACTCGGCGGGCGAGCCGCACGCGACGGTTTGCCCCATCGTGCAAGGGAGTCCGGACGTTTTGCGCTGGGATCTCGGCAAGGCCACCACCTCGGACGTCCTCTCACCGGTAATCGACATCGGCAGGAATAACCTCGAGTCACGCGAGTTCCTGGAAAGCTGCCAGCGGATGGCGGACGCGCTGCGGGTGAACGGCGCCGGTTGGACGGAGGCGTATCGGAAAGCGGTCGACGTGCAGCGGCGTTTCGATGCAAAGTGCCTGGCGTTGGGCCGTCAGGCGCTGGCGTTCTGCCGCGAACACGACATCGTGCCGATCGTCGTTCTGGGCCGCACCTACACGATCTACAACAAAGTGCTCAACTCCAACGTTCCGGCCATCATCCGCGAACAGGGTGCGATGCCGATTCCAGTGGACTGCTACCCGGTGGACGGCGAAGTGCCGGTCTTCGAAGACGTGTACTGGGGCCACGGCCAGCGCAGCCTGCGGGCCGCGCACCAGATCCGGCGCCATCAGGACATCTACAGCGTCTGGTGCAGCAACTACTCCTGCGGGCCGGACAGCTTCAACCTGCACTTCTACAGCTACATCATGCAGGGCCGTCCGTTCGCGGTCATCGAAACGGATGGTCACTCCGGCGACGCCGGCACGAAGACCCGCGTGGAAGCGTTTCTGCACTGTGTGTACGAGGACCTGCGCGGCAAGCCGCGTGACGCCATCCTCAACGATTTCCGAGCCGTCCAGCAGGCGCAGCCGTGTCCGGCCGACATTCGGGCTCGACGTGAGGTCGTGCTCCTGCCGCGCATGGGGCCGGGGGCCGATGTGCTGGCAGCGGCGTTGAACGCGGTCGGCATACCGGCCGAGAGCCTGCCGATGCCGGACCGCGAAAGCGTACGCATCGGGCGCCGCTACACCTCGGGCAAGGAATGCGTGCCGCTGTGCATCACGGTGGGCAGCCTGCTCCAGCGCCTGGAACGCGAGCGGCACAGCAGTGCGCGGTTTGCCTTCTTGATGCCGCGTTCGAGCGGGCCGTGCCGCTTTGGCATTTATAACGTCTTGCATAAGATCGTGTTGGAGCGGGCGCAGTGGGCGGACCGGGTCCGCGTCTGGTCACCGATGGACAACGCCTACGGCGAGGGTATGCCCGGGGGACTCTTTGCGCTGTGTGTGGCGGGCTGGAGTGCGACCGACGTTCTGCTTCAGGGGCTGTACGACGTCCGGCCGGTGGAGGCCACGCCTGGCGCCGCCGAAGCGGTTTGGCGCCAATACGGTGTCGAGCTCGTGGAGCGCATTCGAGTTGAGGCGAGCCGGCTGCCAGCCGTTCGTGACGCGCTGTTCCAGGCCGTGACCGGCCGGCTGTTCGGTGTGACCGACATTCTCCGGCGGGCCGCCAATGCGTTTGCCGCCGTGAAGACGTTCCAAGAGATGCCGACCGTGGCGGTGGTCGGCGAGATCTACGTGCGTTGCGATCCGTTCGCCAACGACTTCCTGATCGACAAGCTGGAGAAGCACGGCATCCGCGCGCTCCTGGCGCCGTTCAACGAGTGGCTGGAATACGCCGATTGGTGCAAGTACGACTGCGGCAGGGATGGCAGCTTGGGCGGCCGCTTGAGCAGGGCGGTTCTCCACCGCACGCAGCAACTCACCTACGACGCACTAGCCCGCCGGCTCGGCTGGCACGCACGAACCAGGGTCAAGCAGGCACTGGAGGCCGCCAATCCCTATCTGCGTAGCGCCCTGTACGGTGAAGCCGTGCTCACGCTCGGGGGCGCCGTCCACGAGTGGCGCAAGGGTGCGGTCGATGGCGTGGTGAATGTGGGTCCGCTCGAGTGCATGCCCACTAAGCTTGCCGAGACGCAATTCTTTCACGTCGCCGAGCGTGAAGGCCTGCCATCCCTGACCATCCCGCTCAACGGGGATCCGATGGATCCCGAGGTGCTCGACAACTTCGCCTTCGCGGTGCACGGTGGATTTCGACGGCGTCGGCTTTCCGGCTGCCACGACCAGCCCGGTGCCGGGCGCAGCGCGTGAAGCTCCCGTCGTTTGCGCCGGGCCAGCTCTGACCGACTCTACGAAGACCCGTACGGTGGGCGGCCAAGCGGCCAGTCGGTGGTGCCCTGGTTGGCGTACAAGTCGATGGCGAGCTTCACCGCGTCGGCGTTTTCCATCAGGAACTTCATATCGCCGCGGACCTTGATGGTGCCGCGCAAGCCGCACTTGATTGGGTCCTGCTGGCCGGCGGCGACACCTTCCCAGATCGTGGCCGGAGCGATGAAGCGGAAGTTCAGGCCCTTGCCGTCATGCCGCTCCGGCAGCGGCCGGAACTCGGTGACCTTCCCGTTCTCAATGGTGAGGAGAAAATAGAGCCCGCCATCTTTTGGCACGTATGGCGAGGTCCCGTCACCCATGACCTCGAGGGTGAATATGATGCGCGTCTTCGGCGCCATCTTGCCGAGCTGATCGGAGCCGTTGATCAGCCTCTTCATGTCTTCGTACCAGGCGTCTGAGTAGATTA
Organism: Binatia bacterium; assembly: GCA_044450645.1. Lineage (GTDB taxonomy): Bacteria > Desulfobacterota > Binatia > HRBIN30 > HRBIN30 > JAGDMS01. The sequence continues at coordinate 144,833 of JBIOJG010000001.1, forward strand.
CCGACATGGGAAATGCCTCCGAGAGAAGTCAACGGTTGAGAGTCGAGAGTGACCAAAATCAGTTGTGAGTGACGACATACCAGTAAATCGCTCCCCCAGCCGCGGCTGCGGCTGCGAGCCAGGCCCAGCGAAGCGGCGTAGCGCCTGGCCGTTCGGACTCGATCTGCATGAAGCGCAGCATGCGCAGCAGAAACGGGATCTGAAAGACGGAGAAGCGTGCTTTGAGCTTGCGGCGAGCCAGCAACCGAAGCGGGCTTTCCTGGCCGGACGTCAGATGCGCGATGGTGAGGAAGTCGGCGGTGATCATCGCATCCCCGGGCTTGGGGGTGCCGTCGCGCAGCTCGATGCGCCCGTCGGCGAACGTGATGCGTACACACAAGTCTTCATCTTCGGCAGATCGGAACGCGGTGCAGCCAGAGAGGCGCTGCGCCAACTGCCGCTTGCGCGGCGATGCGGCCAGGGTTTGTTCGATGAACTGATGCAGCATGTCGGTCAACCCACTCACCGGCTCGTCTCCGCTGAGGACGACGAAGGGAGCGCCATCGGCCCTGTTCTCTCTGATGTCGTCCACGACTCACGACTCACGAGTCACGACTCACGTTTTCTAGATCTGCACCCACCATTTCTCCATTCCATAGTCGTCGGCGATGACGCTCAGGCAGTTATAGCCGGGGGCAAAGGTGATGTAACCGTGCGGATGCTGCGAGGCGCCGCACATGTACAGGCCCTTGATCGGGGTGCGGTACTGCGACAGGTCGTCGGTGGGACGGTGCTCCAACAGGTTCTTCGGGTGAACGCGCCCCACCATCCAGTCGCCGAAGCGGTAGTTGATCATCTTCTGGCTGATGTCGTGCGGGGTCTCGGTTGCCCACCGGCGGATCAATCCGCCCTCCATGTTGGTGCACACGCTCGCCCAGCGCTCGACGCAGCGCGCTCCGAAATTCTTGGCCACGGCGCGCCAGGCTTCCGGCCCGCCGTCGGCCAGCGCGAACGGGGCGAACACGCGGATGAGGCCGGTGGCCTTGCCCGCGGGCGCGTCGGTCGGATCATAGAGCGAGTTGACGGCGACGTTGAGCCGCAGTGTCTTGGGCAGGAGGCCCTTGCGGATGCGATCGAACTCCTCTTTGAAGTCGGCGAGCGATTCGTAGCCGACATTGACGATCCACGCCCGATCGATGTCCGGATCGAAGGCGGCGGCGCGGTAGCGCGGGAAGCCGTTCATTGCCAGATGCACGTTGAACAGCGTCGCATCCTGATACTGGACGTCGCGGACGGCCACGGCGGTTTTCTCGGGCACGTGCTCCGGCCGCAGGAGCTTTTCGAAAGTCTGGTTCGCATCGACGCTGGAAGCGACGAGCTTGTGGGCCTTGATGAAACCATCGGGCGTCCGCACGCCGACGGCGCGCCCGTTCTCGACGACGACCTCTTCGACGGGCACTTGCGGGAAGACCCGCCCGCCGGCCTTGACGATCACCCGCATCAGCGCATGCGCCAGCCGATGGCTGCCGCCCCGACACAGATGCCAGTTGGTGATCTTGCCCAACAGCACGGGGTAGCTGACGGCAAGCCCCTTGATGTGCGGCTGGTAGGCACAGATGGCGGCGTGAAAGGCGAGCATGGCCTTGATGCGGTCGTTCTCGAAGTGCTTGTCCAAGAAATCGGCGACCGACATCGTCCGCAGCCGTGCGGTGAGAAACTCCGATCGCTCCTCCACGCCCCACGACGCCAGCGCCCGGGTGAGATCATTGAGCCGGATGGGTGGGGCAAACATCAGTGTCCGCACCATGAGATCCATGTACCCGCCGACCTCGTCCCACAACCGCATCCACGTGTCCGCGTCCTGCTTCGAGAAGCGCGCAAAGCTCTCGTAGGTCTTGCGCACGTCGGTGTGGATGGTGAGCGCCGTGCCGTCGGAGAAGACGCTGCCCATCTGCACGTCCGGCAGGGTGTAGTCGACGCCGTTGTCGAGCAGCTGCAGGTCATCGTAAACCGGACTCAGCCCGACCAACGAGTGATAGTTGGAGTGCAGGTTGTGGAGGAAATTGGGTTCGGTGACTTCTTCGGTGCTGAGCCCGCCGCCTTCTTCGGTGCGGCGCTCGAGCACCGCCACGCTCCAGCCGCTCTTCGCCAGATAGGCGGCGAGGGCCATGCCGTTGTGTCCGGCGCCAATGATGACCGCATCGAAACCGTTATCGAACATTCCCATGGTGAAAGCCTTCTCGTTGCGGAAGCTGGGGAAAGTAACTCTCTTGCCAGCCCTCAGGCCTCAAGCCCCCAGGCCTCCAATGCCTCATCAGTAGCTCCGGTTGGGCTGGCGCCAGATTTCGGGCAGGCCGAAGTCCTCGCACATCACCTTGAAGCAGTTGTAGCCGGGCGCGGCGGTCACACCGCCGCCCGGGAAACTGCAGCTGCCGCACAGGTACAGGCCGGGGATTTCGGTCGCGTATCGTCCCGCGCCGGCAAACGGCCGCAGTGCCCCGGTCTGATCCATGCTCATGGCGCCGTGGCCGAAATCGCCCTCGCGCATGCGCATGCCGCGCTCCTGGTCGAGGGGGGTGTGGAGGTAATCGGCGATGATGTTATTCCGGTTCATGTTGGGCGCGAAACGCTCGTACAGAGAGAGAAACCTGCCATTGTAGGTGGACTTGATCTCGTCCCACTCGCGTTCGCTCAAGGCGCTGGCGCGCGGGAAGAAATACCAGCCGGTGAGGTTGTGCTTACCGGCGGGGGCCTGCGTCTTGTCCCATAGTGAGTTGACCCACAGCCCGGAGGCGGGCAGCTCGGGAATCCGGTCGATGTGTCCGGCGCGGTTGTAGTCGAGCACGTCTTTGGCCGAGTCGTAGCCCACCACCTGGTACCACGCCTTGTTGATGTCCGGATCGCGCGCAGCCGATTTGTAGTTCGGCGCCTGGTGTAGCGCCATGGCCACCGAGCCCAACACTTGGTCGGGACCGTCTTTGAAATTCTTCACGCGCCGCTTGTAGTAGTTGGAGAGGTGCTCCTCGCCGATGAGGTCGAGGAAGGTGTCCTTCAATCCGATGCCGCTGACCACGGCTTTGCGTGCCATGTACTTGCGGCCATCGACGGTCTCGGCGCCGACGGCTTTGCCGCTTTCGATGAGGATCTTCTTCACCCGGCTGGCCTCGCGCATGGTGACGCCTTCCTTCAGGCAGGCGGTGACCATGGCGCCGTTGAGGCGGTGCGTGCCGCCGACAATCATGCGCCAGCAGCCGGGCATGAAGAGGCAGGCGAAGATGAACAGGCCGCCCGTGCCCGGCCACTCGATCGGCGGGCCGCAGAACTCGACGGCCACGCGGTAGAAGAGCGCCCGGATCTCGTCGGTCTCGAACAGCTCATCGATACAGTCGCGGATGGATTTGAATGCCATCTCCGGATCGAGGCCGAACATCCCCATCGTCGTCATTCCGCCCTGATGCTGATTCGGGAAGGCCTCGTTGAAGTCGATGAGTCGGGGCGGTGTGTAGAGGCCCATGGCCATCATCGGTTCGAAGTGGTTCGCCTTCGTTTTCAACTCGCGCCAGGTCTCGGCGTCACGCTTGGAGTAGACAGCGAAGTTCTTGCAAGTGCGCTCGATCATGTCGTTGCGGTAAATGATGACCGGCGGCCGGCCGTCGGCGAACGGCATGCCCGCCTGTGCCTCCGGGAAGATGGTCCGGGCGCCCAGGCTTTCCAAATCGAAGTCCGAGAAGAAGGGCATGATGTGGAGAAATTCCATGAAGTTGGAGTGGATGTTGTGGCAGAAACCGGGGGCGGTGTGCTCGGCAGTATAGACAGCGCCACCCCACTCGTGCCGCCCTTCGAGAATGCAGACGTCGACGCCGGCGCGCGCCAGGTACGCGGCGCAGGTCAGCGCATTGTGCCCGCCGCCGACGATCACTACATCGAATTCGGATTTTTCCATCGAGTTGCGTCCTCGCGTCAGCGAGAGAAAACAGGTTCGCCGAAAAGAAGCAACAGGGATTCAGGCCGGCAATGTGCCCCTCAGTCTTGGTGGCGCGGGAGCAATCTGTCCTCTCCCGCGCGTCATCTCAGCGTGGGAGAGGGGAGGGTGAGGGAGCCAGTGTTCGCCGCGCCACTTCGCGGGCAATCGCCTCGAGCACGCCCCATCTTCTCAGGGGCCGGATCGAGGGACTGGCCACGTTTATCGACAGTCCCGAGACTGAGGGGTTACCCAGCAACCGGACCGTTGCGCCGCTCCGTCTTTCAGTTGTCCCCGCGTTCGCGCTCCGGTACAAGCTGTGCGGCATGCGCGCACTTCCCCTGAAAGCGAATCACAAGCGCGTCGGCGCCTACCATCAGTCGCTCGCGGAGTTCGCCGGGCTCGGCGTGACCCACGAGACCAGTGTCCGCGCCGCCTTCCAGGCACTCCTCGAAGACTGCACCGCACTCGTCAACAAAAGCCGCGCCGACAAGTGGAAGCTCGTCCCGGAGTATTCGCTTAAGACCAAGACCGGCACCCGCATCACGCCCGACGGCGCGTTGCTCGACAGCTTCCGCCTCATCCACGGCTTGTGGGAAGCCAAGGACACGGACGACGATCTCGATAAGGAAATCACCGCCAAATTCAAAGCCGGCTACCCGCGCGATAATATTCTGTTTCAGGCGCCGCATCGCGCTGTGCTCGTGCAAGACGGCGAGCGCGTCCTCGACCTCGACATCTCCAAACCGGAGCATCTCGTTGAGATCCTCCGCAGCTTCTTCGGGTATCAGGCACCGGCCTTCGACGAGTGGGAAACGGCCGTCGAGGAGTTCAAGACCCGCCTCCCTGAGATCGGCCGCGCCCTACGCGATCTGCTACGTGCCGAAAAGAAGAGCAACAAACTCTACGCCGACATCTTCGATGGCTTCGTCACACTCTGCCGTCAGGCGCTCAATCCAAACCTTGCCGTCGCCGCCGTCGAGGAGATGCTCATCCAGCACCTCCTCACCGAGCGCATCTTCCGCAAGATCTTCGACGTCGGCGACTTCATGCAGCGCAACAACATCGCCGCCGAGATCGAAAAGGTCATCACCGCCTTGACCATTCGTTCCTTCTCGCGCGACCAATTCCTCCGCGAGCTCGACCGCTTCTACAAGGCCATCGAAGACGCCGCCGGCACCATCCAGGAGTTCTCGGAGAAGCAGAAGTTCCTCAACACCGTCTACGAGCAGTTCTTCCAAGGCTTCGCCGTCGAGCGGGCGGACACGATGGGCATCGTGTACACGCCGCAGGAGATCGTCGACTTCATCCTCGCCAGCGTGGAGGAAATCCTGCACACCGAGTTCGACCGCACGCTCGGCGATTCCGGCGTCCACGTCATCGATCCGTTCGTCGGCACCGGCAACTTCATCGTCAACCTGATGCGACGCCTGCCGAAGACACGGCTCGAATACAAGTACGGCAACGAGCTGCACTGCAACGAGGTGATGCTGCTGCCCTACTACGTGGCTGCTATGAACATCGAGCACACCTTCTATGAGCGGACCGGCCACTACGAACCTTTCCCCGGCATCTGTCTGGTAGATACGTTTGAAACCGCGGAGAAGGCGCAGACGGAGTTCGGCTTCTTCAACCCCGAGAATACCGAGCGCGTGAAGCGCCAGAAAGCCGCCCCGATCTTCGTCGTCCTCGGCAATCCACCGTACAATGCGTGGCAGCAGGACGAGAACGACAACAACAAGAACCGGAAATACGAGGAGGTGGACAGGCGGGTTCGCGAGACCTACGGCGCCGATTCATCGGCGACGCTCCAGAACAGTTTGGCAGACCCCTACATCAAAGCATTCCGCTGGGCGTCGGATCGCATCCGCGACGAGGGCGTCGTCGCGTTCGTGACGAACAACGGATTCGTCGAGGGAATAGCCTGCGATGGGATGCGCAAGCATCTTGCCGGCGACTTCGACGCCATCTACGTCCTCGATCTCGGCGGCAATGTTCGCAAGAATCCGAAACTCTCCGGCACCACGCACAACGTCTTCGGCATTCAGGTCGGTGTGAGCATCACGCTTCTCATCCGTCACAGGGAACGCACGGGACCAGCCAAGATTCGCTATCACGCGGTCCCGGCCGATTGGCGGAAGGAACAGAAGTATCTGTTTCTCGCGAAGACCGCAGCCGCCGGTGGAATTGAGTGGGAGACGGTCACACCGGATCGCAAGAACAACTGGATTACGAGCGGTCTGGATGCGAGTTTCGATGACCTGCTTCCGATCGGCAGCAAGGCGGCCAAGAGGAGCGCAGGCAGTTCCGCCGTGTTCCGTACCTACAGCAACGGCGTCAAGTCCAACAGCGACGCCTACGTCTATAGTTTCGATCGGGACAGCCTGACCGAGCGCGCGAAGGCAATGGTTGCGAACTACGAGAGCGAACTCAGCCGTTGGAAGAAGTTACCGCGTTCCCGACAGGTCGACAGCGTCGTGGAGGTTGATGAGCGGGTTCTGAAGTGGATACGCCGGACCAAGAAGGAGCTCTCGCGCGGCAAACGCGTGGTCTTCACCGAAAGCAAAATCCGCCAAGCGCTCTATCGTCCCTTCACGAAGCAACACTACTATTTCGAGGAGACTTTCAATGAGGACCTGTACCAGATCCCAAATTTCTTCCCGACTCGCGCGCAGGAGAAAGAGAACATCGTCATCTGGCTAAAAGTCGGTGCCGAGTGGCCGACTTTCGCTCTCGCCTGTAACTCCATCTGCGATCTTCTTCCTCAAGGCGGCTCGCAGTGCTTCCCATTTTACACCTACGACGGTCAGGATGGGTCGCGGCAGGAGAACGTTCCGCCATCGACGCTGCTGCGCTTCCAGCAGCACTACGGCGACGAGCAGATCACCAAATGGAACATCTTCCACTACGTCTATGCGGTGCTGCACCACCCGGAGTATCGCACGCGCTACGCTGCCAACCTGCGGCGCGAGCTGCCGCACATCCCGCTGGTCGGTAAAGACGCGAAGGTCTTCCACGCTTACGCCGAGATCGGGCGGAAGCTCGCCGATCTGCATGTCCACTACGAGCGCGCCGCGGAGTATCGGCTCAAGCGGGTGGAGAACCCCGAGCTGCCGCTGGACTGGCGCGTGAAGAAGATGCGCCTGAGCAAGGACAAGACGGCCATTGTGTACAACGACTTCCTCACCCTCGCCGGCGTCCCTGAGGCTGCTTTCGCCTACCGGCTCGGCAACCGCTCCGCGCTCGAATGGGTGATCGATCAATACCAGGTGAGCACCGACGCCCGCAGCGGCATCACCAACGACCCGAACCGCGCGGACGAGCCGGATTACATCGTGAAGCTTGTCGGTCAGGTTATCACGGTGAGCCTTGAAACGCAGAAGCTGGTCGCCGCGCTACCGGCGCTTGATGTGTCGTGAGATTCGGCGGGAAGCCCACGCAGCAATCGAACGCTGCGCGTTCGATCCGCGACTACATCACGCGCCGTTCGGCCCTGGGGCGACTCTCGCGAGCGTGTCCATCGATTTAGGCGTCTTGGTCGGTCACGAAACGCGGAGGAAGACATGCTGGATGCGGAACATCCGATCGGACAGATGGTGCGAGGTCTCCCTGACATCGCGGCGACCCGGGATCAGGAGCGACTCGCGCAATCTTAGCGGCGCTCTCATCTTGAGTTTTCGTCCAGCGGTGGAAATGCTGTGATCTACGGCGGCGACGGCTTTGCCTACATTGCCGTCGAGGACGTAGCCGATCATCCCGCCATGCTCCAAGCCGGCCGCGTACTGAGCGGTGACGAATCGCATCATACCTTGCGTTACGTACTCCCGGGCCAGCGACCGGCAGCCGGTCTTGGTGGGCACGTTGAGCCGCTTGCACTCAAAGGCGAAGTACACTTCCTCGCGACAGCTGTATCCCTCTGTGAACCGAATATCGATGCGGCCCCGCTCGTTGCCGGTGTTCGGATCGTCCTCGACGGACTCGCGGTCGATGCGCACGGGAAGCTCTCGCAACGCGTTCTTTCGTCTCTTCAAGAAGCTCCGGAATCGACGCGTGATCGGAACCTCCTTCTCGCTCCGGCCCGGCTTCTCGAACGCGTCCCACGAGGTGAGAACCAGTTGGATGATCTGGGGGATCAGGCCCGGCGAGAAGGAGTCCAACCACAGCCGCGGATCGCCCGACACCGGCATTAGTGCCCACTGTCCATGGAACGCACGATTCCGGCCATGATCTCGTCAGCATCGTTTAGCGCTGCCGTATCAGTCCAGTACCTAGTGGCAAGCGGCTTGATGACGTATAAGTCGCACCCATCGAATACCTTCAGGTCCCGCATCTGCCGAATTGTTCTACGCTGGGCTGGCAGTACAGCCTGAATCCGAGCGAGCGCCTTGTCGAGCGCAGCCGAGGAGGCCTGTTCGCCTTCGATTCGCCCAGCAAGACCGCCCTGCAGCGTGAGTTGGACGATGCCAAGACTCGTTGTGGTTGAGATGATAACCTTGGCCGTCAGTCCCTGGCCACGGCGAGTGATCCATGAGGTCAGTGTCTGCACGAGGACGCGCGCGTACTGATCGCGGCGAGCAGGTAAGGAAACGTCGAGCGCCGGAACGCCGTTCACCCCACGAGTCGGCGTCGCGCTCGGAATCCACACGTCGACGGTGTCAGTAATAAGCAGCCGCTCGGCGGCATCGATCTCGTAATATTCATAAACAAGATCATCAAGCAGGTACCTGCGCTGTTCGACCAACGCCTGAAAGAAAGGGTTGCTCTCGTTTTCCGCCTGAAGATGACGGTGCAGCGCGACCGCCTCGCGCATCGCGTTGCGCCGCTCAGCCGTGTCTGCCGCCGGGAACGGGAACCGCTCGTACTCGGCGACGTGGATCTTGGCTCGCTCCGTGCCCCAGTTGGCCGCGGTATGGAAGAAGAAGTACAGCGCCAGCGGGGACCCAAGGGCGCAGGTCAGGAATCGGAGGTCGTCCTCGCACCTGGGTGGAGCGTGGATTCCACGGAGCGAATGTTCGAAGCTGCACGCGAACGGGCAGAACGCCACCTTCAGTCGCTCGCCGGTGCGAGGCACACCGTGCGGGAAAACAACGTGCGGGGCGCTAAAGATCTTTTCCTTGCCGATGTAGCGGGGGTTGTACGCCCGCGGGTTGGCTTTGACCTGGCGCTCGGAGACGACGTAGTAACTGACGGCGCGAGTCGGGAGAAACGGTAGCGTGTGGAGAATCGGCCGATCGATCGACCGACCCTTGCCCAGTAGGTTGAAGCCTTCGCCGAATACCCACCCGTTGCGCCGGCTGTGGGTCTCATTGATTCGATCACCGACCGTAGCGTACTCGCGCAAGCGGTCCAGGAACTTCCGGCCCCGGGCTGTCGCCCACATGGCCTGCTTCCAGGCCAAAGGAGGCTCCCCGCCCTTCAGATCTCGTAGGAGATCGGCCAGCCGCAACTCACTCCGGTCCACATTTGAGATCGACAGAACCTCGGCCCTGAGGGTTTCCAATTCGGTCTTCGGCACAACGTATGGGACGTACGCTGACGCGCTCGGTTGCTCGGCCCGATACCGCGCAATGATAGCCGGACGGTCCGCGCCATCAAACAGGTAGAAGACCAAGTCCGAGAGGTTCACGATTACGTCGATTGCGTAGCACGCCAGCCATTGCTCCTGGAAGCGAAGTGCTTTCTCTTGGTGATTGAACAGCGTGGCGGCGGGTAGGACCAAACAGACGCGCCCGCCATTCCGCAGATGTGTCGGTGCCTTCCACATGAATGCATATGCGAGCTGCCGTTGCGCGATCGCTCGGTCACGGTCATCGCACCATACCTCGGCGGTCGCGGGTGGGCCCTTCGCACGAGCCCAAGGAGGATTTCCGACAACGAGGTCAAAACCTCCTGCTGGGAGATCGAGTGACGCGCCAAAGAAGTCGATGTTCAGGATGTTCCTACCTTCGTCAGTAGATCTCGGCGGCGAGTGGGCGACGAGCTTCGGTAGGGCGCGACCTTTCGCTTGAAGCTGCTGGATATCTCTCGGAGACAATTGGTCAAGCAGCGCCAGATACAAACTTAGTGAGGCGATGCGGCAGGCTGTCTCGCTGAGGTCGATCCCGAAGATACTCTGTGTGAGTAGCTCAATAAGCTCCGAAGCTCGCTTCAAATTGCTCACGTCAGGGTTGCGGGCGCGCCACTCCTCGGCCAGCCGGTTGAACAGGCCCACGAGGAAAATCCCCGATCCGCACGACGCGTCCAGGAAGCGGCGACCGAGCGCCGATCCCATTCCTTCCATGGCGAGGTCCAACACCACCTCGGCCAGGAAACGCGGCGTATAGTACGCGCCCGTCTCGCGGCGGCCCTGGCCGTCCTCGGCATCTAAGAACCGCTCGTAGATTGCGCTGATCGTCTCGATCGGGATGAAGCGGAAATCGTACGCTGAGAAACCCAACGACATTTGCCCCGTAGCCAGGTCTTCATCAGAGAGAAAGCGGCGCAATACTTCGACATGATTCGCACCAACGCGCCTCGCCTCGGCGTCCAAGTCCGCGTCGAAAAGGTCGCCGTTGAAATCATCCTGCAGCTTACGGAAGAGCCTGTACAGGCGCTCTTTCGCCTGTCGGCGCGGGTGTTCGCGGAGCAGGTCCAGCAGCGTGGCAGATTCGTGCGCGCCGCACTCGGCAAAGTAGTCACGGCTAATGATCTTCCGGTCGACCAGGTAACAGATGAAGATGAGCCGGCCGAGGAGCGCGTGGATCGTAACGGGGTCGAGCATCGGGGACTCCACCTCGCTTAGACGCCTGCGGGCGTGGGCGAGGTTGTCCAGAAGGTGCCGATCGACCCGACGCTTCGGGTCGAAGCAGCGGCCGTGCTCGCTGAACAGGTCACCGAGTTCGATCCGGCGGATCAGGTCGCGAACGGCGAGGGCGTCGGCTGTGCGGTCAAGAGTCTCGACGAGCCGATCTTTGTCCCTCAGCAGTTCATTCTGGCGTGCTGGTACGGCAAGCCCCGAGAACACGTTCACGCTGGTTTCGCTGACGACGATAAGGATGGGGGCAATTCCCTGGTTCCACACTTGTCGGTGGAGCTCAACCACAGAGTGCTCATCAAAGTGTTGTCGCGACCGAAAGTACACGACCGGCGCGTTATCGAAGCAGAGGATGCCGTCGAGCTTCATCTCTTGCCAGGCACGCCGCATTGAGTGCGCCTGTGGGTGCGGCGGCTGCGCGTGATTGATGTCGTCGACGCAGCGGAAGAACACTGGCGGGCGGAGGGTCGCCAAGCCGAGTTCCCTGACCCAACTGTCGGAAGTCCACGCCACGATGGTACCCCTCGTGTCACTAAACGTCTTTGCGGTCAACGGCAAGGATGAAGCATCGCGCGGAGCCGGAGTACATCGCGAAGCTCAGTCGCTTTACTGCCCCGAACCCAGTGCAGAAGAATGCTGGTGTCGAGCAGCCAGGTCGTTGCGCCTGGCATCAGCTGATCTCTTCTACCGCGGCCACAATTTCGTCATCCGACTCATCTCCAGGAATCAGTCCGAAGGGTGGGATCGGCTAGGTTGATATAGCGGCTGTGCTTGGCTCCTTCGTCGAGCAACACGCAACCGAAGCGCTCGAGGTGGCGGATCAATTCCCGCCGCTTCATTCACACCTCGATCTCCTGCACGACCACCTTGCGCTTCGGGACGCGCGTGAGATCGACCGGTTCTTGTATGCAACGGACAGCGTCGATGAGGTTCTCCCGCGCCTCTCCGAGGGTTGCACCCTGCGTCAGCGCTCCGGGCACGTACCCCGTGTGCCCTAGCGGCATTGGTCTGGACTCTGAGCCAGGCGCGTGCTCCGTTGCGGAATCCGGCGACGGGCGGCGTAAACTGCACCGCGGCGCGGGCATGCGGGGAGCACGCTTACGTAACCGCGCAACGATGCAGGAAGGTGTTGTCTGAAAGGCTGGTCTTGGAGCCGTGCCGGGGAAAACCCGCTGTGCGGACTTTCAGAGGGGAGGATGGAAACGTCGGCATCATACGAAGCCCGGTCCGCACCATCGTCCTACTCGACCGCCTCCCGGCAAGCAAGAAGAGGAGTCGAAGCGGCGAGCGACCCTTGAACTTCCGAGGGCTATTATCTCGCCGACCCTCGCGGCGGCGAGTCAGTCGCCCAGCCGTTCGATCGGGTAGGGAAGAATCGCGTTTTCCGGGATTGCGTCGACGTACTTCGCGCGGAAGGCCCGGCTCTGCATACGACACTCCTGGCAGTGCGTTTTGTATGCCGGGTGGGTGACCAGCTTCTGCCACAGCGTGCTGATCGGCTCCTTCAGCACGTTGCCGAACGACAGCGGGGTGAAGTCGCAGGGTGTGAAGTCGCCCGACGGCGTGATGTGGAACTGCGAGGTCGCCGCCAGGCAGCCGACGTACTTGGCGAACTTCGACGAAGTGTTGGTCCACGACTGGGTGATGATCCGCGGACGTGGTGCGCGCTCGGCGTTGAGGCGGCGGCTCTGCTCCAGCAACTCGCGGCGACTCTCCGGGGTCAGGGTCACATCCTCCCGCTGGCGGAAACGCCCGGCGGTGTGCGCGTCGAACACGGTGATCTCGTGGATTCCCCAGCCTGCGGCCAGTTCGACGACACGCGGCAGGTGTCCGGTCCGCACGGACTCGTTCGTCGCATACGTCGACAAACCCACCAGCAGGCCGGCGTCGAGGCTCGCCCTGACTCCCCTCTCCACCGCGGCGAACACCCCGGGCCGGCCGCGCAAGCGGTCATGCTCGTCCGGGTTTGGCGAGTCGAGGCTGATCTTGATCGCGTACAGCCCGGCGGCTTTCAACGCCTGCAGGCGCGCCGCGTCGAGCGCCACCGCGTTCGAGAAGACCTGTGCGACCGCCTTCTCTTTCGGGACGAGCGCGACACAGGCTTCGAGGTCGCGGTGCAGCAGCGGCTCCCCGCCGGTGTAGATGACGTTCGTTACGCCGAGCGCGACGCACTCGGCGACGATTCTCTCCATGTCCGACAGCGAAATCTCTGAGCGCTTGCCGTCGAACGTCGCGGCGCCGCAGTGGACGCACCGGCACTGGCACTTGTCCGTGATCGCGAAGGTCACCACCGGCGGGGTTTGCCGGCCGAAGAACCACGTATTCCAGAATGCCTCGACGAAGCGCGCGTGCGCTTCGCTCGGGACGGGCGGCCAGTACAGCGAGTACACGTTGCGGCCCTCGTGGCAGGTCAAGGGGCCGATCTCGTTGAAGCTCTGGAAATACGCTTCCACGAACGGGCCCAGGTCGTCGGCCCGAGGGCCCGACACGTCGACGACGATCTTCTCACCCCGGTTCTCGACGTCGACGACGAGGTCCTCCAACTCGGGTGTGTGGTGGAAGCGGTACTTGTGTTGCATCGTCACTCCGGTGTGGCTCCAGCGTTTCGTGAGTGGTCGATAAGATACACTAGTGCTTCGCCTCCGCAAAGCTGACCGGTTCGATGATGGCGCTGGAGTTTGATGCGTGCACATCGGTCGGTTAACCGACCGATTCCAGCAGTTTCATGCGCCCGAGCCGCAGGGCGTTGACGATGCGTTGACCCAACCGCCGTGGGTGTACTACATTCCGTGCATGGCGCGATTCGTTCGAAAGAGCGTGCTTGTCGATCCGACCGCACTGCGGCGGGCGCAGAAGATTCTGCGCACACCCACGGAATCCGAGACGATTCGCGAGGCCCTGGATCTCGTTGCCTTCCGCCGGAGCGTACTGAAGGAATACGACCGCGTCGCGGGCAAGGCGCCGGACTTTCCCGATCCGTGGACTGACGCGTGACGGTGCCGCTGGTCATCGATACCAGCGTCTACCTCACCGCCTTGCGCGATGAGCGCTTCGCGATTGGTTTCCGCGAGCGGTACGCGCGCGACATCCCACGGACGTTCTTCAGTTCAGTCGTTGTGCAGCAGGTTGTCGCTGGCGCCCGGACGCCGCACCATCGCCGTCAAGCGGCGGCGTTGTACGAGCCGTTCGAGCGCGTCAGGCGAATCCTCTCGCCGACGCACGCGGTGTGTGGAAAGATGCGGGGCGCGTCATTGCTGCGTTGGCCGTCAAGCATCCAGACCTCCGCAGTCGTCTCGGGCGTGGTTTTCTGAACGATGTCTTGATCGCATTGAGCGCCCGGTCGATTGGTGCTGCCGTACTGACGCGGAACCAGGACGACTTCGTCTTGGATCCGGAGCCTCAGGAACTTCTCGCTTGAGGTTGTGTGATCAGCCCAGGCCGTCGACCCGCCAGCAGCCCGAATCAGCTTGACCGCTCCTTTGGCTTCTCCTTGCGCGGTCGGATTCTTTCACACGTTCTCAGGGGTTACCCAGCAACCGGACCGTTGCGCCGCTCCGTCTTTCAGTTGTCCCCGCGTTCGCGCTCGGGTACAAGCTGCGCATAATGCGCGCGCTTCCCCTGAAAGCGAATCACAAGCGCGTCGGCGCCTACCACAAGTCGCTTGCGGAGTTCGCCGCCTTCGCCTCTACCGGCTCGGCAACCGTTCCGCGCTTGACTGGGTGATTGATCAATATCAAGTGAGCACCGACGCCCGCGGCGGCATCACCAACGATCCGAACCGTGCGGACGAGCCGGATTACATCGTGAAGCTCGAAACGCAGAAGCTGATCGCGGCGCTGGAGGTGTGATGAGATTCGGTGGTGGGCTCGCTCAAAACTCCGACCCGCAGCCGTTCAAGGCGTTGTTCACCGCCGTGAGGATCTCATTGACGGTCGTTGACTCGATCGCAGCACTCCGATCGTAGTGAGGAGCACTAGTAGTGCAATCAAACCCCAGTGCGAAACCGCCGGCGCGGGCACGCCGCTTGGCACCACTGCGCCGCCCAAGGCGATCCCTTCTGGATCGCTCAGGCCGCTGGTGACGAGGTCTTGAACGCTGGTGCCGTCGAGATTCGCGCGCTGGATTTTGAGGGTTCCGGAGTCAGCCCAATACATCTTGCCGCCCGCCACGTCCAAGGCGATCCCATTTGGCTGGTCCAGGCCGCTGGTGACGAGGTCTTGGACGCTGGTGCCGTCGAGATTCGCGCGCTGGATTTTGTGGGTTCCATCGTCGGTCCAGTACACCTTCCCGCCCGCCACGTCCAACGCGATCCCGAGTGCCTGGCTCAGGCCGCTGGTGACGAGGTCTTGGATGCTGCTGCCATCGAGATTTGCCCGTCGAATCTTCACCCCGTCGGCCCAGTACATCTTGCCACCTGCCACGTCCAAAGCGATCCTGCCTGGACTGATCCCGCTGGTGATGAGGTTTTGAACGCTGCTGCCGTCGAGGTTCGCCCGCTGGATTTTGGAGAAGAGGACAGTCCAGTACATCTTGCCGCCTGCCACGTCCAAGGCGATGCCGTATGCATCGCCCAGGCCGTTGAGGAGGGTCTGAGCGCTGCTGCCGTCGAGATTCGCCCGCTGAATAGTGTCCCCATTAGTCCAGTACATCTTGCCGCCCGCCACATCCAAGGCGATCGAGGCTGGCGCGCTCAGGCCCGTAACGAGGTCCTGGACGCTGGTGCCGTCGAGATTCGCCCGCTGGATCTTGAGGGTTCCCTCGTCGGTCCAGTACATCTTGCCTGCCTGCCCCTGCGCCAGCGCCGGAAGCACCAGCAGCGCGAGCAACCCCACCAAGGTGACCTGGCACAGACTCCGCGTATCGTGCATCCGCATGGGACGTCCTCTCTTTGCTCAAGCAGGAACGCACCGCAGTAAACACGAAAACTGAGCGTTTGTCGAACCGACGCCCTAGAGAGTCAGGTCAGGATCCGGTTCTCCACGAACCCTCTGACGGCGGCCAAAGCCGCTGAGTCTGCCGGCAGTGTGGTTATTGGCTTACCCACGAGGTCGTAGGCAGCAATCTCGTGGTCGTGGGGAACGAACCCAAAGACCTCCAGACCGATCTTCTTGGCGGACTGTTCGAGCAGCGCTTCATTGCCCATGACGCGGTTGAAGACGAGCCCCATCTTCTTGCACTCGATGATCTTCTCGTCTTCGACCATGCTCTTGATGGCGGCGGCGGTTTCCATGCCGCGCGACGTCGGATCACTGACGATGACCAGGATGTCCAGACGGCGAACCACCTGGCGGTTGATTTGCTCCAGACCCGCTTCCCCGTCGACCAGGATGGTGTCGAAGCTCTCTGAGAGTTTCTCGATGGCGTTGCGCAGGAGGCTGTTCACGGGGCAGTAACAGCCCAAGGTCTCGGTCCGCCCCATCGCCAGCAGGGCGAAGTCGTCCAACTCGTTCAGGGCCTCGAACACCATGTAATCGAGCTTGTCGACGAGGGCCGTCTTCGCGTCCTTCTTGCCCTGCTGTGCTGTCCGGATAATTTCTTCGCGAACCTGCCCCATGGTGCGATCCGTCTTGACGCCCAAAGCGCTGAGTTGTCCCAGCGCCGGATCCGCGTCGATGACCAGGAGCTTGCCGGCCCGTTGACTGTCGACGAGGGCGCGCGCCATCATGGCCGTGACTGCGGTCTTGCCGGTGCCACCTTTGCCGCAGACGCTGACCAGTCTCTTTCCGTTGGCCGATTCAGACATTGATTTCTCCCGCAGGGCTCCTAGCCTGCGGCGGCGCTCCTTTCCTTTCTCAGGTGCGCGGCGGTTATCTTCCGGATGTCGTCGCAGACGTCCTTGTCGTGGCAGGAGCGGCAATCCAAGTCACAGTCGAGATCGTAGCCTTTTGCTTTCCAGTTCTCCTTCACAATCTCGGCACCAATCTCGCGAACCTCGGTGGCGATATCATTCAGCCGCAGCACGTCGGCCTTGCTCGAGGTGACGAAAATGACCTCCATCACCTGTACTTTGGGCAGGCTGGACTTGTAGATGGTCATCAACGATCGCCCCAGCGTTTCGAAGCCAAA
Source organism: Binatia bacterium (assembly GCA_044450645.1). Lineage (GTDB taxonomy): Bacteria > Desulfobacterota > Binatia > HRBIN30 > HRBIN30 > JAGDMS01. Next base: position 161,632 of record JBIOJG010000001.1, read on the forward strand.
TCCCTTTGCGGCAGCCTCGTTGCTCACCCGGCTCCAAATGTTTCGGGCAGAGCTTCTGACCATGTAGCCTTCGATTTGGTCGGCAACGTATTGCGTCTGCCCGAGCGATTGATGATCGTCGGCGCTCAGATCCTTTCCCGCCACCAGCAGGATCTGGCCGAACGGCAGGCTGGCCCCGCGCGCCTCCTGAACGTCGGGGCCGATCAAGGTAATCCTTCCGTTGCTGATGAGCGGAGAGGCATCGGTCCACAGAACAACGGCGCACGAACCGGCGGCAGGGTTCCCCAGTTCCACGAAGGTCTCACTACGCAGGATGATCTTTGGGTTCGCTCCGGGGCCGATTCGAATCGGCAGGCCTTCCGTGAGTGCCTCCGGCGACGAGGGAGAGACGAATTCGCGGATCGGCCGTCCCGTGGCGCGCATCTCTGCCACGTACTCGGCCGCTCTCCTGATTTGCCCGTCAAAGGTCGCCACGCGTCAGCACAACTCCGCTCGCCCGTTTTGGGATGCGGGGTCCGAAACCTCCCCCTTGCCGTCCGCCCATGAACATGCGCCGTCCGTTACCCAGGGCGTTGCCCTGGGCTCATGGCTTGCCGCCCTTTCAGGGCTGATACCAAAGGTGTCCAACTGGCGGAGCACAGCAGCCCCAACGGGGCGGCGATTCGTGAGCCCGGGGCATCGCCCCGGGCGGAACGCGGCCGCGACCAACACGCTGCGAAAAGACAGCACTCAGCCCAGTCCCATTCCGGTGAAGAACTGCGACACCCGGCCCTTGACCTCCTCGACACTGGTGTACCGCTTGTCGAACAAGTCGAGTCCGATATGGAGAAATGGAACACCGATGTCGCGGCATGTCTCGCGCATGATGCCGGCTGTGGCAGCGCCGTCCTTGTGGCCCATATGACCGGGCCAGATGACGCAGTCGATCTTGTAGTCTTTGACCATGCGCGCGATGTCCGAGGAGAAGTACTCCGCCGTGCCTCGGGCCTGACGGATCATCGGCACGTCGATGAGGTTGCGCTTGGCCAGGTCGTGGAACATGGTCTCTTCGCTCGAGGTGTCGATGAGCGTGTAGGGAAAGTTGCTGAACATATCCATGACCAGGACCGCGCCCCACTCTTGTTCCAGCCAGGGCATGAACTCGAACACCCAGCCGTAGGGCATGATGTCGAACCACAGCAGCCGGATCTTCTCCGGTGCGTAGTCGTTGGCGCCGCGTCCCGCCTTCACCCGGTCCTCACCGCATTCGAGGAGTTGCTTGAACCAGTCGGTGCATCGCGGATCGCCGGCCCGGAAGCATTGACTCATGGCAAACGCTTGCGCCCCGCCGATTTCCCAGCCGTGGGGACATGGCACCGCGCGCCGCAGCTCGTTGTACTCCTGCCACAGTGTGTACGTCCGGTTCGACTCCTCACAGACCTCGCGGAGGCGATCGATATCCAGTTTCTGCCTGGTGTGCTCTTCGACAAAGCGCACCATCCGTCGCAATTCATGGGCGAAGTAGGCGATGGCGCGCTCGTCGGATTTGTACGGCGGGTCGGGGCAAAAGATGGGAACGTTGCGCCACGCCTGGTTGTGTTGCAGGACCTGCTGCAGCATGGTCGTGCCGTCGCACGGCGACAACAAGCCGATCACCGCCGAGGGAACCGGCATTTGCCCGGTCTCGATGTAGTAGATAGGGAGCCGAATCGCGGTGCAGAGATCCGTGCCCAGCCCCATCTCCTCGGTGCCCTGAAGATCCTGTATGACGAAGGGCGCGGACGATCCGAGGAACGGCGTCTCCATGATCATGAACCATGGGAGCTCCATGGCGGTGAAGAGCTCCGGCGCGGTGCAATAATAGGCCGCGATGAACGGCTTGTCGTTCATCACGCAGTCGACCACCTTCTGCTTCGACTCCAGCAGAATCCGCAGCATTTTGACCTGCAGTTTCCCCTCCGGCGTATCCATCATTTCGGCCGCTTCGAGGAGAAACGCGAACCAATCGCGTTCTTGCTTATATCGCGCCAACGATTTTTCTTTGACTTCCAGCTTGTCCATTCTCACTTCCCCATGGTCTCCAGGAACGCCTGAATCCTGGTCATCAGCTGCCCCTTGCCGCTGGTGATGTATTCACGATCCAGCTGCAGGAACGGTACGCCGACTTCCTTCAGGTCCATCTTGTTCATGTAGTGCTCGGCGCACCAGAAGTCGCAAAACAGCATGCGTTCGCCGATGACCCCGTCGACCTCGAATTCGCGGATCAGGTCCAGCAGGAACTGCTGCCGTCGCGGCTGATCACCGTTCATGCGCGGGCAGGAGGGGCGTTCCTGGATGTAGTATCGGGCGAGGGCTTCGACGGGATCCGCCGCTTGCTCATCGACGTCCACCCACATTGTCCGGGTGCCGTAGCAAATCGAGTCGGTGACGACCAAGCCGCCCTGCTGCTCGATCACTTCGACGTAATCCGGGTCGTCCAACTCGCTGCCGACGATCATCAACCGGGCTCGGTAGTCGCTTTTCCCCGTGTTCCCGTTCGATCGCCGCAGATCTTCGAGGAGGCTTTGCAGGAGCGGATTGTACTGCTCCGCCGGCATGGCGCTGCCGGCGACCATGACGGCGAGTGTCTCGGCGCCGTTGATCGGCGGGTGTTTTTCCTTGCGCAGCGCATACAGCTGTCGCTGCAGGCGCCGCGTCTCGTTGCGCAGCTTGATCGCGTCCCGCAGTCGCTGGTCGGAGATCTGGACGTTGAAATGCTGTTCCAACTCGGCCCGCAGGATGTTGATCTCCTCGCGGTACCAATCGACCTGCGGGTCGCCCACTTTTTTGGGCAGGCTCATGATTTTCAAGAAGGGCGTCTTCAGGTTCTGCTTCCAGTTGTCGTAGACGCGGCGGATGTGATCGCAGCTGCTGACGCAGACGAGCCCGTCGATGAAATCGTATTCTCCCTTGAGGGCCAGGTTGAACGTGTGACGGGGAAAACTGCAGTTGATGCTGCTGAAAAACGCGTCGGAGAGTTCGGTGCCGTCGCTCCCTGTCCCTCGCATACGATAAGGGAGCAGTCCGGCGGCCATCAGCAGCTCCGTCGGCATGTGAGAACAGAAGTAGCCGACGACTTGTCTGCCCTGCGCCCGCCACTCCCGGACCGCCGGGTTCATGATGGCGCCGGCAACTTCGGCGAACGTTTCAAACGCCTGTGAGCGGATTGCGGTTTCCAATGGTCTGCCCTCGCTTTCGGGTGATGCGTGCCCGCTTTAGTTGTGGTTCGCTTTTTCGCAAGCGATGAGGGCTGCCCCCACCGCGCCGGCTATCTGCGGATCTTGCGGCAGCAGCGTCACGGTGACCCCGAGCTTCTTTTCCAGCGCCTTCGCCAGCCCGTCGTTCTTCGAGCACCCGCCGGTCAACGCCAGTTCTTTGGTGAGGCCGACTCGCCGCACCATGGAGAAGAGCCGGTTGGCCACCGAGTTGTTGATGCCGGCGATGATGTTTGGCAATTCCACGCCTTCGTTGATCAGCGTGACCACCTCGGACTCGGCAAATACGCTGCACTGGCTGGTGATGCTGGCGGCGTTCGAGCCCTGGTTATCGATGGCCGAAATGCCCTCGAGGCCGCAGTTGAGGACTCTGGCCATGGCCTCGAAGAACCGGCCGGTGCCCGCGGCGCAGCGGTCGTTCATGGCGAATTCGATGACCCTACCGTTCTTGTCGACGGACATGACCTTGCAGTCCTGCCCACCGATGTCGACCACCGTCCTGACGGCCGGGTTGAGCCAATGTGCTCCGCGCGCGTGGCAAGTGATTTCGGAAACATTTTCGTTGGCGAAAGGGACCTTGAGGCGGCCGTAGCCGGTGCCGACGATGTACTGGAGGTCGGTGAAGGACGATAGCCCGGCCAGTTTGACGGCTTCCTCCATGGCTAGACGGGCTGTCTTCTCGGGGTTAGTGGTGGATGGCGTAATGAAATGAGAGACGACCGACGCCCCATCCAAGATGACAGCCTTCCCTGTGGTGGAGCCGACGTCACAACCCCCGACAAGCATGAAAACTCCTCCTTCTTTGCTGTTGCGCCGGCAGTGACCCGAACGCAGAATCCAGCTTCACGAACAAACGTTTGTTTGTCAAATGGCGCGGCTCTTAGCCAGGGTGTTTGGCAGGAATAGAGATGCTCATTGTCAGGTTACTCAGCGGAATCAGGTCGGCGCATTTGCCATCGCGGCGCTGCGCCCCGCCTTGCGGCCGAAGAACGAGCCGTCGGCGAGGGAGATGCCGCTGCAGTAGCCGTGCGCCGCGAGCCCCGAGGTGGTGCGCCCGGCGGCGTAGAGGCCGGAGATGACCTGGCCGTCAGGATTGAGCGCTTCGCCCGTCGGCTGCGTATGCAAACCACCGAGGGTGAACGTGGCCCACAAGACTTTGTCGGTGCGACAATCGATGGCGGCGTAGGGCGGGTTGGTAAGCGCGTGGAGCAGTGCGGGGGTCTTGTGGAAAAGGGGATCCTCACCCTGTGCGGCGAAGCGGTTGTAGTACTCGACCGTGTCTTGCAGGGAACCGGTCGGCAGGTCGATGCTCTTCTCCAGATCCGCTACCGTCTCCTCGACGTACGTCGCTTCGAAGCCGGCGGCGTTGCGTTCGTAGATGGCGTTGTCCACGACGAGGTATATGTGGGCGTCTTGTCTGAACAGCGCCTCCTGACCCACGCGGCCGTAGTAGGTGTCTTCGTTGATGAAGCGTTGGCCGACGCGGTTGACCAGGATGCCGCGCATGAGCCGCCGCGGTGGTGTCAGCGGAATGGCGACCTCCGCCGCGTCCATGTGGATGATGTCGGCGCCCGCACCCATCGCCATGCGGATGGCGCGGCCATCATCGCCGTCCACGCCGAGCTTGTAGCTGCATTTCCAAATCAGCGGGGTGTGGCGCGCCACCATTTCCTGATTCATGGTGAACCCGCCCGCGGTGAGGACGACACCACGACGGGCACGCACGAAGCGCCGGCGCTTGTCCTGCCACACGACCACGCCGACGACCCGGCCATGTTCATTCACCACCAAAGTTTCGCAGCGCGCATCACACTCGATGCGTGCACCGCTGCGCTCGGTGGCGGCGACCAGTTTTTGCATCAAGAAGCCGCCGGCGGCGGCCGGATGCTGCGGCTTGTGCCCGCGCGGTGCCGGCTTGGCGATGCGATCAAAGGGGTAGGCGTCCTCGCCACCGGTATAAATCAGGCAATCGTCGGTGGGGGCCTCGGTGCCGGGCTCGGGATAGAAGCTCGGCTTGAAGGGCACGCCGTGCCCCTCAAACCAGTGGAAGTGGGCGACACTCTCGTCACAGAAGACTCGAACCTTCGCTTCGTCGACCCCCGGACCAAGGGCGGCGATGAGGAACTTGTACATCTCGTCGGGTGTGTCCTCGAAGCCGCAGGCTTTCTGCACGGGTGTCCCGCCCCCCATGTAGATCAGCCCGCCCGACAGTGCCGAGGTTCCGCCTCCGCCGCTGGCACGCTCGAGCAGGAGCACGTCGGCGCCGGCTTCCGCCGCTTCAATCGTTGCGCACGCACCGGCGCACCCGTAACCGACGACGACCACGTCGGCCTCCAAATTCCATTTTCTTACCGTCCGAGCTTTTCGGACTGCCGCAGGGTTTATCCTCTCATGACTCGCCACGTGATCGTCCTCCGTCCGCAGTGGACGTACATAGAACAGACGCTGACTTAGGACGAGAGCCGATTCGAATTCAAGATGGTGCTACACGTTGGGCGCCCGCCGTGATACGGAGAGCAGTGTATGGAAAAGCTGATCTATGTAGTCTGGAAGAAGGATGAAGTTTCGATTGGGAGCTTCAGGCAGGAGCTGCTCGGCAGCACCGCGAGAAAACTGATCGATCTCGGGGCGCGCGAATTGGCGGTGAGCCTCGTTGATGAGCAGGCCGTGCCCGGCCTGCGGATGGCGCACTTGGAGCCGACAGGATTCGTCTCCATCTGGATGGATACGGCACTCAATCGCGGGCCGCTCGAACAGGTGCTGGTCGGCATGACCCGGCGCCTCGCCGGATACCTGGTGCTCGAATCCGTCCCCATCGTGAATACCAAACACGTTGCCCGGCTCGGCGAGCGTGTCCCGGGGCTGTACACCGTCGCCTTTCTCGAACAGCCCGACTTCCTGACGTACGACGAGTGGCTGGATCGCTGGCAGGGGTACCACACCAAGGTGGCGATCGAGACCCAGAGCACGTTCCTCTACATTCAAAACGTCATCGTCCGGCCGATGACCACAGACGCGCCGCCGTGGACCGCAATCGTTGAGGAAGCCTTTCCGGCGGCGGCGGGGAGCGATCCAATGGTATTCTACGACGCCGACACGCCGCAGCAGTTGGCGGAGAATCAGCGGCGCATGGGCGAGAGCTGCGCGCGCTTCATCGACTTCGCGCGCCTCGAGACCCACCCGATGAGTTCCTACGTCCTGAAGCGCTGAGGAACGCGGCCGACTCGCGCACCTAGCAGCCTGTCGGACTTGGCAGCAGGCAACGACCCAACGGGGAGCGGCTACGCTTTCGCGATCACGTCGTCGGCGTAGCGCCGCAGCGCGTCGATCTTCTGGGTCAGCGTCATGCTGTCCGAGCTCCGGTCGTATGGGTTGCGGAAGCCGACGATGACATCGGTGATGCCGAGATCTTCGAGCTGATGGACACCGTCGACGGTGAAGGCGTCGAATGAAATGACGTGGATCTCAAACGGCTCACGGTCACGCCCGTACTCTTTCCGCAGCTGCGCCAGCCGCTGCAGCATGACTCCGAGATCGTCGCTGCCGGCGTGCATCCAGCCGTCACCGATGCGGGCAGCGCGCCGTAAGGCGGGCTCGGAGTGACCGCCGATGAGTATCGGGATCGGCTGGGTCGGTACCGGGCAGAGCTTGATGCTGGGGATGTCGTAGTGCTTGCCGTGGAACTCGTAGAAGTCGCCCTTTGTCAGCCCGCGGATGATGTCGATCATTTCATCCATGCGCTTGCCGCGTGTTTTCCAATCCTGTCCGCAGACCGCGAAGTCGTCGGGCCACGGACTGAGCCCAACGCCGAAGCCGAAACGGTTGTTGGTCATGACCGCCACGGAGCTGGCGGATTTTGCCACCAGCACCGGGTGACGGATCGGCAGCTTGACGACGAAGGTGGTGAAGCGCAGCCGCTTGGTCACGGCGCCCATCGCCGGAATGAGCGAGAACGGCTCGATGAACGGCCGGTCGTCCAGAAAACGGCGGTCGCCATCGGGCGTGTAGGGATACTTGCTATCGGATACTTCGGGATAACAGATGCTGTCAGGGATAACGTACGACGTGTACCCCACCTCGTCGGCCGCCACCGCTAGGGGCAGGTATTGGCTGGGATCACACATCGACTCGGCAAACGAAAAGCGCATTCTGACTCCTCCTCTGAGTGGTACGGCGTAGGCGTCAGCCGAGTTCGCCCTTCTCCGCCACCCGGTGCCGTCGGGTCGAGTACGACGATTCCTCGATGCGTTCGGCAATCCGCCACCCGCCGGACGTGCGCACCAGCTTGTCGTTGTAATACCCGCCCTCGAAAAACAGAAGGAGTTCAGCGTCGTCAGGAAGGCCCATGGGATTGAAGAAACAGGAGCGGCTGGTGGCGGTGTCACCATTGACGGCAACGGCGCGATTGCAGACAACATGCTGCGTCATCGGAAAGGTCGGCATGATCTGGGCCAGCCAGGCCTTCACTTCGGAAAGCGTGCCCTTGATGCCCCCGGCGGAGGTGTAATCGATGAGGGCGTTGGGTGTGAAGCAGGTGGTGTACAGGTCCCAGTCCTTCGTATCCACCGCGGTGGCGTATCGCGTGAGCAGGTCATCGATCTCGATGCGGTCGGCAATCTCCTGTAGCGCCATCGATTTCATACCGTCACCCTCCTGTTCGCTAGCGGTGCACACACATAGCCGCTGATGCGAGGATGAGCAACTATTGCGACGCGCAGCAGTCTTTCCGGATACGACAAGTCGAGCTATGGTGCCGGAGCCCGATGAACACCTTGTCCTTTTTTCACGGATTCCTGATCGCCATGACACTCATGGCTGCGGCTGTATTCTGTGCGCTCTTTTTTGTCGATGCCGGTTACGGGCAGTACGTCGACCGGCGCTGGGGGAGGGCGGTCACTAGCAAAGCCGGCTGGATGATCATGGAGGTACCCGTGGTGGTCCTTTTTGCCGTGTATTGGCTTGCTTCCACGAGAACCTTTGAACCCACGCCTCTGGTGTTCTTCCTCCTGTTCAACTTGCACTATCTGCAGCGCACGTTCGTCTTCCCGTTCTTGATGCGCGGTGACGACAAGATGCCCTGGTCCATCATCTTGTTCGGGATAATTTTCAATACCGCCAACGCGTACATGCAAGGGGCATGGATCTTTTTCCTCTCGCCAGCAAACCTCTATACGCCTGCCTGGCTGAAGACCCCGCAATTCTTGATCGGTGTGGCCATTTTCCTGGCCGGCTTCGTACTCAACCTTCACTCTGACCACATCATCCGCAACCTGCGCCAACCCGGAGATACGGCGTTCCACATTCCGCGCGGAGGAATGTTCGAGTACGTGACGGCGGCCAACTACTTCGGCGAACTGACCCAGTGGATAGGATGGGCCGTCTTGACGCTGTCCTGGCCGGGGCTGGTCTTCGCCCTCTGGACGTTCGCCAATCTGGGGCCGAGAGCCCATCGGCACCACAACTGGTACATAGAAAAATTCGGTACGGCCTACCCGAAGGAACGAAAACGGATGATTCCCTGCGTGTACTGAGCCGGCATTTGAGGCAAGATCCGCAATCGAGAGGAGAAGCAAATGATCCGCAAGCATGACGAACTCTTTTGCCATCAGGCGGTATCCACATTTGACACGCCCGGGACCAGTGCACGGGAGTGGACCGAACGAGCCTGGGCGCAGGTGCACGATACCAAAGGAACGGCACACCTGGCGGCGGGCTTCGGGTTCTATCCGAACCGGAACATCATGGACGGCTTCGTCTGCTTCACCATCCAAGACCAGAAGCAATACATCGTCCGGGCCTCACGCGAACTCCGTCCCGACATCGACGTCACGAAGGTCGGGCCGTTTGGTTACGAGTGCGTCGAGCCGCTCAAGAAGGTCCGGTTCACCCTGGGCGAGAACGAGTACGGCTTGAGCTACGACATCGAGGTCGAAGGGGTCAGCCCGCTCTTCGAGGAAGACGCCCAGCGCCAGCTCAGCCGGGGCCGGTTGAAAGAGGACATCAAGCGTATGGTGCAGGGCGGACGGCCCAGTGGCTGGATCAAAGCCGACGGGCAGACCTTCCAGCTCGACAAGAAGTCCTGGGTGGCCGAGCGCGATCGCTCCTGGGGTGTCCGTGTCGCGGGGGCGGATTTCGTCGAGTCCGGCGTCCAAATGCCTGAGATCTATGCCGGACAGCTGTTCAACTTCGTGTTCATGCAGTTCGAGGATTGGGGCGTTTGCTTCCACATCCGCGAGATCTGGGACGATAAGGCGGGGCTGGTACGGCGATGGCATTTCGGCGGCGGGATGTTCTACCCATACGGCAGCACGAAGGAACCGATTGAGCTCGAGAACGTCGAGCACCTGTATGAGTTCGACGACAGCCGGCCGGAACAACAGCGGCGGTTCAAAGGCGGCCGCGTTATCCTGACGGCCATCGACGGCAGCAAGAAGGAGGTGGCGGTCCGCCCCATCACCATCTGTTACCAGGCGCCGGGCGGCTATGGACTGCCGTACAGGGACTTCATCCACGGCCTATGGATGGGCGCTTCGTGGATGGACGGCTACCGCCTCGACATCACCGACCCGAACGTGATGCGTGAAATTTGGGGATACTGTGATTACGGATCCGAGTTCCGCTGCGGCAACGACGTTGGTTACGGCACCACCGAACTGATGGTGGTCGGCAAGTACCCGAAGTACGGCTATCAGGGATACTGATCAGGTACAGATCGTCCCATGCTGTCGCACGACGTCGATCTTTCCGATCTGCAACCCAAACTCATCGCCTGGCTGCAGCGCAAGATGCCGCAGGCGCGAGATCTTTCCATCTCGGATATCGAACGCGTCGGTGCGGGCTTCACCAACGTGAGTATTCCTTTCACGCTGCACTGGCAGGAAGCGGGGATACAACACACCGCGGGCATGCTGTTCCGCAGCGCCGTAACTTCCTATCCCGTGTATCCGGACTTCAAGCTGGAACGCCAGTTCCGCATCATGCAATGCTTACAAGGTACGAATGTGCCGGTCCCCAGAGTCTACTGGATGGAAAAGGACGAAGTCCCGCTCGGCTTCCCGTTCTACATCATGGGTAAGATCACGGGGGTCGTGCCGTCCGAGTATCCCCCGTACCATTCGTCCGGGATCTGTCATGACGCCACACCTGAGTTGCGAGCCAAGATGTGGTGGGGGACGCTGCGGGCGATGGCCGACATTCACAAGCTGGACTGGCAGCAGCGAGGGTTGTCATTTCTCGGCGTTCCTCCGCAGGGCACCGGGCCGGTGGACCAGGAACTCGACTACTGGGAGCGCTACCTCAACTGGGCGAAGGAGGAGCGACAGCCGATTCTCGAAGCGTCCTTGGAGTGGCTGAAGAAGAACCGCTACGCGCCGGCGCGCGTGACCTTGTGCTGGGGTGATGCCCGATTGCCCAACACCATGTTCAGCCCGGATGGCGATGTCCTTGCCGTGCTCGATTGGGACGCGGCGACGCTGGGCGACCCGGAAACCGACCTGGCATTCATGATCGCCCTGGACTGGTTGCTCAGCGAAGGAACCGGCGTTCCCCGTTTGGCGGGCTTTCCCGCCACGGCGGAAACGATCCAGCGCTACGAGGAGCTGACCGGCTGGCGGGTGGAGAATTTCTTCTACAACGAGGTGTTCGCCACCGTCCGCGCCGCGCTCACGGTGCTCCGGGTGCAGAAGAACTTGCTGAAGATGGGCATCGAGTTGCCCGGCGAAGATCCGATTGTCGATAATTTCTGTACCCAGAGAATCGCGAGTTTGTTGAATCTGCCGATGCCCACCGCATCGAGAAGCGCGGCGGCACGAAGCGAAGAGGTTTCGGGAATCGTGCAATTGCGCCTGACGGGACCAGGCGGCAGGGATTGGTACGTCGTGGCCGACAAAGGCCAGACCGTCCGCCATGAAGGACAGGCCGACCGCCCCGATGCGACCATCACCATCGCAGCCGAAGACTGGGCGGCCGTTCAACGCGGTGAGATCAAGCCCTTCAATGCCTGGACGAGTGGCAAGCTCAAGGTGGCCGGCAACCACGCCCTTTACCAGCAGCTGGCAGACGTCATCGCGCGAATATGACACGTGGCAAGAAACGGAGGACTGAGCATGTCGATGGAAGAGCTCTTGGCCCGGGTGCAAGTGTTGGAGGACATTGAGGCAATCAGAAAACTGAAGGCGACCTACTGCTACCTGTGCGACGCCGGGCTCGAAGATGAACGCAACCGTAACCAATTGATCGCGCACTTCAGCGATAACGCCAAGGTGGACTTCGGTATGGGTCCGGCGTCGATGTTCGAAGGCAGGGCGGGGCTCGAGATCTTCTTTGGCCAGGTGGTGCCGTCGGGCGTGTCGTTCTGCATGCACATGGTTCACAACCCGATCATCGATGTCGATGGCGATAGGGCGATGGGGAAATGGTACTACGAGGCGCCCACGACGGACGCCTCCACCAACCGGGCTCAGTGGATGGCGGGTACCTACGAGGAAGAATACGTCCGTGAAAACGGGGAATGGAAATTCGCCTCCATCAAAACCAAATGGAAGTACATCTCGCCGTACGACGAGGGATGGGCGAAGAACAGGGGTGAACTGCTGACACAGATGGAGAGCCGCTGAGCGCGAAAATGGTGGGCGCGACCGTGTTCGCGCCCACCCGAAGATCCTGATTCTGCAAGCGGCAGCGTTGACCTAGCGGACCACGCCGGCCTCACGAAGCGTCGCGATCTTGTTCTTGTTGTACCCCAACACCTCGGCAAGAACCTTGTCCGTATGCTCGCCCAGTGTCGGCGCCAGGGAAGGTTCCGGTAGTGCCTCGTTGATGAGCTTCACCGGAAAGGGCAGCATGTCGGCACCGTGCTTGGCGGCCTGGTACCACTGAAAGCGGGCTTTGAACTGCGGGTCGTGAGTTATGGTCTTCGGCGTGTTGACCGGCGCCATCGGTGTGTTGTGTTTCGTGCCGAACTCGATCCACTCGGCCGAGGTCTTGGTCTTGAAAATGTCGCGTAGCACGCGCTGTAGCTCCCGGTTGCCACGGGCATGGTCGGCGTACTTGGAGCCCGGCCATTTTTCGAACAGATCGAGGCGTCCCACCCCCTCACAGAAGTTCTTCCAGAATGCCTGTTCTGAAGCCATGAAGAGGACGTGGCCGTCGGATGACTCGTAGATCTGGTAGCGCACGCCTCCCTTCATGCCCGCCGTCCCCGGCGCCCGGCGCTCGTAATTGTCGGCCTTGTTACCCGTGACTTCCGATTCGGGCCGCTCGTAGGCCTTCCAGGTCTCGCTCCGATACCAATCCATATATGCGGCGGCGTCGGATTGACCGATCTCCATCATGCATCCCTCGCCGCTTTCGCGGGCGCGGATGACGCCAGCCAAGACGCCAAACGCTCCGAACAGGGGGCCCGCATGCATCCCCATTGACGGGTGCTCCGGGATGTAACAGAACCCTTCCTCATCGTACGCTGGATTCACCAGTCCGGCCCAAGTGTCGAAGGCGATGCCGTGCGCCGGCAAATCCTTGTACGGTCCGGTCATCCCGTAGCCCGAGATGTTGCAGAACACGATCTTCGGGTTGACCGATCGCAGCTTTTCATATCCCAGGCCGCGGTTTCCGAGCGACCCGGGCCGCATGGCTTCGATGACGACATCAGCGTGCTTCACCAATTCGAGATAAATCTGCACGCCCTCTTCTTTGCGCAGATCGAGGACGATGCTCTTCTTGCCGCGGCTGATGTGCAGGTGGAAGAGCGATACGCCGTTGATGATCGGCCAGGTCATATCACGAACGTAGTCGCCGGACGGTGATTCCACTTTGATGACCTCGGCGCCGAGGTCGGCTAGATGCGTCGTGATCGCTCCCGGGCCGAGCAGGGAACTCTCGATCACGCGAACGCTTGCCAGTGGTGGATGCGTGGTGTGAGCCATGGTGTTCCGTCTCCTCTCCAGACTTCCGCGCGTTAGATTTGCCTGCCGATTCCTGCCCCGGCGGCGATGGCGTCCATGGCGCTGCCCGGACAGCCGGCGTCGCCGATCACGTGGACTTCCGCGACCATATTCTTCACCGCTTCCGCCAGCGAGCTGGCCGGACGCACGCCCGCGGCCAGGACGACGGTGTCGATGTCGTGCGCCACGTGCCGTTGCCCGTCGCGTTCGAGCACCACACCGTCGGAGGTAATCTCGACGACTGTGGTTGCGGTCATCGTCGTTACCTGGGTCTGTTCGAAGGCATGGATGAGCGCCGCTCGCGGTACGAAAAAGACATCCGGCGCGATTTCGTAACGCATCTCCACGACGGTGACCTGTTTGCCGTAGCGGTCCAGAAACTCAGCCGTTTCACATCCGACCTGACCGCCACCAACAACCAGCACCCGCTGGCCGGTTACGACCTTGCCGGCGAGAACATCATGAGCGGTGACCACGTTGGCCGCCTTGATCCCAGGCACGTCAGGGATGAGCGGCTGGCTCCCGGTCGCTACGATGACGACATCCGGCTTCACCGCCTCTACGATGGAGGGGGTCAGCGCCTGACTCAGGACTACCTCGACGCCGAGCTTCGTGAGTTGGTTCTGTATGTAGCGCAGATAGGGAGCGATCTCGTGCTTCCGTGGAGGTACGGAGGCGAGGAGGAACTGCCCGCCGAGCTGTTCATCGCGCTCGTAGAGAACGACCGTGTGTCCCCGCAGCGCCGCGCTTCGGGCGGCCTCCATGCCTGCCGGCCCGCCTCCTGCCACCAGCACGCGCTTGGCGCGAGCGGCAGGCGCCGCTTGCGGCTCACTCTCTCGGCCCGCTTCCGGGTTGACCAGACACGTGAAGGGCAAGCCAGCAATCATACCGCCAATGCAGCCTTGGTTGCAGGCGATGCACCACCGAACGTCCTCGCTTTGTCCGTTTTTCAACTTGTCGGGCAGCTCGGGATCGGCGATCAACCCACGCCCGATGGCGATCAGGTCGGCCTTGCCCGCGGCCAGAACCGACTCGGCCACGACGGGGTCATTCAATTTTCCCGCGACCATGACCGGAACACCGACAGCAGACTTGATCGCAGCGGCCGACTCGACGTTGAGGCCCTGGGGCATTCCCATCGCCGCGACCGTGTACAGCAACGTGAAGTGCATGCCGGTGGTGATGCTGAGGCAGTCCGCGCCGGCTTGCACCAGGAGAGGAGCGATGACGGCGGACTCGGCCGTCGTACGGCCGCCGGGTACGCGTTCGTCGGCGCTGAAGCGGAAAATCACCGGGAAATCGTCGCCGACGTTCCGGCGCACTGCCCGCAGGACGTCGATGGCAAAACGAAGGCGGCCACTGATATCGGCGCCGTAGCGGTCTGCCCTGCGGTTGAAGTAGGGCGACATGAACTGGGCGATGAGGTAGCCGTGGCCTCCGTGGATGTCGACGGCATCGAAGCCGGCTTCCCGCGCCCGACGCGCGCCGGCGCCAAAGGCCTCCACCAGCTCTTGGATCTCGTCGATGGCCAGGGCCCGCGGCACGGCGCCCCCAGGGCAGGGGATGGCCGAGGGCGCGACGGGTGGGCAGGACGGATCCAGCATCATCATCGCGTTCCCGGAGTGGTGGAGCTGAAGAGAGACCTTCGCGCCGGCTGCGTGGAGGCGATCCGTGAAGCGCCGGAAGCCGGGAATGAACCGATCATCATAGATCGCGGTGAAGCCACGGTCGCCAATGGAGAGGTTGTGGGTGTACGGATGCACGTCCGCCGTCTCAGCGGTAATCAAGGCCGCGCCGCCGTGCGCCCGTGCGGCGTAGAATGCCATGAAGCGATCGGTGATCTCCCCGCCTGGTCCGGCTAGCAGCGTCGTCATCGGCGGCATGACGATACGGTTCTTCAGCTCCAGCGATTTGATGCGCAGGGGGCTGAAGAGCCGTCCGAGTTGCATCGGTTTGGTCACGTTCGCTGTTTACCGCGGCGGGTCGGTCCAGCGGTAGGGGATGTCGAGCAGGTCGGCGAGCACTTGCGCGCCCGGGTTGTGGATCGCCAGGTTCATCTCCGCGGGCACGCGGCCGTCGGCGGTGAAGCGGTCGCCGTTCGGGATCATCACCGCCGTGAACCGCGTCGCTGCCAGAATCTCGAAGTAGCGCGTGTCGCCGAGGCGACGCCCGGCGCGTGACTCGTAGTAGGCCTTCTGCTCCTCGCGTGTCGGCATGCCGTCCAGGCGCGTGGCGCCGGCGGACTCGTGCGCGTAGTGGTCGAACATCAGCCACCAGCCCACATCCATCTCCGCCGGGCCGAGCGCCACGCCCTCCCAGTCAGTCACCGCCGCGCACTCGAAGTCGGCGAAGATCATGTTGCCGATGCGCGCATCGCCCCAGCTGATCCCGATCTCGCCTTCACCCGGATAATGCGCTTCGAGCCACGCCAGCGCCGGCTCCAGGATCGGATGCGCGCGGCCGCGCAGTTGCGCGCGCACGTAATCGCGATGGAGATCGAGTTGCCAGCGCAAGCCGGGCGCACGCTTCTGCGGCACGAGCCAGTCGACATCGGCCCGCGTCCAGTCAATGCGGTGGATCTGCGCCAGTACGTCGAGCCCGCTCTCGATGACACGGCGCCGCTGCGCCGGGGTCGCCTCCTCGACGATGAATCCCGCTAGCGTGTACAGCGGCACGTCGACGGGTACGCGACCTTCGACAAACCCCATCACGAAGAACGGCGCACCGACCCAGGTCGGACTCGCCTCGTAGCCGACCAACGGGGCGAGCGGGACGGTGCTGTGGTCGGCGACCGCCTTCATGGCGCGGTACTGCACTTCCACCGATGGGCGTTGCACGGAGGTCTGCAGCGGGAAGACCGGCAGCCGCTGCGGCTCCATTCGGAGCACGTAGCGTTCGTCGCGAGGTTGCCCGCCCTCGCGCCACGAGGCACGGAACATCACGGTCTCATTTGAATACCCGCTGGACTGAGGCGTTGCGAAATCGTCGATGTGAATGCCGGTCGCTGCCGGCCAGTGCTTGTTGAGCCACCGGGCGAGGGCTTGCTTTACGCGCTCGGGATCACTTGGACCCTGAAAGCTCACATCGACATCGGCCATGAATCAACTCCCCCTCACGGGCCGGCGCAAGCGTACGGGAATCGCGCTCTGGCGGACCATGCCGGCGATCGGGTCGTAGTGATGCTCGGTCGAGATCAGGCGCCCCACGTTACTGCCGACGCTGCGCACGCCGGCTTCCTCCTTCGGGTCTCCGCCGAACGCATGCGCCATCGCAATGGCACCGTGCCGTATGTCGCCGGACGCTTCAACAATCGCCGGAACGGTTCCGTCTTCCGACACGATCTCCACCAGGTCACCCGATGCGAAGCCGAGCTGTGCCAGGTCATCGGGGTGCATGTAGGCCGGGTTGTTGGTGCCGTGCGTGCGTGCCTGTGGAAAAGTGTGCCCTACGGAGTTCATGACGTGTTTGAGCCGGCTACAGATCAGAAGGTGCGTAAATGCTCCGTTCCGGCCATAGTGGCCAGGCTGACACGCCGGTTCGTCGAGAACCTCACGGATCTCATCGACGATGCCATCCGGGGTCAGCCGCAGCCTGCCGCTGAGCCCGGGGATCGGAGGCGAGACCACTACCTCGATCTCGTCGAAGATGTGGCCACCTTCATGCTCAGCGATCGTGCGGACCGGTACTTTCGCGCCCGGGTAGATCAATTCGAGCACCTCGAGCGTGCTCGGCACCTTCTCCGTGTCCAGTCGGCCTCCGGCGAGATCGATCATCGTTCCCATGCGGCGCGCCAGCCCGGCGAAGAACACCCGCTCTTCGATGATGTCGCCGACCGGTGCAGCGACGGCGCGGGTGTAGTGGGTGTAGGGCTGCTCGTACAGTCGATCTTGAAAATCCGGAAGATCGTCACGCTCCAGGGGGTGGCGGCAGCCGATGATATAGTGAGCCCGGCGACAGGTGGCGTTCATCCTGATGTCGAGGCAGACCAGCAGTTCGAGCGCTTCGAGCGCGCGCACGGTCTTCTCCTGGTCCGGCCAGGCGGCGACAGGGCTGCCGCTGACCACAATGAGCGCGCGCACCTGACCATCGCCGGGTGCGAGGATCTCGTCGGCAAGGGCGGCCGTCGGCATCTCGCCATAGACCTGGCGCAGTCCACGGATACGAGAGCGCTCGGTGCTGAGCGTCAGATTGATTTCAGGGGGCAGCATCTCCGGCGGAAAGGCTTGCGCCGGCCGCGGCAGAAACGGGGTGAGCAAGCTCGGCACGTTCACGCGCTCGCCTTCACGTGACCACCGGCCACAGACGGTGTTCAGGCAGCAGATGAGATGCTCGGCCAGGTTCGGGTGCGGCGCCATGTCGGGGCCGGTGCCCGAGCTGGCGCAACCCCGCGGGCCGGCGGCAAAGAGCCGCGCCGCCGCGATCATCTGCTTCGCGGGCACGCCGGCGCGGCGCTCGACATACTCCGGCGTGAACCCGGCAACGGCGTTGCGGAGCTCTTCCAGACCCTCCGTGTGCTCTCGGCAGAACTCGACGTCGTGAAGTGCTTCGGTCAGGATGACGCGCAGCATGCCAGCCAGGAGCGTTGGATCTTCGCCCGGTTGGAGTTGAAGATGGATGTCGGCCATGCGTGCCGTCTCGGTGCGGCGCGGGTCGACGCAGATCAGTTTGAGTCCGCGCTGGCGCGCCTCACGCAGCGCGTTGGGATAGAAGCCGGGCGGTCCGCCCATTTGATGTAGCGCCGAGACCAGCGGGTTGTTGCCGATGAGCATGATCACGTCGGCGGTGGAAAAAGCGTGCGGCCCGCCTCCCCAGAAGCCGTGACGGCCCACGGCGATGATCTTGGAAGGCTGGTCGATGGTGACGCTGCTGCAGTTCATCGACGAGCCGATTCCGCGGTGCCACGCCTTGACCACCGGCAGTGTGGCGGCGTTGAAGTAGGCGGCCGTCCCGCTGTAACTCGCGACTGCTCGTGGGCCATGCCGGCGGATGATGTCGGCGAGCCGCGCCGCGATCTCATCCATTGCCTGTTCGCTGGAGATCGGTGCGAATCCGCCGTCCGCGGTGCGCACCAGCGACGAGCGCAGACGGTCTGGGTCGTTCACCTCATGCGGGAGTTGGCGGCCCTTGGCGCAGGTGTACCCGCGGCTCATCGGGTCGGTACGGTCGCCGCGAACCTCCACGACCCGGCCATTCTCCACGTCGACCTCGATCGCACAGAAGGCGGCGCAGACGCGGCAGAACGAGTGCCTGGTCTCCACCATATGTCTCTTCAGATCGTCAGGCCGCCGTCCACGGAGACGATCGCGCCGGTCATGTAGCGGCCTTCCTCGGAGGCCACGAACGCCACCATGGCCGCAACCTCTTCAGGCCGGGCAACGCCCAGCGGCGTTATCAACTTGGTGATCTTGTTGAAGTCCGCGTCTTTCGGCAACTTGAAGGTCCCCTGCATTGGCGTCGCCATGCCGCCGGGGGCGACGGCGTTGATCCGGATCCCTCGGCCCAGGTACTCGTCCGCCAAGGCCTTGGTGAGCTGGATGACGCCGCCCTTCGACGCACAATACGCGGCACTGTAGGGCTGGCCGATCAGTCCGGCGGTGGACGCGATGTTGACGATGTTGCCGCCGCCTTCGAGCAAGTGAGGCAGGACCGCCTGCGCCATGAGGAAGCTGCCGGTGAGGTTGACACCGATGATGCGTGACCACTCCTCGAACGGCAATTCGTGCGAATGAGCGAACTTCCCGATGCCGGCGCAGTTGACCAGCACGGAGGGACGCCCGAGATCCTTTGCCGCCGCGGCGACCACTGTTCGGACCGATGTCGGGTCCGACACGTCGACTTGATACGCCCGGGCGGTGCCGCCGGTCTTGCTGATCGCAGCGACGGTCTCCTTCGCCGCATCGAGGATCACATCGAGACAGGCCACAGCGGCTCCTTCCGAAGCAAGGCGGACGGCGGTCGCGCGTCCGAGTCCCGATCCGGCGCCGGTTACAAGGGCTATCTGCTTTTCAAATCGCTTCATGGTCATTCCTTTCCTCTACTTCATTTCCCTCGCCCTTCGGGGGCTTTGCACAAAAAGTCCGGTAACCAACGGGCACCCTTCGATACGGCCGCTGAGAAGATGCGTCCTACTCAGGGTGAGCGGCATATACCTTGACATTGCACACCCAACCGCTCGTCCTGAGTAGCCGCCCTCTTTTGGCGGCGTATCGAAGGGCGCCCGCTGGCAGCTATTGTGCAAAGCCCCCTTCGGGAGAGGGCAGGGTGAGGGAGTGAAATGCTCTTCAACCATACATCCCCTCACCTTCACAGGAATCGGGGTACCGGTTGCAAGTACAGCGAAGAAAATGTGAGCTCATTGACCTCGGCCAATTCCTCCGCAGTGAGACGCCAGTCGGCCGCCGCCGCATTCTGATCGATCTGTTCAAGTCGGCTGGCGCCAACGAGCACGCTCGAAACGCCAGGCTGGCTGGCTAACCAACCTACGGCCAGCTCCAGCACGGTATGGCCGCGCGCGACGGCATACGCCTCCAGTTTGGCGAGCAGGTCGAAATTCTGCGGCGTAAAGATCGACTCAGGCGTGACCCACCGCAGCAACTCGGCGTTGACTTGCCGCACAATGGCGTCAGGCACTCCCGTCAGGTGCTCGGTCGTCGGACGCTCGTTGGTGAGCCGAGCCCCTTCCGGTTTCGCCTGCCCGGACCGATACTTGCCGGTCAGGAAACCGCTCGCCAGCGGGAAGTAGGGAAGGATCCCCACCCCGTGCTCGATGCACGCCGGCACCAGTTCCTTCTCGATTTGACGGTCGAGCAGGTTGTACGCGTTCTGCGCCGAGATGAAGCGCGACAGGTGCTCCGTGCGAGCGATCCAGTCCGCGTCCACAACTTGCCAGGCGGCGAAGTTGGAGCAGCCGATGTAACGCACCTTCCCTTGGTGCACCAGGTCGTCCAGCGCGCGTAAGGTCTCCTCCATGGGCACGCCAGGGTAGGGGAAATGGACCTGATAGAGGTCGACGTGATCCGTCCCCAGCCGCCGCAGACTGCCGTCGATGGCGTTCATGATGTGCCGTCGCGACGTGCCCATGTGGAGGAGCCCGGTATACGACCCGGTGGGTCCGACAAACTTGGTGGCGATGACCGCGTCCAGCCGGCGGCCGCCCTTCAGCGCCTTGCCCAAGTACTCTTCGGACAGACCGCCGGGGCCGTAGATGTCGGCGGTGTCGAAGAACGTGATCCCGAGGTCCATGGCACGATGGACCATCGCCGCCGACTGATCCGCATCACAGCGGTGCCCGAAGTTGTCGCACCCGAGCCCGATGACGGAGACCTGTAGTCCTGAACGACCGAGAGTCCTGTACTCCACTGCAATTCCTCCTGAGGTTATCGCCGCGCGCGGCGCGGAGTGTAACCCAGCTCGTCAGCGCACCTCAAGAAAACTCCAACGGCCCGGTTCTGGCCATATCTCGACCCAGCCGCGCGAGATGCGGTGCGGCGGCTCCCAAGCTCAGTTCCAGCGCCTTTGACCAGAGGAAGTAACGGTGCACGGGATAGTCGACGTCGACGCCGATCCCGCCATGCAAATGCTGAGCGGCGGCGGCGATGCGCGCGCCGGCCTCGGCGGCCCAGAACTTCGCCACCGCCACATCGCGTGTGGCAGACGAGCCTTGCGACAGCTTCCACGCCGCTCTCCAGGTCACCCAACGCATGGCTTCGAGATCGATGTAGCAATCGGCCATCCGATGCTGGACGGCCTGGAAAGACCCGATGGGCACGCCGAACTGCACGCGTTCGCAGACGTAGCGGCTGGTGAGCTCGACGGTTTTCTCCGACACACCGATCTGCGTTGCACAGGTGGCGATCACGGCGCACTCGTAGAGCCAATTCAACTTTTCGCTGCCGGACTGAGCGTCGCCGCCGAGGAGGTCCGTCGCGTCGACGTCGACGGCGGAGAGCTTGACTGCGAAAAGCGGCTCTCTGGTGGTCGTCTCGTCGCGCGTCAGTGAGACGCCGGCGGCGCGCGGATCGACAAGGAAGATCCCGACCCCGCTGTCGGTGATGGCGGGAACCAAGATGCGTTGAGCGAGGTGCGCCGCGGGTACGAAGAGCTTTTGGCCGTCGAGAATCCAGCCGCCGCCGTCCTTGCGCGCCGTTGTCGCCGGCTTGCCGGGATCCGCCGACCCCGCGTCGACGAGCGCTCCGGTCAGCATCGCCTTTCCGGCGGCCATCGGTTCGAGCCACTGCTTCTTTTGCGCATCTGAGCCGAACTGGGCGATGGCCAGGCCGCCGAGCACCAAGGTCGGCAGCACCGGCGCCGGCGCCACCACGCGCCCGATCTCTTGCAGAAACACGCACGCTTCGGCAATGCCGAAGCCCATGCCGCCGAGATCTTCGGGTACAGCGAGACTCAGCAGGCCGGCTTCGGCGAACGTCGACCACAACTCGCGATCACACCAATCGGGCTGAGCGGTGACGGCCTTGACCCGTTCCGGCGTCACTTCCTTATCCAGGATCCCGCGAGCCAAGTCCCGGATCATGATCTGGTTTTCGGAAAAATCGAAGTCCATTGGTTCCTTCCTCAATCGTTAGCGGGCTGCGCCCAGCGGAAGTTTGACGGGACCGCTCCCCGTTGGGTCGCTTCGGGCTGCCATCACGAAAACTTGACTCATGCGCAACGTATTCCCAATCTCAAGTGTCCTAGCGTCGCTGCGCCCGCGGCAGGCGGAGGCCGGCCATGGCGATGATGTCACGTTGCACCTCGTTCACTCCACCGCCGAAGGTCAGCGTGGTGGCGCCGCGGTAGGCCTGTTCGAGGAATCCACCGAAGAGTGTGGCGGGTTGCCCGGTCATGACGAGACCAGCCGCACCGACGATCTCGAGCAAGAGGCGGTAGCATTCTACGAAGAACTCGGTCCCCATCACTTTCACGGCCGAGGCTTCGGCCATGTTCGGTACGCCTGCTGTGATGGCCCACGCCGAGCGCCAGTTCAAGACCTTGAGGGCTTCGAGCTTGGCATAGACACGAGCCAGGTTGAGTTGCACCCACGGCTCGTCGATCATACGGCCGCCGCCACCCGGGGCGGCGGTCTTTGACGCCCACGCCCAGACCTCATCAACGAGGCGGTCCGCCAGGCCGGGGGTCGCCAGGGTGATGCGCTCGTGATTGAGCTGCGAGGTGATGAGCTGCCAGCCGCCGTTCTCGGGTCCTACCCGATTGCTCACCGGGACGCGGACGTTGTCGTAGTAGGTCGCGTTGGTGCGCTCTCCACCCAGCGTGTAGATCGGTGTGACCGAAAAGCCGGGACTGGTGGTGGGCACGAGGATGATCGAAATGCCTTTGTGTTTCTTGGGGGCATCGGGATCAGTGCGCGCGGCCAGCCAGACATATTCGGCGTCGTTGGCGTGGGTGGTGTAGACCTTCTGCCCGTTGATGACGTAGTCGTCGCCATCGCGCACGGCGCGGGTTTGCAGCGAGGCCAGATCGGTGCCGGCCGACGGCTCCGTGTAGCCGATGGCGATGAACAACTGCCCCTTGAGGATCCTGGGGAGCAGCTCGGCCTTCTGCTCGGGTGTGCCGAACTGCATGATGGTGGGGCCAACGGTGTTGATGGCGATCACCGGCAGCGGCGCGCGGGCCCGGTAGGTCTCATCCCAGAAAATGAACTGCTCGATGGCGGAGCGGCCCTGGCCGCCATACTCCTTCGGCCAGCCGATGCCGAGCCAGCCATCGGCGCCCATCCGGCCGACAATTTCACGGAAAACGGGACCGCCCACCTCGTGCCATTCCGCATCCAGCGCGGCGCGCAGCTCGGGGGTGAACAGATTCCTGTAATACTCGCGGATCTCTTTTCGGAGCGCTTGCTGCTTCGGCGTGAAATCGAGGTACATGACCGATATCCTTCTTGTGCGTGTGAGGGGGTGGTTCGGGTCCGAGTTCCTTTAAATGTTCCTTTCGCGGTCTTTCCAGTAGCGCTCGCGCAGCAGCCGAGTGTACAGCTTGCCCGTCGGGTGTCGCGGGAGTTGAACCTCGAAGTCGATCGAGCGCGGCACTTTGTAACCTGCCAGATGCTTGCCTGCAAACGCCAAGATGTCCGCTTCGAGCCGCGGCGACGGCTGCTGTCCGTCCAACAGCTCGACGGCCGCTTTGACGGCCTCGCCCCACTCCTCGTCAGGAATGCCAAACACGCACACGTCGGCCACCGCCGGGTGCTGTTGCAGCACGTGTTCGATTTCGGCGGGGTAGATGTTCACCCCGCCGGAGATGATCAGGTTGGATTTCCGATCGGTCAGATAGACGTAGCCGTCGGCGTCGACACGGCCGATATCACCGGTTGTGAACGCCCCTGGTCCCAGATAGGACTCCGCGGTTTTGTCCGGAGCGCGGTGGTACTCGAAAACCGTGGTGAGCTGCTTGTGGCGGCAATACAGAATGCCGGTTTCTCCGGGCGGCAGGCGTGTGCCGCCATCATCGACGGCAAAGACCTTGAAGTTCGGGGTCGCCCGGCCCACGGTTCCCGGATGAGCGAGCCAATCGACTGCGTCGACGAGCGTGCACACACCGCCTTCGGTGGCACCCCAGTACTCGACGATGACCTTGCCCCACCACTCGATCATGCGCGTCTTTACCGATGGAGCGATGGGTGCGGCGCCGTGCAGCACCAGGCGCAATGGGGTCGGATCGAAGGCGTCACGGACGTCCTCATCGAGGCGCAGGAGGCGGACGAACATGGTGGGTACCAAGTGCGTGTGGCGGATCTGGCGTTCCTGGATCAGTTGGAGCGTGTGTGCAGCGTCCCACTTGGGCATGATGACGACCGGTGCGCCATTGATCTGATCGTATACGGCGAACAGGAGCGGGGCGGCGTGGTAGAGTGGGCCGGTGATTAGGTGCGGACCGCTGCCATCGAGCCCGAGCGTTGTGCCCGCCGCGGCCACCGCCGACAGTGCCGCGCTCAGGGTCGAGGGGCGCGCGCGTTTCACGCCTTTCGGACGCCCGGTGGTGCCGCTGGTGTAAATCATGGTGGCGCCGGCCGGGCCATTGAGCGGTATCGGTTCGTCCGCGGCGTCTGCCAGCGCCGAGTCGAGTTCCTCGCCGGCGCGTACAATCGCCGGCGCCGTCGATTGCCGGGCCGTGGATTCGTGCTGTGCGTCGGTGAACAGGACTCGTGCTTCCGAGTCCTCGATGATGTACGCGATCTCCTCGGGTTGCAGGTGCCGATTGATCGGCGTGAGCCAGATGCCGGCCAGCATCGCCGCCAGCACCAACTCAATGCCCTCGACCCGATTTCCCATCAGCAATGCGGCGTGATCATCCGGCTGCAGGCCGAATGTGTCACGAAGCAAATGGGCCATCCGTGTGCAGCGATCGGCCAACTCGGCCCAGGTGCGCCGCCGCGTGAGATCGTCGAGTGCCAGCTCGTTCGGGTGTGCTGCCGCCCTGTGGAAGATCATCGTCGCTCGCCGGCCCTCACCTAGACCCTCACCCACGGCGCTGCTCGCCACGCCGCGTGCGGAACCTACTGTTCACCCTTGGCTCGCTTCTTTGACCAGCGCCTCATGCAGCAGCGTCTTGATGTAGCTCTGATACTTGGGGACGCCCTTGCGCCGAGCGAGGCTCTTGGCCAGTTCGAGATCCGTCACTGGTAGTCGAATGCTGACCTGCTTGGTCGGCGGTTCGAGAACGTACGGGCGCTCCAACTCTCCCTTATCGTCTCGGGCTTCGTCCAGAAACGCTGGATCGATTTCGTCCAGCACGCAGTCGGGGCAAAACCACTTGCCTTGATCGTCTTGGTACTTTTCCGCACCACATTTCTTGCACTTCTTGGTCATCGCCTTTTGATCTCCCGGTCCCACAACAGAATCTGTCGCCTCGTTGATGGCCACGCGGTGATGACATGATAATCGGCAACACCCCGTCGAATGAATACCACCGTGAGAAATCGGCCCTTGAAGGTCCGACCCACAGCCTTCAACACCGCCCCGTGTCGGCCGATCACCACCACGGGCTTCGAGAACACCTCGCCGAATTCCGCCGTGCCAATATCGGCGTGGCGCACTTGGTAGTGCGGCTTTTTCGCTTTCTTATCATGGGCGAATGTGACGCGCACGGTGTAGTGACATGTCTATACAAGCGGCCGGCGGAATGCAAGTGAAGGTGAGCGTGAAGAAGACGCTAGGCGGGAGCGACCACCGCGAATCCCAGAAGGGCCGCCGTGTCCGCCATCCGCCGGTCGTACGTGATCACCGCCTCGAGCTCGGGCGACACCAGCTGCGCCGCGGCCAAATGGATCGCATCCAACGAACGCAAGATCCGCGGATCAAGTGTGGCCGCTGCGTCCAGTAAGGCATCATCGAGCTGGATGAGATCAACGCGCCGCAGAACCTGCCGAGCCCTGTGCAGGGCCGCTGGACCGAGATGCCGCACGGCCCGCAAGACCTCAGTTCGGGAAAGGCTGCACGAGATACGCTGTGGATGCGCGCGCAGATAGCGCCTGAGCGCCGCCGACTCCGGCTCCTGTACCACCAGCTTCGCTATGGCCGACGAGTCCAGGTACACCGCCACGCAGCACCTCGTAGGCTCACCGGGCGATGATCATCGCTCGTGCGCGCGCATCCGCGCCAGTCGCTTCGACGCTTGCGGTACGCCGCGCTTGATGCGCAACGGCGCGCCGAGATCCAGGAGATCTCCTTCCGCCGCTCGCAGCTGCCCAGACGCCTTGAGAATGCTCAACGAGCCAGTGCGCATGTCCGGTACGAGCACGGCGACCCGATGGCCGCGGTCGGTCACCTCCAACGACTCACCGGCCCGCACCTGCCGCAGGACCGCGCTGGCGTGTTGTTGCAGCGCCCGGATGCCGATCCGCTCCATGTGCGTCAACGTAGCACATCCGTACACAAGCTCAAATCGCGAAACCAGGGCCCGACTATCGCCAGAAATCTCTTGTCCAGCACGTAGTCGGGGCAAAACCGCTCAATCTGTCGCCTCGTTGGTGGCAATGCACTGGGGAATTCTCACGGGGTTTTCTTGGCTGGAGGTAAAATGGCAGGATGGACAAAGTGCAGGCTCGATCCTGCGAGGAGAAGAGAGTGAAAGTCGGGATCGCTTTGATCGAGAGTTACAGCTTCACGCTGGAGCCCACGTTGCTGGGCATCGGCGGGATCGCGGCGGCGGCGCGCAAGCTCGAGGAGCTGGGTTTCGACGGGATCATCTCCTCCGAGACCGCCGGCCATGATCCGTTTTTCCCGCTCCTCATCGCCGCCGAGCACACGCAACGCGTGACGCTCAGCACCGGTGTGGCCGTTGCCTTTCCGCGCAGCCCGATGGTCGTTGCCCAGATGGCGTGGGACCTGCAACGCTTCTCCAGCGGCCGCTTCCAACTCGGGCTGGGCACGCAGGTGAAGGGTCACAACGAGCGGCGCTACGGTACGCCGTGGACGGCGCCGCCGGGCCCGCGTATGCGGGAGTACGTCTTCTGCCTGCAGGCCATCTTCAAGACTTTTCAGAATAGTAAGCAACCGAGCTACTTCGACGGCAAGCACTACAAGTACACCATGTCGCCGCCGGTGTTCACAGGGGGTCCGATTGAGCATCCGCGCATTCCTATTTATCTGGCCGCCGTGAACAATTACATGTCTCGCCTCGGCGGCGAGGTGGTGGACGGTGTCTTCGCGCATCCCGTGTGCACCGCGAAATACATTCGCGAGGTGATGTTGCCGCAGGTCGAGGCCGGCGCCCGCAAAGCCGGCCGCCACCTGGCGGACATCGACATCATCGGCGCGCCGATCATCGTGACGGGCCGCAATGCGAAGGAGCTGGAGAAGGAGCGGCAGCTCTTGAAGCGGCGCGTCGCCTTCTACGCTTCGACCCGCACGTATCAGCCGGTGTTCGCCGTCCACGGCTGGGACGAGATCGGTCTCGAGCTGCACGCCCTGTCGCTGGAGAACCGCTGGGAGGAGATGGTACAACTCATCCCCGACGAAATGGCGGAGGAGTTCGGCACCATCGGCTACCTGGACGAGATCGGCGCCAAGCTCAAGGAGCGCTGGGGCGGCATCCTGACGACCATGAACCTGCCCACCGACTTTCCGCTGCACTCATCGGAGGATGAGCTGCGGATGCGGCGGATCATCGAGACGCTGCATTCGGCCGGACCTCTAGGCTCGCTTTCATGAGGAGCGGCTGATGGCAGTTGAGTCGACGAGAAGAGGCTTCCTGCAAGGTGCCGGAGCCCTCATCCTCTCGCTGACTCGTCTCGGGCTGCGGGATGCTGTTGCGGCGATGCCGGATGGTGCCTCGGCCTCGAACCCCGGTGCCGCGCTTCCTGAGTACCGGGGCTGGGAGGATCTGTACCGGCAGCGATGGGTCTGGGACAAAGTCGCGAAGGGGACACACCACGTCAACTGCTGGTACCAGCGTGGGTGCAACTGGAACGTGTACGTCAAGGACGGCGTGGTCTTTCGGGAGGAACAGGCGGCGACGTACGTGCAGACCAATTCCGACGTTCCGGACTTCAACCCGCGCGGCTGCCAGAAGGGAGCCTGCTACAGCCAACGCATCTACGATGCCGCCCGCCTGCACTATCCGCTCAAGCGCGCCGGCGCGCGCGGGGAGGGAAAGTGGAGCCGGGTTTCGTGGAAACAGGCGCTGCGCGAGATCGCCGACAAAACCATCGACGCCATGCGCGAGGACGGCCCCGGCTCGATTACCTGGGACCCAGGCGGTGGTAACGCGCACGGCTGCCGCGGCATCGGACTCTATCGGACGGGATATGTGCTCGACACGCCGATCATCGACGTCAACGGGGAGGTGGGCGACCATCACCCCGGTGCCTACGCCACGCTGGGCAAGATCTCCTGTGCGAGCTCCGCCGACGACCTGTTCTACTCCGACTTGATCCTCGTGTGGGGCGGCAATCCCATCTACACTCAGATCCCCAACGCCCACTTCATCATCGAGGCGCGCTACCGCGGGGCCCGGGTGGTTGCCATCGCTCCCGACTACAACGCCTCCGCGATTCACGCCGATCGGTGGATCTCCGTCGACGTCGCGAGCGATGCGGCTTTCGGGCTCGCGCTGGCTCATGTCATGGTGGAGGAGGGCATTTACGATGCGCCCTTCGTCAAGGAGCAGACGGATCTGCCGCTCCTCGTCCGCACCGACACCCACACGTTCTTGCGTGGGCGTGATCTTCAGCAAGGCGGGGACGAGGACACGTTCTACGTGTTCGATCGGACGACGAACGCCATCCGCGAAGCTTCGAAAAAGGCGTTGTCGCTTGAAGGCGTTGACCCGGCCCTGGAGGGAGAGTTCCGCGTGAACGGCACTGCCGGGGAGATCACCGTCACGCCCGTCTTCTCTCTCCTGCGCAAGCATCTGGCCGCCTACTCGCCACAAGCGATGGCCAACAGCACCGGCGTCCATCCGGAGATGATGCGGACGCTGGCACGCGAGATTGCGCGGGCGAAGGCCGCCACCATCATCACTCAGTCGAACTTCTCCAAGTTCTACCACGGCCTCGAAATGGAGCGGGTGCAGATCCTGGTGCTCGCCCTCGCCGGCCACATCGGGAAGAAGGGGAGCGGCATCAACGTGTTTCCCGCCCTCGATGTCGCGGGTATAGCCAGCGCCAATTTCTCTCCGGGCTCCGTGTCTCCCAAGGAAGGCGCGGCGTTGATCGGCACCGCCATGGCCCAGGCCTTCATCCGCAACCGCGAGCAGGGGCTGACGGACGAGATGAGCATCTATCAGCTGGCCCGCGAGGAGTATCGCAAGGGCGGCCACGTCAGCGGCATGCTGTTCCTCTATTTTCAGGGCGGCCTCGATCAGATCTACGGTAGCTCGGCGCGATGGGATCCCACCATGAAGCGGGAGCTGAAGGACTACCTGGCGGAGTCGCTGCAGAAGGGCTGGCAGATCGCTCCCGCGAAGGTGCGCCCGCGCATTTTCTTCGAGGCCGGCGGAAACGTTCTGCGGCGGACGCGGGGGTACGACCGGCTCTATACGACCTTTCTTCCCAAGCTCGATCTGCTCGTCACCATCGACTGGCGCATGAGCAACACGGCGCTGCACAGCGATTACGTGCTGCCGGCGGCGACCTGGTACGAGAAGGACGACATCACATGGGCGACGCCCATCGCGCCGTTCTCGCACGTGACCACCCGTGCCGCACCACCGGTTGGCGAGTCGAAAACCGATTGGGAGTTTCACTGCCTGCTGCTCAAAGAGATCCAGAAGCGGGCGAAGGAACGCGGGCTGACGGCCTTCGTCGACCGAGCGGGGCGGGAGCGGCGCCTCGATCAGGTCTACGATGAGTTCACCTTCGGCGGACGCTACCGAGAGGACAATCCCGAGGAGCTCCTCGACCAGCTGTTGTCGTTCACGACCAACCTTGGAAACATCCGTTGGAACGACCTCAAGGAGAAGGGCTTCGCGCGCTTCACCGGCCTGGGTGCGGATTACATCAACATCGGCAACGCCACCGACATCAAGCCCGACGAGACGATTACCGCCAACACCTGGCACACGGAGAAGAAGCAGCCGTGGCCCACACTCACGCGGCGCATCCAGTTTTACATCGATCACCCGTTCTACCTGGAACTCGGGGAGGCGCTTCCGACGCATAAGGATGCGCCGAAAATTGGAGGGGACTATCCCTTACAGCTGACCAGCCAGCACGCGCGCTGGTCGATTCATGCCTCCTGGCGTGACGACGCGCGTTTGCTCCGGCTGCAACGCGGCGCGCCGGTGATTACCCTGAGCGTGATGGATGCGCAGGCCCGCGGCCTTGCGGACGGAGACCGTGCGCGGGTGCGAAATGACATCGGCTCGTTCGAGGTGGAGGTGAAGGTGTCGGCGGCCGTGCATCCGGGGCAGGTGATCATCAACCACGCGTGGGAGCCCTACCAGTTCAAAGGTGGCCGCTCGCACGACGTGGTCGCCGCGAGCCCGATCAATCCCCTGCAGATCGCCGGCGGCTACTTCCACCTCCAACCCGCGCCGTACATGGGCTCAGCGGGCGGAGTTGATCGGGGGACGCGGATAGAAGTCGAACGGTTTGGGTCCGCGTAAGCCTAATGCCAGTAACTTAAGGACCGTCCGAGGTGGCAGGCACCCTTCGAGACGGCCGCTGAGAAATGCGGCCTCCTCAGGGTGAGCGGCAACTTGTTTCGCTGCAATGGTTTCCCGCTCATCCTGAGGAGGCGCCGTCTTTCCAGGTGCCGTCTCGAAGGATGCGATCTTGGCCAGACGCCGCTTAAGTTACTGGCATTGCGCGTAAGCCGATGGTCAATAGCTCACAGTCGCCTTGGTGCGACCTGTCGCCTATCAACTTCCGCTCAGATCGACTCCGCTATGCCGCGAACGAAGAGCGGCTGCATGGCGAAGCGAGTCACGTCGGCTTCTAGCTCCGCAGCGGACGGGGCTGCGCCAATCTCCGCGGCGCTGTCCAGGATGCGGCGCAGGAGGGTCGCGTCGCTCGACGAATTCAAGAAGAGCCCGGGTCGGCTGAGGACAAAGTGCACCGCCCGGCGGACGGCGTCGGGCTCCTTGAGCGGCTCGTACCAGCTGAAGCGAGGGTGCGTGTCGTCTTGCCAGCGCCGGCGTGCCACCGATTTGATCGTCTGTACGGCGACACCGCGTGTCCGGCAAAGCCCCAGCAGCGTGTCGAAGTCGGCGGCGTACTCTGGCATGCGCATCATGGTGAAGTTGCAGGGCAGGAGGACGGAGTCGAAGGGAAAGCGCTCGAGGCTGCGTCGGTGCATTTCGGCGACCCGCGTGCCGTGGCCGGTGACACCGACGAAGCGCACCAGGCCTTGCGCCCGCGCCTCGACCAGCGCTTCGAGCGCGCCGCCCGCACCGAGCGCGGTCGCCCATTCCCGTTCGTCGACCAGGTTGTGGAGCTGGATCAGGTCGATCCGTTCCACCCGCAGCCGCTCGAGCGAGCGCCGCAGGCTCTCGCGGGCGCCTGCGTAGGTGCGCTCCCCCGTTTTGGTGGCGAGAAAAAACCGATCGCGGTGCCGCTCCATCCACGGCCCGATGCGCAGCTCGGCGTCACCGTAGGATGCCGCGGTGTCGATATGGTTGACGCCGTACTCGAGCAGGATGTCGAGGATTTGGTCGGCTTTCTCTTGCCGCATCGCGCCGAGCGCTGCGGCGCCGAAGATCACGCGGGTGCTGTCGTGGCCGGTACGCCCGAACGGAGCCGTGTCAATCATCGTTTCTCCTGGGACAGAAAGGTGATGGTGGCAACACGGTCAGCGACCTCGTCCGGGAAAGTGTCCTACAGAGCGAAGCGCTCCGCGACCATTTTCTCGGAGGCTGTCCACAGTTGCTGCGCCACTGCTGGGTCGATGGCGTAGGGTTTCACCCCGTCGACTGCGTTCTCGGCGTTATTGACCTGCGCCACGTGGCAGTCTTCGAGGTACAAGCCACCGCGCCCCTCCAACTCGGGAGCGGTCGCGGCGTACACGGAGGTGGCCGCACCGGCTGGCACCGACTTGAAGTGCAATTCTCCACTCGGCATCCGCTTGCGGAGCAATTCGAGGTCCTCCGGAACCATGTGCCTGGCCAGTTCGGTGGCGATGACCCCCGGGTGTAGCGCGTTGGCGTGCACGCCGGAGCGGCCGAGGCGGCGCTCCAGCTCGACGGCGAACAACACGTTGGCCGTTTTGGACTGGCCGTACGCCAGCCACTTGTCGTAGGGACGTTTCTCGAAGTGCAGGTCTCCAAAGACCACCGGTGAGGCGTGGTGGCCGCGCGAGCTCACCGAGACGACGCGGCTCGGCGCCGCCTTGCGGAGCGCGGGCACGAGCAGGCAGGTCAGCAGGAAATGTCCGACATGGTTCGTACCCAGCTGCATCTCGAACCTCTCCACGGTCTTGGCAAACGGGCACGCCATCACGCCGGCGTTGTTGACCAGGATGTGCAGCCTGTCGTGCCGGGCGAGGAAGCGCTGCGCGAAGGCGCGCACGCTCGCCAGCGAGGCCAGCTCCAGCTCATCGACTTCGACCTGATCGTTTTCTGTCGCGGCGCGGATCGCCTCCGCTGCGGCTTCTCCCTTCGCCACGTCGCGCGCGGTTAAAACGACCCGCGCGCCCTTTGCCGCGAACGCGCGTGCGGTTTCCTCCCCGAGGCCTCCCGATGCTCCGGTCACCAACGCCACCTTGCCGTTTAGATCGATACCCGCCAGCACATCCGACGTGGTGGAATCCGGGCCGAACTGTCTCGTCTCGTTCATGCTTACCTCCAAGCTGTTGCTATTCACCGCGACTCTACCATGTTCGCCGCCGTAATCCACGAGCATCGGCGCAAGCAGGTTGGCGGCGGAAAATGGTCACGACGAACGGCCGCGCTGCGCGCCCAGCCTGGCCGTTCAGCTCAGAGGCAGTCCGAAGAGCGCGGCGATGAGCCAGGTGCCGAAGCCCACGAACAGCGGGATGGTGAGGTTGTCATCGATGCGAAGCGGCAGGGCCTCGCAAACCGCCGCGGCCAGCCCGATCGTGCCTGCCGCCCAGATGATCGCGAGCGCCGAGACGTTGGTGCCCCAGCCGA
This sequence comes from Binatia bacterium, assembly GCA_044450645.1. Classification (GTDB taxonomy): domain Bacteria; phylum Desulfobacterota; class Binatia; order HRBIN30; family HRBIN30; genus JAGDMS01. Next base: position 194,348 of record JBIOJG010000001.1, read on the forward strand.
GCACGAGCCCCGCGATCACGAGCGTGGCCGTGAAGAACACGAGCGAACCCTCGAGGCTCCGGTCGTGCGCGATGCGCCGGCAGCCATAACGGATGCCGACCACGGCGGCGAGCGGATCCGCTACGGCGAGCGTGTAGATGCCGACGAGCGCCGCGCGCTTCGGGACCGTGAGGATGGTCAGCAGCACGGCGATGGCGTACGGGATCATCGCCGACTCGCGCACCTGTTCCTCGGCACGCACGAACAAGCGGTTCACCCACGGCACACGGTGCGCGACGGCTTCCGGATAGGCGATCCGGACACGATCAACGACGTAGACGACGCACGCGATCGTACCGAAGATGTGCACCACCTGCTCGTGCGTGAAGAGGAGTGCGTAGGCCGTGGCCGTCAACACGCCGTTCAGCAGATGGAACAGCCGCCTCCCGAGCTGCAGGTCGTGCCGGGTGGCCGCCGGCGCACCGTCGGTGGGAGCGGCGGGTGACTCGTCCGAAATCATCGGGCTCATGGATGCGCACACACCGAGTTCGAGGGTGACCAGTTATCAGGCGCGTTCGGAGGCGGTCAAGGCTCCCTCCGAACCTCCGCGGGGCGCAGCCCTCGGGACCTCACCCCAACCCTCTCCTGGAAGGAGAGGGAGCAAGAAAGTCCCCTCTGCCGGCCGCTTCTGGACACCACGTCGCTGGTGCGGTAACAGCGCCCAGTATCGAGGAGGCATGTCCGTGAAAATCCCAGTGGATAAGATCGTGATAGATGAGCGGCATCGGATCAGGAAAGACGCGGGGGATCTGGCGTCCCTGATCGCCTCCATTCAGAAGGTGGGACTCCTCAATCCCATCGTGGTGACCGAGGACTACCGACTGGTGGCCGGCTTCCGGCGCCTCAGCGCGTGCGGAAAACTCGGCTGGAACGAGATCGAGGCGAACGTCGTGTCATACAAGGACGACCTGCTCCTGCTGTTGGACGCCGAGGTGGAGGAAAACCTGGTAAGGAAGGACTTTACCGCGGAAGAGATCATGGCGATCGAAAAGCGGCGCCAGGAAATCATGCGGATGCTGCGGGGGAACATCTTCCAGCGGTTGTGGCGCTGGCTGAAGAGCTTGTGGGCGAAGGTGACCGGCTGAAAGCACAAGGAGAGCGGCGGAGGTCGCGTGAGCACTGCTTCCAGGCTGGCTCCCCTTCCTACGGACAATCACGTTCAGGCCGCAAGCGGCTGATCTTCGCTCGATAGCCGAGCCGCGGCAGGAGTTCCACCGACACCCCTCGCGGAGTTGCGATTCAGCGAGCGCAGCGCCTTGATCGGCATGCATGTGCATGCCTATACTGCCCGCATGCGTACGACAGTTGAGATCACGGCTGAGCAGCGGGCGCGGTTGATGGCCATGGCGGCACGCCGCGGCGAGAAGGGCTTTTCGAAGCTGGTACGACAGGCGCTGACTGCCTTTCTCGAGGAGCAGTCAGGGGCGGAAGAAAAACGCCGGCGTGCGGTGATGCTGAGGGGAGCGCTCAGCGCCCACGATGCCGACCGGCTGCGCGCCGTCACGCGCGACATTCGGGGCTCCTGGCGATGATGATCGCGGACACCGACGTGCTGATCGACTTCCTCCAAGGGCGCGGCGCCACCGCCGAGCGCATCGCGCTGGAGATCGATCACGGCCGGCTGCACACGACCGCGGTGACCCGGTTCGAGCTACTCGCTGGAGCGTCTGGGACGCGCCAGCAGAAGCTGGTCGGCCAGCTCCTTGAGGCCTTGCCGTGTCTGCCGCTCGACGCGACCGCGGCGGATCGGGCCGCCGAGGTGCGCCGTGGGCTCGAGAAACGTGGCCAGGCCATCGGCATGGGAGACAGTCTCATCGCGGGGATCGTGCTCGCACACAAGGGCGTGCTGCTCACGCGCAACCGGCAGCATTTCGAGCGTGTGCCCGGCCTGACACTCGGGATGGTCCCCGTCTGAGCGAGTGCGCGACGAAACTTGCGCGGCGCACCTGTGCGCCACACATAGCTATGACGTCCATGTTCCCCACGCAGCCAGCTGCCGTCCTTCGGTTCCCACGCGAGGATGACCATTGCGCTTGCGCCGTGGCCCGCTGGGCTTCGGGCGCAGAGAGCGCCGGTACTGCTGCCCGAGTTTCATCGCCTCCTCGAATATCGGGTCATTGGCGAAGCCGCCTGCGATCTCCTCCCACCACGGCCGACGCGATATCGCCCCCCGGTTCAACCGCTTCTTCAAACGCACGATCTCGGCTTCCAAAGCCGCGACGCGCTCCTCGATGTGTCCCGTCGCCATCGTGCTCGTTCTTTGCCGGTCCATGTCTACCATTTGCATTCACGAGTGCCAACCTTGGCGTCGCGACACTTCGGCGGTTGGCGTTTAGATGTTGCGGGGGAACATCTTCCAGCGGTTGTGGCGTTGGCTGATGAGCGTGTGGGCGAAGGTTGCCGGCTGAAGGCGCAAGGAGAGCGGCGGAGGTCGCGGAAATACTGCTTTCCAGCGGGGCTTGACCCCCTTGCTATTGCCGTACGGGGGTCACGTTCACTTCAGCCGCTTCGCCAATTCGAGCCGGTTTGCGAGCATGCTTAGGAAGATGATGCACTCCAATGCAACCTCCCCGGAGTCATCCAGGAATGAATGGCCACGCGGATTGCGGAGCGCCAGCACGGCCCCTTCGAAGAGGTGCATCATACCCTCCTGTTCGTCGCGATCCGATTGATCGCGGAGATCATTGAATGCCAAGTTGGGATCTTTGGGTGAGAACACGGTCCGCATGAGCGGAGCCCCGTCGAGGGCAGTTTTTCCAGATTTCTCCTTCACTAGTGCTATCAGAGCCTTGGACGCGTCGAACACCGCATTGGAGTAATGGCCATTCCGATAAAGCTGCCGTGACGCCGCAGCAATAAGGGGATGCCATTGCGGATCTGAACTGCTCTCGGCGGCACGCAAGGGCGCTGGTGGCCGAACTTTCATGGCACCACCCTCCAGCTGGAGCCCTTGGGCTGCATCCCAGCCTGGGCCAGTGAGACGGTACACCACGCCACTTTCGTGCTCTGCCAAACGCAACTGGATCAGTTCCTTCAGGGCAGAACGGTAGCGCGCTTGTACCGAGTGATCGTCATCATCGGAAAACGTGCGCCGACCCCGCACCATTACTGCCTGACCGCTGTCCCTCGTTGGTCCCAGCACGATTTCGCCACCACCAGCTGCTGCCTCGCTGAGCAACTCAACAGCGTATTTCGAAAGACCCAATCGATGCAGCCGTTCAACGAGGTTCCGTGCGACCAGGTAATCGATGGCATCGCCCATGCTCAACTCTCCGTCGTGGATGAGCTGTATCGCAGGGACACTGAGAAGGCCAGCCGGCACGTGCACGTTGGCGGTCGCGTTAGCCTCCGACTTACGGACCTTTCGCTTTGCACGTATCTGGACTGTTACCTGTATCGTCACCTGTATCGTCATCCGTGGCGTCGGTCGTCTCGATGGCGATCTCCCCACGTACTTACGGCACTGGTCAACGCTTGGTTCTGCCGTACGCCGGTCGGGCGACACGGCGCTTTACCGCAGGGGGCGGCCGCAGCTGCGGGCGCGACTTGGGAAGAGGCCCGGTACGCAGGGCGTTCCTCGATTGCTAGATTGTCTCCGCATCGATCGCCCGCAGGTGCGCGGCGACGCTCGCCCTGGCGATGCCGAGGTGGTTGTCCAGCAGCACGTACGCACACAGCACGACTGCTTCTTCGCCGACCAAGCGTGCCAGCCGCTCGACGAAGCGCTCGCGATCGCCGTCGTCGCGAAAGATCGCACGCCACTCCGCCCCAGGGCGATCACGTGATGGAGCCTTCCCTCGACGTCGAGTCGCGGTCGGCGCGGCACGGAATCGGCCGATCCCGCAGCAGGCTTTCTGGCAATCGGGCATGGTCCCTGCAACGCTGATTCGCTCCCCTTTGGCTGCTCCTGATCGCCTCGCGGGGCTTCAGCTCTCACGGCCGCTTTCTGTGCAATGGCGCTCAGGTTCTGCTGCGTGAAGTTCTTGTCGTCGAGAGCGCTGCGGAAAACGACGCGGCACCGATGGATAGCGCCAGTCGAATTTCTTTTTGCCGCCGCACTGTGAACTCGGGGTTGGAGGGCACGGCAGGGCATGCTACGTGAGCGACGCAGAGTGCCCAACGACGTTCGCGGGCGCCGCAGGGATTTCGTCAATGGAGCCTAACCAGAACGTGTTTGAACGGGGAGCCGTTGCTGTCCTTGATGCGCTCGGATTTAAGGGAATTTGGGAAAGGGTATCGCCTGACGTGGTCCTGAAGAATCTACAGATTCTTGCTGCCGGGCTTGAGCGTCTCGAAAGCATCAACGCTGTCGGTAAACTAGAGCGACACGGGTCGGCAGGTACCGAGGTGCCTGGTGATGCGGTCCACGTCCGGAACTCTCTAAAGGCGTTCTCGGACACTATTGTCATTACAACGACACTCGACGTGAGCGCGACGGCTCCGAAGGAATTTGTGCAATTCTTTACCCCGTTTCGGGACCTGGCCACCGTTATCAACGCGTGCGAGCTGATCTCAGTGGTGCTTGGCGCTGCTGCGACCGAAATTGAGGCACCGTTGCTTTACCGTGGTGCGCTGACGTTCGGGGAGTTCCTTAGCGCCCGACAATTTCTCATCGGGCCAGCGATCGATGAAGCGGCGCCCGCCGAACGGCTCGCAGAGGCAGCGATGGTTTGGCTATGCCCTCGGGCCAGGGAGATCATAGATGAGGCTGAATTGAGAACCGGTCGTATCGAGGACGACGGACAGGGCGGCCTTGCGCTGGTCCGGGACTACCCAGTTCCCCTGAAAGAAGGCCGATTTCTCAAGACGCATGTTGTCAATCCGCTATTGAGGACACCGAAGCTGCCAGAGGCGGTAGCCCAAGACATGATGGCCGCCTTCGGTTCCACGGATGATCCCGCCGTAATCGTGAAGCGACAAAATACGGAAACCTTCCTGAAGCACGCCCTCGCGATGGCGAAAACAGACCCGCTGCGACGCCGACTGTTTGATGCTTGAACGAGGTTGTTGTCGCCACCGGGCGGCGGGGTCAGTCCTGGAGTGCGCCAGGCGAAGCCTGGGAGAGCCCGGTCCTGATTCACGTCTGGCTGTGCTACGCTAACGGTCATGACCGATGAGAGGTTCGCAGAAGTGTACAGACAGCACCGGACTTCTCAGGACGCGTACACCTACTTCATTCTTGCCGCTGCGGCATCGGCCATTGGCTTTGCGTTAAACCAGACCAATGGGCGATCGCTGTCCTGGTCCCTGGCGCCTTTGGGTATCGCGACGGCGTCGTGGCTACTGAGCTTCTACTGGGGGTGCCGGTACCTGCAATCTGTTGGCTCCATACTGCTCGGAAATCTAGAGCTGCTCCGGGTGCAGGCGGGCGAGCATCCAAAGGCTGCAACGCCTCACGAGATTGCCATAGCCTCAAGGGTGATCAACGAGAGGCTTGCTGAGAAATCAGAGCAGGCTAGCACTTTAGCGAAGCGTCAGTTTGCTGCGCTCATTGCGGGCGGGGTTTTCTACATCGTATGGCACGTCCTTGAGATGTACCTGAGAACTCACTGAACCGGACTCGGGAGCCCCAGAAACGCCATACACTTGACAACCAGTTGACCGCAGATAACAGCGTCAACCCGCTGCGCTGGTGTGGCAAGGGGCGCGGCCCGTGGTGAACCGTTCGAACGCCGCACTTGCGTGTGCTACATCAACACTAACCTATCATGACGCCCAACGACGCACTCATCGCTACTGCCCAAGGCACCATCATCATGGCAATCGCTACGGTGGCGCTTGCGATCGCCGCTTTTGTGACCGCATTTGTCGCGTCGCGCCAAGGCAAGCGCGCCCTTGATGAAGCCCGCCGCGCCACACAGGCCACGATCGACGCGGCGAACGCAACCATCGATCAGGCGAAACTCACCACCGGCTACCAGCTCCTCACCCAGCTTGATCAACAGTGGGCTTCCCCGTCCATGCAAACCAAACGCGGCAAGGCCGCCGAAACACTCCTCCGCTCACTCGCAGAACCGAAAGAAGACGCCCCCGACTACGTCCTCGATTTTTTCGAAACGGTCGCCCTCACCGTCAACGAAGGCGTCATCCCCCTACACCTCGCCTGGGGCACTTTCTCTTATTGGGTTGTCCACTACTGGTCTGCCGCCGCCGACCGGATCAAACAACTACGCGCAGAAGACCCCACCCTCTGGGAAGACCTCAACAAACTCGTGCCGCGCCTTCTCGAATACGACGCCCAGCGCCGCCACAGCACCATTCAGGACATTACCCCCAGTCCCAAGGAGATCACCAGATTTCTCAAGGAAGAACTTGGCGGCTAACACGAAGCCGTGAAGTACATGGCGCGCCGCAACCCTCAGTGCCGTTCACTGGCGGCCTCGATACCGCCGCTATTACTGGAAGGTCACATAATCTGGGGTCCTGGAGATCAGCAATTGGCGGCGACACGGTCCTCGCCAGCCACCGTTTATCGTGCTGCAGCTCCTCGGTGCGGCGTGGCACTTCACTCACTGCGAAATGGCTCACCTCAGAACGCCCCCGGATACGTAATACGCCGCGGTCGGGCCATAGTAGATCCCGTCGTAACTCCTGATTTCCAGGACCGACCCCGCCGCCTGCGACGCTGCCGCCGCTTCTGAAGCGGGCTGCGCGGCGGAGTTCATGCGGCGGCGCGCGGTTTGGCCCGGCGTCGGCGCACGCCACTTTCCTTTGCCAGGCGTTCCCGCAGCCACAGATTGGCGATGGTCTCGGGGCTCACGCCGCGAGCGGCCGCCACGGCATGTAACTCACGCGCGAGCCGGGGTTCGACCGCGAAGAGGTGCGACTGCCGCTGCAGGTGGAACGACACGGACGTCGGCTCAGTCTGGTCCCAGTAGTCTGCAAGGTCGTGGGTGTCCCAGAATCGGCCGGCGGCCTCCGCCGTACGGAAGTGTCTTGGAATAGCCGGTGTCTTAGCTTTCGCCATAGCGGCGCCGCTCCTTCGCGCTCATGTCCCGGGCACTGATGACCAGGGCCCGCACGCCTGCCTTCAGAATGAAAAACACGGTGAGGTACCTGCCGGCTTCGGTCTGCCCCAACGCCGCGTAGACGTCTTCGCCGACGACATCTCCCCGAGCCACTTTCCTGATCCGTGGGCTTCCGTAGAGCACATCTTCAACCTCTTCGATGCCGACGTGATGCTTTTGCCAGAGCTTGTCAACAAACGCGTCGAGCCAGATGACCTCGCGAACTTCCACATCCCGCCCCGTGTCTTCGAGTCTGGCTCCTACTCTGTCACAACGCTCACCGCTCCGGATTATGCCTCATTGCTCGGACGGAATCGACACCTCCACACGTGCTCCATCAACTTCCGGCGGGCCGGCTCGCCCGCAGTCTTCGCGAGCCGTTGGGCGGTACCCTTTGCTCAGTCTGAGCATCGGAAAAGATCGACCCCTGGTTAGGGCGGTCCGTTGCGCTCCAGTGCCGCACGGTCCCAACGTCCTAAGTTTGCCGCCGCCTCGTACGTGCTTTGGAGAAACTCCAAGAGGACGTCATCCGGGCGGGCGGCTGTCCTGACTTCCTCATACGGCAGCAGAAACTCACCGAGCTCGGCGCTGTACACCGCGGCCCGCGGGCGTACGGTCGCCTCGCGAAATCCGGCGGGCGTAGGGTACGCGTACGAGTAGAACGCGGGATACGCCACTGGACCGCTTCCCGGCCAGAATCCACAGCTACTCACCTCATGGGAGTAGGCTTCCCGCGTGACGGCGTCCGGAAGGTGAGGGACGCCACCGGGATGCGGCGGTGCCGGCCGTCCGGAAAACCGGGTCACCGCCAAATCGAAGCTGCCCCAAAAGAAATGGACAGGCGAGCATTTTCCAATGAAGCGCGCACGGAAGGTCTTGAAGACGCGATCCGCTTGCAGCAGTATCCGCCACAGCCGGTTGACATATTCAGCGTCGTACGAGGCATGCCGATCGTCTCTTTCGAACGGGATCGGATCAGGTACTTCGTTGGGCAAGGTGTGAATGTGCACTTCGAAGCCGAGTTCCTTCAGCGTACCGATGACCTCTTGATAGAACTCCGCGACTGAGCGTGGCCGCAGCGCCAATTCGCGGCGCGCACCCTCATGGGTGTGGATCAAAAGCCGGTGGTCGATGAAGTCGAAGTCAATTTGGAAGAGTTTCGTGCCGTAGGGGATCGGTGACGTCGTGAGCCCGCGCGCCGTAACGTACAGCGTCACGTGCCAAGAATGATTGATCCAAGGCATCTGTGTCATCCGGATCTTCCCGACGACTTGCAACCACAGGTGGAGAGTGGCGTACGTATCTTTCCACGCTTCGAGCGGGAGGCTGGGCCACGTCTCCGTGCTGTTCGCGTCTCGCCCAGAACTTGCGCTTGCGACCATTGGGTCTCCTCACGATGATGAATCAAATATATTTTACTCCTCGAGAACTCTCGTGGCGATCACCCTTCTGTGAGCCGGCCACCGCATGCCCGGCGCGCTACTCCTCGACACGGTCGTGCACCGGGCGCATATTCGCGCTCCACAACGCCCATAACGCCGCGCAGATCCCGACGCTCAATGGAAGATTCCACAGGGCAACGATGGTTGCGGCCACATACGCAGGGAAGCCGAGCTGAAAGTTGCGGCTGATCCGCCGCTCAATACGCGTCCGTGGCCTTTCGTTGCTGCTACCGTGTTGGCCCACGATGACGTGCCAGGTCAGGTTGTAGGCGACGTTGATGAGCACGAAGAGACCGCCGTATACGGCGCCCGCCACCGACCCGGATGGTTCCATGAAATGGGCAGACAGCAGCGCCGTCGTGAACGGGACCAGCGTCGTCAGCATCATCAAGAAGCCGTTGGCGAAGAGCAGCTTGGTGTCGACCCGACGGACGAACTTGAACATGCCGTGGTGGTTGACCCACATGATGAGGACAGTGCCGAAGCTCGTCACGAACGCGAGGTATGTCGGCCACTGCGAAGCAAGCTGCGAGAGCAGCGCCCACGAACCGTGTGCCCCGGTTGCGAGCTCCGGCTTGAGATCCAGCGCCAGCAACGTGATGACGACGGCGTAGACGCCATCGCTGAAGGTCTCTAGCCGAGACGCGTCTCTGCGATCGGTTTCGGCCATCGCGTCGCACGACGATTATTTGAGGCGCCCGACGCGTGCGATGAACTCGGAGAACCCGCCCAAGTGCTTCGCCACGGCAGCGCGGACCGCCTCGTCCACGATGCGGCCGTCCGCATCAAACACCTTCCCGGCATTCGACACATACAGGCGCGGCCCGAACCAGGTCTGCGTACCGAGCGTGCGGAGCACCGGCAGCCACGCCGCGTGCGCCAGCGCCGTTCCACCAGGTCCGGGGGTCGCACCCATGAGCGCCACAGGCTTGCCGCCGAAGACGCGCGGGATGTCCTGCGCCGGCCGCGACAGCCAGTCGATGACGTTCTTGAACACGCCGGGGATCGAGTTGTTGTACTCGGGCGTGACCAGCAACAGCCCGTCGGCGGCGGCGATCCGATCCTTCAACACGCGCACTGGATACGGAATGCCGTGCTCCGCCTCGAGATCGCCGTCGTAGAGCGGGATGTCGCGAATCGACGCCACCTGAATCGAAAGATCCGCGGGCGCGAGCTCGACCGCGCCGCGCAGCAGTGCCGCGTTGTGCGAGCCCCGTCGTAGCGCGCCCGAGATTCCAATGATCGTCGGCATCGATAGTGTCCTCCGTGCGCGTGGGCGTACTCAGCGCCCAATGTTCCGATGTTTGATGAACGTTCCTCGTTTGAGTTCCTCGAAGGCGAGCCGCAGCTCCTCTTGCGTGTTCATCACGATGGGCCCATGCCAGGCGATGGGCTCGCCGATCGGCTTGCCGGATATCATCAGGAAGCGCACGGGCTCCGCTTCGGCCATGACGGACACGGCGTCGCCGTCGCCGAAGAGCACCAGGTGGCCGTCGCCGATCAGCCGGTCGCGCTCCATATCGAAGTAACCGTCACCCTCGGCCTCGTAGGTGTAAGGGTCCTTCTGCTCGCAGAAGATGCCCTTGCCGCCGATGACATACGCGAACACCGTGTGCCCATGGGGCGTGCGGTGGGTGAACGTCCCGCCGGGCGGAAGGCTCACGTCGAGGTACTCAGGGCTGATGACGACGTCTCGCACCGGCCCGGTCACCCCGCCCACCGAGCCAGCAATGATCTTGATCGTTGCGCCGCCCGCATCCGTCACTTCCGGGATCTCGCGGCTCGCGATACCCCGGTAGCGCGGCGCCATCATCTTATTCGCTGCCGGCAAGTTCGCCCAGAGCTGGAAGCCGTGCATGGCGCCGGCCGCGTCCCCCTTGGGCATCTCTTGGTGGATGATGCCGCTGCCCGCGGTCATCCACTGCACATCGCCTGGGGAGATCACGCCGTGGTTTCCCAGACTGTCGCCGTGCTCAACCTCACCGCGCAGCACATACGTGATGGTTTCCATCCCGCGGTGCGGATGCCACGGGAAACCGCGCAGGTACTTGTCCGGCTCGTCGGAACGGAAGTCATCGAGCAGAAGGAAGGGGTCGTAGACCTCGGGGTGACCGAAGCCGATCGCGCGGTGGAGGTGGACGCCGGCACCTTCAATGGTCGCACGGCTCTTGACGACCTTGCGGATGCGCCTGTTCTCGTTCACTGGCTCCTCCTCATAGTGAGATTCCGCCAGACTCGTACTGGTTCACGTGAGACTTCATAGTAATCCCGGCGATCATGAGCGCAAGACTACCCCGTCATAATCGTTCGAGCCCGGCTTGCCGCCTTCACCACACGATCGAGAGCCCCAAAGTCAGAAACAAGCTGTTGCGTTTCGCCCCGGCGGCCGGTTGATTGTTGTACTCGTCGCGGAGCGCGAACTTTGCGCTGATCGGGTCGATGAGCGGTGCCGTCAGCGCGCCCTCGGTGCGCAGCAAGTAGTCCTTGGTGAAGTTGTCGACGGCCGGCAGGTAGTCCAACCGCCAATCGAAATGCGCGCGATACGGCAGGTAGTAGCCTGCGAGCGCGCCGAACGCGATCGCGTAGTAGTCGCGATCCGAACCGCCGAAATACCTCTCGTACACCCAAGCGGGGCCGACCTCCCCCTGAAGGAAGTTGCGCCGGCCCCCGTCGAGCTGCTCCTGCCAGAACACGTAGCCGACCCCGAGCTTGGGCACGCCGCGGATGCTCAAGCGCTGGATGCCGTCGTACAGTGCGTCTCCGGATGCAAATCCGTAGATGCGCGGTGTGAAGCTGTAGTCCTCGCGGATGAGTCCGAGCACCTGATCCTGCGTGATACTCTTCGGTTGTCCCTGGTGCTTCTCCGTGCCGTAGCGATAGCTGGCTCCGAGGGTGAACTTGGTCGGGTCGTGCGTGCGCACGGTGTTGAGTCCGACGAGAAAGCCGGTCGTGTCGGTCGTGCTCTGCTGTACGTTGAGGCCGAGGTCGAAGTTTCCGTCCCAGTACCGCCACGCGCTGCGCATCCGATCGTTGAACGATGGACCGCCGCCACCGATCGGCTGACCGGATTGGATGGTCGCCACAGCGACCGGCGTCGCTCCGACCGTCAGCGTGCCGTTGCTGAATCCCTGCAGCGGCGCATCACGCTCTTGGTCGTCGCCGTAGAGCACTTGGAACGGCGCGTCGGTCTTGACGTTCTCGATGCTCTCCCACTTGATCGCCAGGGCACCGCTACCGTACTCGGGCGCGAACGCGATGCCGGCGCCGCTGAGCGCGGTGACCTTGCCGCGCAGGACGGTGCCTTTCGCGGTCACCTCGTCAGCCACGACGTTGCTGGCGAATCTCATCGCGATCAGACCCGCCACGAGTGCTACCCGCCAGCATCGGCGCCCCCTTGGGTATCTCGACTGCGCAATCATGCTCCCTCCCGTTCGCGTTGTTGGCGTGCGCTCCGAGCCATCTCCAGAGCCCGCAACCACAAGAAACCCACGCACACTCGGCGCGGGCCACGCCGACCGTTGCCCGCACGCGGCAGTGCTACGAGTGCTGACTGGTGCCCCCAATCAGGGGGTAGACGACACCGGCACAGGCCGCGCCGATGATCGGCGCTACCCAGAAGAGCCACAGCTGCGCGAGTGCCCAGCCGCCCACAAAGACTGCGGGGCCCGTGCTGCGCGCCGGGTTCACTGACAGATTGGTGACCGGAATCCCGATGAGATGAATGAGCGTCAAGCCCAGGCCGATGGCGATCGGCGCAAACCCCTGCGGAGCGCGCTCATCGGTGGAGCCAAGGATGATCATCAGGAACATGAACGTCAGGACGACCTCCGCGGTGAATCCGGCTGCCAGCGAGTAGCCACCTGGGGAATGCTCGGCGTAGCCGTTTGAGGCAAAGCCGGCGCTGACGTCGAAGCCCGCCTTCCCGCTGGCAATGAGGTACAGCACGCCGGCACCGAGGATGCCGCCAATCACTTGCGCCACGACGTATACCGGCAACTCGCCTGCCGGGAAACGCCGGCCCACGGCCAGTCCCACCGAGACCGCCGGGTTGAGGTGACAGCCGGAGATGTGTCCGATCGCGTAGGCCATGGTCAGCACCGTGAGGCCGAAGGCGAGTGCCACGCCCAGAAAGCCGATGCCGACGGTGGGGAAGGCGGCGGCGAGCACAGCGCTGCCGCACCCCCCGAAGACCAACCAAAAGGTTCCAATCAGTTCCGCGGACGCCCGTTTACCGATCGACATGTGGACCCTCCTTTTGGCGTTGTTGTCTGTGGCGAGGCGGCGAACGCCAATTGGACTCTGGAAGTAGACCGCCACCGCCGGTCCCGTAGCGTGCGCACGCCTGTGGCGTGTCCCGGAACACCGATCACGCCGCCTTGAGATCCGACGTGCAGTGCAGGCAGCGAGTCGCTTTAAGTGGCACAGCCGATAGACAATAGGGACACTCTTTGGTGGCTGCCGGGGCCGGTGGGGCCGGTTTCGGCATGAACCGGTTGACCTGGCGAATCAAGAGAAAGATCGCAAACGCGACGATGAGGAAATCGAGTATGGTGTTGAGGAACATGCCGTAGTTGATGGTCGGTGCGCCGGCAGCCTTTGCGGCCGCCAAGCTGGGGTACTGGCCCGACAGCGAGATGAAGAGGTTCGAGAAGTCCACCTTGCCCAGCAGCAGGCCAAGTGGAGGCATCAAGATGTCGCCGACGAACGATGTGATGATCTTACCGAACGCGGCGCCAATGATGATGCCCACCGCCATGTCGAGCACGTTGCCGCGCATCGCGAATTCTTTGAACGCCTTCAACATGTGCCGACCTCCATTTTCACGTTCGCGCGAAGCTCTGCACCTCGGTCCGCGTCACCACAGGCGCAGACCGTTTGGCTGCGGACGGCGTGCAGACTAGCCGCCCAGGGTCGATTTTACCTTCTTCAGGACCTCGATGTTCTTCTGCAGCCCATCCACGTGCTGCTGCATCTCCACGATCGATTCGCCGAGCTTCACCACTGATCCTAGCGCCCCGCCCGATTCGCCGGCTTTTTCCATCGCCTGCTTCCCGAGATCCCCCAGCTGTGCATCAGCGCGACGCTGGCTCACTGAACCGCAGAGGAAACCCACAGCGAAAATGGTTCCGACCAACCCGACACGCATCGCCTGACCCCTCGCTCTTCGTAACATAGCTTCCTCCTTTCGAAAGGTTACAGTCGAGCTAGATTTTCTGCCCGTCGAGTGTTGTTGTCAATGTAGGTAAGGGCAAGCGCATTGAAAATAATAGCTCGCTGGTTGCTGACGTGTACCCGGGGGGAGCGAGTGCTACCTGCGTGTGGCAGCTCCGCCGCTGGAAGGTGATGTCACAAATGGATATACAAGGTGGGTTGGTCGGCCGAACTCGGCCAAGACGCTAGCCAGCGCGGCGGGTACGTCGCACAAGAACGATCGCAACGAGCAGCAAGGGCACCATCGGGGTCACTGACCCGTTTTCAGGAGTCACCTGACACCCGGCGCCCTGGACCGGTGGCACGGATGATGCGGATGCCGCTCCAGCCCTTTGCCCTGACGGGGCGATCACCACGACCTCACCGGCGACGGCATCGATGCTGAAGCCCCTGCCTGACGGATCGCCCACGGCAACGTTGGAAATCGTCAGGGGATAGTGTCCCGGCGGCGCATCGGCTGCAATGCGCACCAAGCAGCTGTAGAGCACCACGCCGTCGGGAATGGGATTAACGTTGTCAATGGCCAAGACCAGCGCGCGAACGCGGTCGCAATCGCCTCCTGGGACGCAGCCGGGGAAGGCGAAGGCCGTTGCTCCTTTGTGGATAGCGGCGTTCACCGCACAGGTCGGCCGTCCATCCGACTCCGCAGCGATCTGAGCGCGGTGATCGAAGATAATGTCATTCTGCGTGCCGGCGATGTCGTTCCCGGCAGTCTGAAGCGTGACGTCGAACGCAACCGCCTCGCCGGGCGCGCCACTTACGGATTGCACTCGAATCGCGGCGCCGGGATGCGGCAGCGCTGGTGTTGGCGTTGGCGTCGCAGGTGGACGGCCGACCAGGCAGTCGCCGCGGCAGACGGCGAGACCATGACTGGTGGCGACGTAGAGCGCCGGCGCGTGCGAGTCAAAAGCCAGGCTATGGATGCCGATCATTGGATAGACCGTTGGATCAGTCGTCAACGCGACGTCGAGGGCGCGCCAACTGACGCCGCCGTCGGTGGTCCGGAACACGCCGTATCCCTCCCAGGGTTGGAGGTTGGGGAGCACCGCTGCGTAGAGCGTCGCGGGCGTGCGTGGATCGACCGCCAAAGCGGGGACGTTCGGAGTATTGAGCCCCGTGTTGACGGCGCGCCAATTCATGCCGCCGTCCGTGCTCTTGAACACCCCGCTCGGGTCTGTATCAAGGCCATCCAGCCACTTGTCCCACTCCGTCACGGCGCCGGCGTACAAGGTTGTTGGTGTCGCTGGGTCGACGGCCAGCGCTTCGATCCTGGCGTCGGGTAGACCCGCATTCATGAGGTGCCAGCTCGCGCCACCGTCGGTGGTTTTCGACACCCCGCCGACGCCGCCGGCGTACAGCGTGCCTGGCGCCGTTGGGTCCAGCGCCAGACTGAGGACCATGCTGTACTTGCTGAAGTGGAGGTCGGGGAGGCTCTGCCAGGTGGCGCCAGCGTCCGTACTTTTGAACAGGCCATCGAACGTCCCAGCGTAGAGGGTGCTTGGCATCGTCGGATCGATGGTCAGGACAGAGACCGCGCTGATGTCAGGGAGCGTCGTGTCAGAGGTGCTGCCTTGATTGACGAGCCCACGAGTGATCGGCCGCCAGCTCGCACCACCGTCCGTGCTCTTGAACACGCCGTGCTGCGATGTCAGAGCGTACAGCGTCGCGGGCGAACGCGGGTCGACGACTACACCATTGACGTCCAAGCTGCAGGCGCCGCCGGTGCTGAGCAGCAGTCCCGTCTCGGCCCGCTCCCAGGTCGTGCCTCCATCCGAGCTTTTGAACAGCCCACCGCCACAGTCTCCGGCACTAAAAAAGTTGCCCGGCGCAGCCGCATAGATGGTCGTAGGATTCATGGGGTCGACCGCGATGCCAAGGATATCCGCGCTCCCAACGTCGATCGTGGGTGTGGCGGTTGGAGTCGGCGTTGCCGTGGGTGTGGGTGACGGCTTCGGGGTGTACGGTGGCGGAATGCTGCAGCCGATGGGCAATGGAGCGATGGCCAGACTGATCGCCGAGATCGGAAGTGTGGAGCTGAGCCAGTTGGTCGCCGTATCGACCACGCGCACCGGGTTCCCCGGCAGGTATGCCCGGCTTCCGTCGGGGGTGATGGCGACGCTGTCGGTACACCAGACTTCATAGAAGAAGCCAGGTACGCTGACGATATGGGCAGATTCTCCGCCAACCAGAGGCAGGACGAATACCGGCCAGGCGTCATCACATAACGAGACGTACGCATGATCGCCGTCCGGTGTAATCGCGATCGGTCCATCGAACTCATCGAGCGACCCTTGGACATCAACTGCTCCCTCGGCGGCGAGGGTGGCGGCATCGAAAACTCGGACGGTTGCCCACGTGTCTCCGTCGAACTGGCTGGTGCCGGCAATGTACACGCGTGCGCCGTCCGGACTGAACGCCAGGCTGCGGCCGAGCGACCAGGTCTGCAAGGTATCCGCCGTCTCTGGCGTTGGAAACGGAGGCGGCAACACCCACACCTTCGACACCGAGTTACTTCTGCCGTCGATCACCGAGACAGTGCCCGCCGCCGGGCTGGTCACGAAGACCGAGCCGTCACCCGGATTGACCGCCACACCGCCCGGAGAGGAACCGATGTCGATCGTGGCCGTAACCGTATCGGCTGAGCCGTCGATTACCGACAGGGTGTTGGAATCCGCGTTCGTGACGTAGACGAACGCACCATTCGGACTAACTGCGAGCGCATTGGGCGAACGACCAACCGGAACCGTCGCCGCGATTGAGTTCGTGGCGGTGTCGATCACCGACACCGTGCCGGGCCCCGGATCGTCGGACGGTGCCGAATTCAGCACGTACGCCCGTGCCCCGCTCGGCGACAACCGAATAGCGCCGGGCACCGAACCTACGGGGATGGTGGCGATGACGACGTTGCTGGCGGCGTCGACGACAGCGACCGTGTTCTCATTCCGGCTCGTGGCGTAGACAACGTAACGACATTGCTGTGCGGCAGCCCGGCCAGGGCTGAGGGGTGTCCCAACAACCAGCAGGGCGAACACCATCGGCCGGAGAAGTCGGCGCCACGGAGGCATGCTGAAATGAAAGCACCGCAGGCCCGGTAAGACAAGGAAAACTTGCAGGGGCGATCTTCCGGAAGTTCTTGCGGCGCCGCTTGACCGGCGTGAACTCAACCGGCTCGTTCTCAACGAGTTCGTCGAGCGATCGATAGGTGCTCTTCTTCAAGGTGTTCTTACTTCCGGGTCGATGTGAAAGATCTCGAGTGCTGCGGCACCGGCATTTGCGATCCTGGTGAGACCTCGGAAAATTGTTCGTAATCAGCATTCCCCTTCCTGAGTCCTTGACGAACGGCCGCGTTTCCGGGAGACGTGACCGCCGGATGAGGGGAAACTATGTTCGTCGATGAAACTGCGGAACAGAAGGCCCTGCGAGCCGAGCTGCGCGCGTACTTCGCCACGCTGATGACGCCGGAGGTGCTCGCCGCCACGCGAGATGTCGAGAGCGGCGCGATATACCACCGGCTCATTCGTCAGATGGGGAAAGATGGCTGGCTGGGGATCGGTTGGCCCAAGGAGTACGGGGGCCAGGGCCGCGCGGCGAGCGAGCAGGTGATCTTCTTCGAAGAAGCACTGCTGGCGAGCGCGCCGATCCCGTTTGTCACGCTCAATACCGTGGGCCCGGCGATCATGGCGCTCGGCTCCGACGAGCACAAGAAGAAGTTCCTGCCCGGAATCCTGAGCGGCGAGATTCACTTTGCCATCGGCTACTCGGAGCCCGAAGCAGGCACGGACCTCGCGGCGCTGACGACGACCGCTGTCCGCGACGGTGACGACTACGTTATCAACGGCACCAAGTGCTTCACCAGCGGCGCCGAGGGCGCTGACTATATCTGGCTCGCGGCACGCACCGATCCCGATGCGCCGAAACACAAAGGGCTGACGATCTTCATCGTCGACACCAAACAACCCGGCTTCTCTCTTGCGCCCATCCACACGGTCGGTGGCGTGCGTACGAACATGACCTACTACGACAACGTGCGCGTGCCCGCGTCGATGGTCGTGGGAACGGTCAATGGCGGCTGGCGGCTGATCACGGCGCAGCTCAACCACGAACGCATCGGCCTGGCCGCGTTCGGGGTCAAAGCGCTCGGCCTCTACAACGACACGCTCGCCTGGGTGCGGGCCAGCCTTAGCGAGGATGGCCGGCCCGTGATCGAGCAGCCGTGGGTGCAGATGTCGCTTGCCGAAGTGTACTGCCGGCTCAAGGCAATGCGCGTGATGAACGCGCGGATGGCGTGGGAGCTGGAGCAGGGGCAACTCGATCCCGCTCGGGCTTCGGCCGCGAAGGTGTACGGAACGGAGTGTGTGATCGAGGTGTACCGGCTACTGCTCGGCGTGGTCGGGCCGGTCGGCGCGATCGAGGCCGACTCCCCCGGCGCGATCTTGAACGGCGGGCTCGAACGTCAGTATCGCGCCTGTCAGATCAACACCTTCGGCGGCGGGGTCAATGAAATTCAACGCGAGATCGTCGCCATGCTCGGCCTGGGCATGCCGCGCGTGCCGCGGTGACGTGGGGTCAATCATGGATTTCTCATTCAGCGACGAACAACGCGCCATTCAAGATCTCGCCAAGCGCATCTTCCAGGATCACGTCACGCAGAAGCGATTGCTCGAACTCGAAGCGGGGGACGAGCGCTTCGATCGCGAGCTGTGGAAGCGCTTGGCAGAGGCGCAGGTGCTTGGCCTAGCTTTGCCGGAGCAATTCGGCGGCAGCAATCTGGGGCTCTTCGAATTCTGTCTCGTGCTCGAGGAGGCCGGTCGTAGCGTTGCCCCTGTCCCACTCTTGCCGGCCATCGTGCTGGCCGCGCTGCCGATCGCGGCGTTCGGCAGCAATGAGCAGCAAGCGAACTATCTGCCCCGCCTGATTGCCGGCGAGACGTTGCTCACAGCGGCATTGGTGGAAACGGCATCGTTGGATCCGGCTCGGCCGCGTACCACCGCCCGTCGGGATGGATCGACGTGGCGCCTCGACGGTGAGAAGCAGTGCGTGCCGATCGGTCAGCTGGCTGAGCGCCTTCTGGTGCCCGCTCGCTTCGGCGATGGCGAGGTTGGCGTTTTCCTCATCAATCGCGAAGCGCCCGGCGTGACCATTGAAGTGCAGCGCGCAACCAATCGCGAGCCGCAAGCTCGACTGATTCTGTCCGGGGCGGGAGTGGCTGACAGCGATCTGCTGGGTACCCCGGCACAGGGAGCCGCCATCGTCCGCTGGATCGAAGAGCGCGCCGCTCTCGCACTGTGCGCCGTGCAACTCGGCGTGGCGGAGCAAGCGTTGCGCCTGACCGCGGAGTACACTTCGAACCGCAAGCAGTTTGGGCGACCGATCGGGAGCTTCCAAGGCGTGGCGCTGCGCGCCGCCGATGCCTACATCGACGTCGAAGCCATGCGCTCGGTGTTGTGGGAAGCGGCGTGGCGACTGAACGAAGGCCTGCCGGCCATAGGTGAAATCGCCGTGGCGGCGTGGTGGGCCTGCACCGCCGGACAGCGCGTCGTGCACAGTGCGCAGCATCTCCACGGCGGCATCGGCTCGGACGTGGAGTACCCGATCCACCGCTACTTCCTATGGGCGAAGCAGGTCGAGCTCGCGCTCGGCGGGGCGCACAAGCAACTTGCCCGCATCGGCGCACAGCTGCCGAGCATATGAGCGTGGAGTCGATGGAACGTAAGGTTGCTTTCGTCACCGGGGCGAGTCGCGGGATCGGCAAGGCGGCTGCGATCGCCCTCGCCGAAGCGGGCTACGACGTGGTCGTGACGGCGCGCACGGTCGAGGAAGGTGAGCAATACGACTACAGCCCCACCCTCGCACAGTCGGGCGAGCGCGCCATGCCCGGGAGTATTCAGATCACCGCCGAAGAGATACGCAAGCGCGGTCGCGATGCGCTCCCGATACGCCTTGATCTCTTGGATAGGCGCTCGATCGATATGGCGGTCGAGGAGACGCTCCGTGCATGGGGTCACATCGACGTGCTCCTGAACAACGGCATCTATCAAGGGCCGGGCTTGATGGACCGTTTTCTCGACCTGCCCGATGACGCGGTCAAGAAGATTTTCGAAGGCAACGTCTTCGCGCAGATTCGCATCACGCAAAAAGTCCTTGCCGCGATGCTCCAGCGCGGCCACGGCATCATCATCAACATGACCTCCAACGCGGCGCTGAACGATCCGCCCGGCCCGGCGGGCGAAGGTGGGTGGGGGTTCGCGTACGGCGCATCCAAGGGGGCCTTCCACCGCATGGCGGGCATGCTGCACATCGAGCTCCATCAGCGCGGCATTCGCGCCTACAATGTCGAGCCCGGTCTGATCCTGACTGAAGCCCAGAAGGTCCTGTTCGGAGAAGACAGCGATTTCGTTCGGCACTATCGCGGTGCACCGCCGGCAGTGCCGGCTGCCGTCATTGCCTGGCTGGTGACGGATCCCGAGGCCGTTGCGCTGAGTGGCCAGACCATCCACGCGCAACGCTTCTGCAAAGAGCGGCAGCTCGTTCCGGGATGGCCGCCGCCTCGGGCGAAATGATCTCAGGCCGCCGCGCCTTCATTCCCTTTGCCCTCAGGGAAAGGGCAGAGTGAGGTTGATCCGACGAATGTCAATGACGTAGGAGAAGAACCCATGTCCTCACCTGTTCTGCTGGTGGAGAAAAGCGATCCCGTCGCGACGATTACCCTCAACCGTCCGGAGGCCATGAACGCGCTATCCGCTGAGCTGCGCCTGGCTCTCGGAAAAGCGTTCCGCGCGATTCAAGACGACCCCGAGATCCGCGTGGCTATCCTCACCGGCGCCGGACGGGCATTTTGCGCCGGCATGGATTTGAAGGAACTCGCCAGGGGCACGCCGGACGCGACGGGAGAAGAGACGGGCGGAGCGGGGCAATGGGAGATGGCCGACGCGATCGGCGCCTTTGAAGGGCCGATCATCGCCGCCGTGAACGGCCATGCCATCACCGGCGGCTTCGAATTGGCCTTGGCCTGTGACCTGATCATTGCATCAACCCAAGCGAAGTTTGCGGATACACACGCTCGCGTGGGCATCCTCCCGGGCTGGGGATTGAGCCAGAAGCTGCCCCGCCTGATCGGCATTGCCCGCGCCAAGGAACTCTCTTTTACAGGCAATACGATTACCGCAGCGCAGTCCTACGACTGGGGTCTGGTCAACCGCGTGGTCGCTCCCGAAGAACTGCTCCCAACCTGCAAAACCCTGGCGGCGGAGATGGCCTCCTGCGTGCCTGCTGTTCTCAAGGGTTATAAGAAGCTCATCGACGACGGGTACGGGATGCTCCTGCCAGATGCCCTGCGCCATGAACGGGCCGCAGGCATCGAATCCGCAAAGGCGGCAACCGCAGCCATGATCGCCGCGCGACGTGAGGGCGTGCTGAATCGCGGACGTGTGCAGAGTAAAGGAAGAGGGGACTAGTGCGCTTGGTGTTCGGAATGTGCTGCATCTGAGTCAAGTTCCATTCGAAGCCGTCCATAGCGACCCAACGGGGAGCGGTCCCGCCGAAAAGACGCGGGGCGCAGCCCGCTAGTTCCCTTGCAGTCGGGCGACGACCTTGGCGACTTCCGGGTCATGGGTCGGGTCGGCAGGCATCGGCAGCACGATCCAGTCGGTGAGCATTCCGTACCACTCCTTGAGGACGCTGGCGATCTCTGTGTACGGTGCGGTTGGGATGAAGGCGTCGAGCATCTCGTCGGAGACCAAGGTGGTCATCTCCTCCCAGCGACCTTCCCGGCTGAGCTGGTGCAAGCGCTCTCCCCGATCCTTCCAACCGAAGAGTTCAAGACTGGGCCAATAGACAGGCGTCGAGTACAAGAAGGCGAGGAGCTGGCGAGCGTTCTCGCGCTCCTTCCGTGCGGCTGCGCCCGATGACCCGGTGGCGATGAGCGGGCTCACCATCACCTTCACGGTTGAAGCCTCTCGCCCTGTCCGGGCCGCGCCCTTCTCCAGTTGCGGGAGAATGACCTCGCGCAGGTAGCGAGGCGACGTGTTGGTCGGGTGGGTCATGAGGCCATCCGCCACCTCTCCCGCCAGGGCGGTCATCGTCCGACCGATCCCGCCCAAGAAGATGGGGATCGCTGGATGTTCGAGTGGACCCGGATTGAAGAAGGGCTGCATCCGCGTGAACCGGTAGTGCTCTCCTTCGAACCGAAGCGACGTACCGTTCTGCCAACAATCGAAGATGGCGCGCAGCGAGCGCACGTACTCGCGCATGCGTGGCACGGGCGGACTCCAAGTTGTGCTGTAGCGCCCTACGATGTTCCCTCTCACCTGCGAACCCAGGCCGAGCCCGAAGCGCCCGCGCGAGGCCTCCTGCAGATCCCACGCCGCGTGGGCCACCGTCATCGGACTGCGGGGAAACGCGACTAGGACGCTGGTGCTGACCTTGAGGCGTGTGGTTGCGTGCAACGCGGTGGCCGCGGCCAGCAACCCGTCATGCACCGCCTCCGGAACGCCGAGCCCGTCGTAGCCGAGCGCTTCGGCACGGTGAGCGTGGGCGCCGACCTGCGAGAGCGCCAGCCGCTGATCCATGGTGGCGTAGACCCTGAACATCACTCTTGTCCGCCCGAAGTCACGCGCTGTGATTATCGATCAGTCTTCTTCCAGTAAGTGCCGGCCAGCATGGCCTCGAGTGTCGACCGGTGCATGATGAGGTCGTCGACATCGTCGGGCATCATCGCTTCCCCGAAGCGGATGGCCCGGCGCTGGATGCGCGCCATAATGATCCCGTGTCGCAGGGCCGCGTACATCGTGTAGAAGTCGAGGTCACGGGGCGTGTGGCCGGTCAGCGACTCGTACGTGGCGGCGACGTCATCCCGCCGGAGGAACTTCGGCATACCCGGCATGCCCATCTTCTCGGCGATGTCTTCGAAGAACCGGTGCAGGAAAATGAACCAGCCGACGTCCAGTTCTCGCGGGCCGAGCGCGGCCATCTCCCAGTCGAACACGGCGACCGGCTCGAACTGCCGGTACATCATGTTGCCGATCCTGGCGTCGCCCCAACTCAACACCGTCGGTCCCTCGTCACGAGGCCAGTGCTCCTGCAGCCAGGCGAAGCAGCGTTCGATCAGGGGCGACCGCAGCCCGTCTGCGACCCATTCGTAATACGACCATTGGTCTGCGACATGACGCCTGAGCGCGGTCGGCTCGGAACGCTGCAGGTTCAGGAAGCCGAACGTCTCTTCCGAATGCTCGATGGCGTGCAGCTGGGCGAGGATGCTCACGCTGGACGTTTGGAGCCGCGCCTGCTCGGCAGCGGTGGCGTCCTTCAACCAACTGCCGAAGTTGTACGGCATCACGTCGGGCGGGACCTGCCCGTGCACGCGCTCCATCACGAAGAACGGTGTCCCCAGCGGTCCGCTGTCGGGCTCGGACCAATACCCGCGTGGGACCGGCACCGACGAGGTGGCTGCCACCCGCCGCATCACCTGGAACTGGCGATCGAGGTCGTAGATGCGGAACACCGGCACGGATGACGCTTCCGGGGCCACGCGGGCGACAAGCGACTCGGCACGTGCAGCTTCTCCTTCGCGCCACGCCGCATCGAACAGCACCGTCTCGCTCGACATGCCGTTGGCCGCCGGCACCTCCAGCGCTGACACCCGAGGCTCGGCCCCGGCCGGCAGCTGGCGTGCCATCCAACTCTCGAGGCGGTGCTTCATGTCGGCGAGATCACGCCTCGATGCCGGTGGCCGAGCCACCTCGCTGTTCTGTTGTCCGGCGCCGTCGTTCTGTTCCCGCACTGCAAGCCCTCCTTCGATGAGAAGTGACCGTTAAGAGACCATCAGTTCCTTCAAAAATCCAGGCTGGCGGTGTTCAGGTGCCCACCGCCGTCGATGTGGATGGTTGCGCCGTTGATGAAACCGGCGTGATCGGAGACGAGAAAGGCCACCAGCTCGGCCACCTCGCGCATCTCGCCGACGCGATGCGCCGGGGTCGCCGCCACCGCGCGCTGCATCATCTTCTCGGGCATCATCTGCACCAGCTCAGTGGCAATCAGACCGGGAAGCACCGCGTTGCAGGTCACGCCGTATCTCGCGCACTCCAGCGTCGTCGTCTGCGTCAGTCCGAGCAAGCCCGCCTTGCTGGCCGCGTAGCCGGACTGATTGCGCCAGCCACCGGTTGCGGCCACGGAGGAGATGTTGACGATGCGGCCCCTGCGCCGCGCGATCATCGGGCCGACGACCGCTTGGGTCATGTTGAAGGCGCCGGTGAGGTTGACGGCGATATCCCGGTTCCAATTGTCATGCGGCATGTCGGACAGCGGGCTGATATTGTGGACGATTGCGGCGCAGTTGACCAGGATGTCGATGTCTCCCAGAAGCTCACGCAGGGCCTCAACACCCTGTCGGACCTGTTCGGGATCGGCGATGTCGAACACCGCCGCGGCGGATCTGCGACCCATCGATTCTATCGTCCGCGCCGTTTCCGCGACGTCCGTGAGGATGTCGTTCACGCCCACATTGGCGCCATGTTCCGCCAGCGCGAGAGCAATGGCCCGGCCAATACCGCGCGCCGCACCGGTTACCACAGCTGCTTTACCGTTCAGCGACATGAGTGCGGCCCTCCCTTAACGCCCAACCGTGCTGCCCTTGGCTGGAGCATACAACGCGCGGCCGTCGAGGGTGCGGATCGGCCTGCCCAATTCTTCGAGCAGCCTCACGCTGTACGCCACACGGCCGGTTATGGTTGCGGGATCGCATGAGCACAAGGCGAGAGCGGCTTCGGCCACGGCCTCAACGGGTTCGATCATCGACGGCTCGATCCAGGCGGAGATTCCCATGGCCTCCATGCCCGGGGTGATCACCGCGGCCACGGGTGACAGCGCGTTGACGGCGATCCCGTCGCTGTACAGCTCGGCAGCGAGGCCGGTCGTGAGGCGATTGAGCGCGGCCTTGCTGCTGGCGTACAACATGTGGCCACCCATCTGTTCCCACGGGATGAACGGCGGACCCTTGGGGTGCTCCGCCGTTGCGGAGGAGATGTTGAGCATCCAACCCCGCCTCTTCTCCCGCATTCCAGGCAGGACGAGCTGGCACAGCTCAAATGGGGCACGCACGTTCGCTTCATAAGTGACCTGGAAGTCGCGCTCAGTGAAACTTTCAAACGACTTGTACGGGCCCATGGCCGCGTTGTTGACCAGGATATCGATGGGACCGAGTTCCTCCTGGCAGCAAGTCACACACTGCGAGCGGGAGCGGGCATCGAGCACGTCACCCTGGATCGCCACGGCGCGGCCTCCCCGGGCCACGATAGTTGCCACGGTTTCGCGCAGCGTGCCGGGAAGATCGGGCGGGTGACTGTCGAGGCTGCGCGCGACTGCGGCAACAACGGCTCCCGCCGCTGCCAGCCGCTGCGCGACGGCGGCCCCGATGCCGCGGCTGGCTCCGGTAACTAAGGCGACTTTTCCTTCGCATTCTCTGTTCGCGGGTGCCATTGCATCCTTCTCCAGTCATTACCCCTTACCTGGTCCTGCGCACCGTTCCATCAGCTCGTCGCCGAACATCCGGCGGCACAGGCGCTCGAAGTTGGCTCCCACCGGGATCGTCATGCCGCCGTCGACGGCAAGGACTTGGCCCGTCACCCAGGCCCCGGAGTCGGCGCAGAAGTACACCACGGCATCGCCGATTTCCTCCGCGGCGCCGGGGCGCCCGAGCGGTGTTGCCCGGAGTACCTCCTTCACGTCCTCTTCGTCCATGCCCAGCGCGGCACCCTCCGTTGGCACGTAACCGGGCTGGATGCAGTTCACGCGGATATTGAAGGGCGCCAGCTCGAGGGCGGCGCAGCGCACGAGCATTTCCAGGCCCGCCTTGGTGACGCCGTACGTCGCCATGTACCTGGGCACCAGAAAACCGTCGGCCGACGACATGGCGACAATGCTTCCGCCACGCTTCTTCATGGCGAGGGCGGCATGTTTGATCGTGAACGCTGTGCCGAGGATGTTCAGGTCGCACGCGAATCGCCAATGCTCGGCTTCCAACGCCAGGACCGGCCCCGGCGCGGCGCTGCCTGCATTCGCGACCGCGATGTCCAACTGGCCATCCGCTCCCGCCGCCCGGTGCACAGCGGCTGCCACCTCTTCCTCGATGGTCACGTCGCACCGCTGTATGCGTACTTCCGCCCCGCTCACCTCCTCACGCAAACGTGCGGCCGTCTGTTCAAGGACGTCCAAGCGTCGAGCCGCGATCGTGACCACCGCGCCGTGCTGCAGGAGCCGCCGGGTGCAGCCGAGCCCGACGCCCGTGCCGCCGCCGGTGACCAGCGCCGTACGACCTGCGAGTAAGCCGTTCATCATTACAACCTCCTACCTACGCGGTCCGTTGCCGTGGATTCTGTCTTGCACCTTAGCCAGGGATTCCTGAAGCGGGTGAGGCGGCTTCGCGCTCCCGTGGACCTTCCTTTCACAATCAGTATTGCCGATACCGCCGCTGCACGTGCTCCTGCCTGATACGAATCTGCTCGCGTCGCTCTTGCGCCGACACCGTCCGCACGCCCGCGGGCAAGTGACTGCGAATCTCGTCGAACGACACCTTCATCACCTGGACGGTCGGCAGCTGATCCGGCTTCTGCGA
This sequence comes from Binatia bacterium, assembly GCA_044450645.1. Taxonomy (GTDB): domain Bacteria; phylum Desulfobacterota; class Binatia; order HRBIN30; family HRBIN30; genus JAGDMS01. Next base: position 220,654 of record JBIOJG010000001.1, read on the forward strand.
GTACGTCCAGCGCAAGGCCATGAACCCTTCCGGGTAACCCGTCGTGTCCAGCCAGTTGGGCACACCGGGATCGCGGTGTGCGATGACATAGCGCACCGCGCCGTCGGCATCGGCCTCGGCCTGAAACGCATTCAGGCTACTGATGTGGTTTGCATAGTCGAGCGACTCGCCCCAGAGATTCGAGAGATGGAAGCCGCTGTAGGCCGGCGGGATGGGTACTCGCACCTCGATGACCAGCGCCTCGTGCTCGCCGAGCTCGAAGATGCCGCCCGCGTACAGGTTCGTGCTTTGACCGCCGCCGGTTTGGATCGCGGCAAAGTTCGGGGCATTGAGATCGTTGCGCGGCATGAAGCGCTTGCCGTCGCCGTTCATGTCGCCATAGACCTCCAGAATGACTGCGTAGAACTCGTTCCAGAACCGCATCTGGTTGTTGACGATCTCGCCCACCCGCTTCAGCTGCTGCGCCGCCTTCGTCGGATCGAGCGGCAGGGGATGCGCGCCTTCTGATGCCACGCGCACGATCTGGAGGTCCAGGAGATCTTCCCGTTCCCAGTCATGAAAGAGCTCGCGCACGACTAAGTACTCCGCCCGATGTTCCTCGCGCCTGGTCGGCATGAAATTGCCCGCGTATCCGTCCGGACGCTGTGGCGCCAACACAATCTCGAAGGACCCATCCGCTGCGACGGCGAGCTTCGCGGAGTCCAGCGTACCGGTGTTCGTGCGCACGGCGGGGCTCAGCTCCGCAAGGTTGCCGGTGTCGCCGGCATAGGCGGTGGTGGCTTCAAGAATCACGTACTGCGGCGCCTTTCGGCCCACTGCCGCGGGGAGCTCGCCGCGCCAGTGGCGGTGATCCTGCGCTGTGCCCGTCACGCGGTACGTGCTCTCGCTATCAAGGGGAGCGCAGAGGTAGATGGCATCGGCGTTATCAATGGTGGCTTTGTCGACGGGTTGAATCGCTCTTCGAAAATACGGAAAGTTGGGATCGGCGAGCGCGCGCTCGATCGCGCCGAACAGAAATCCCAGGAGATAGCGGTAGCCCTCGGCGAGATTCCGATCGGTCGGCGGCGGTGGATAGAGCCGCGGATCATCGATCGCATCTCTGGCCCGGCCGAGCCCTGTTATCAGCGCGTCCCATGCGGCGCGCAGGTCGGTCTGCGCGTTCGTGCTCTCGTGCTTGTCAGTAGTGTCGGCCATCATCTTGCTCCTTCGTTCGTGGCAGGGTGCGGTGCACCCGCGTCCCACCCGTAGCGTTCGAAAAGGTCGGCGAGCGCCGCGTGGATCTCATCGCTCTTCAGGCCGAACTCCTCGAGGCTATAGGTGTGGGTTGTCTCGTGCGACTTCGCCCGCTGCTCCTCCGCGGTGAGCACCTGGCTGAACTCGGACGACATGGGAAATCCGAGCTGCGCGTACACCGCTTCGACAGTGCGCTTGGGCTGCGCGACGAGATCGCGGTAGTCGACGATCGCCTGCTTGGTGTTCGGGTGCCGGGCCAAGACTTCCAGCGGATACTTGTAGGTGTGGAAGGATTGATCGGCGAGCGCCCGCAGCGAGCGGTTCATCTGCGCGTCGTCCCAGCCGCGCAGCTGCCATGAGCGCTGCATCAGCTTCAGCAAGCTCGGAACGGTTTCGTACGGGTTGCGCATCAGGACCACGATGCGCGCGTCGGGAAACGCCTCGATGAGGCTTTCGACCCTGCCCGAGAACGTCGGATTCTTGCTCAGATGGATTTTGTTTGCGCCGTTCAGGTAGAGCTGCCGCTTGACGCACTCTTTATAGAAGTTCATGAGACGACGGCGGCTCTGCGGCGGGCGTCCGTCGACGTAGTAGAAATCGAGCAGGCCCATGTACGGTAGCAGGACGATCCAAAAGCCCGAGGCGCAGGAGAAAGTGTAGATGAAATCGTCCTCCTCCGGCGCCGTGAGGCCGGTGGCATGCATATCCTGCGTGGCGGCGAACTTGCGCTCCTCCCACGCCTGCATGCTCTTTTCGATGCGCGCGCCGAGGAAGCGCCGATCGCAGGTGGCGAGGAAGCGGATCAGCTTCTTTTGCAGGAGCGACGGCAGGAAGAGCTCGTACAGCAGGAAGAAGCTGAAGCGTTCGCCGTCCTTGCTCATCAGGCGGTGCATGAGGGTGGTGCCGCTGCGCGCGTGGCCGACGATGAATACCGGTGTGCGCACTTCGACCTTGCGCAGGCCGGGAAAGAAAATGTTGTCGAGGAAGAAGCAGATGGCGTGAAAGGTCGACACCACGGGCACGACGACGAGGAGGATGAAGAACAGGCGGCGCCGCCCTGCCGGGTTTTCCTCCTCGCGGGCCAAGCGCAGCATGCGGAAGTAGGTATGGAAATCAAAGTACATCATCATGATCCTGCCCCTCCATGCGGCGTGCTTGCACTCGACTGACCTCGGTCCCTTGTATCAGAAGTACCACCACCAGTTCGACTTCCAGAGGTTGACGACCGATGGCGCACCGAGAACCCTCGTCGGATCTCCGGCGAAGAGCGGCTCGCGACCTCAAGTACAAGACACCGTAAGCAGAGTCACTTCCTTGACATGAGCTAGGGCGACTTCCTTGACACATCGAGGCGATCGCATCCCAGGATGGCAGGAGAGGAAAGGGCACATGCTTTGCTGCCGAGTGGCGGCGAAGGGGTTGACGTGGCCGCAAAGCACGAGGGAATCAAAGGCAAACGAGCTTTGCTTCGTTTTCTTCAGCGCCAAGGGCGGTTCTCGCCTGAAGGTGCTCTCCGCCTGGAGCAGCTTGCGGCCCCGGCCAGCCGGTCGATCATCGAGGTGTTGGAGCAGCAGGGGGTGATTACGGAACGGGAGCTTGCGACCTCGCTGTCGCGGACCCTGCGGCTGCCGTTGGTGGACCTCACGACATTCCCGCTCAGCTCGGAGGTGACGGGAGTGCTCAAGGGCAGTATCGCTACGGAATATGAGGTGGTCCCGCTGCGTCTGCAGGAAGGTGTCATTGAGGTCGCCACGGCGAACCCCCTCGATCTTGATGCTGTACGCGCCATAGAGTTTGCCACGGGACGGCACGCCAGAGTGGCGGTGGCAACGCTGGCGGAGATCCGCGACGCTCTGAAACGTTTCTCAGCGGAAGTACCCGCCCGGGACCAACCGCTTACCGGAACGGACTTCAAGGAACCGAAGAGCGATCTGTGCGCGGAGGTGAAGGATGCGGAACTCCCTCCGGTCGAGATCGTCCTGACCGAAGAGGTCCAGAGCAACACCGGCACGAGCTCCGTTGCTGCCGAGCTCGACGCTGATTCTCCGAAGGTACTCAGCGGGTTTCTAGCCCAGTCGGCTGCGAGCCAGGATGATCTGAGCGCCGTCGTTCGAGCGTGTTGCCGGCAAGTTGTCTTTCTTACCTCCTCCCTGGATGCTATCCAGCTCCCTCGTCCGGAAGCGGCAGTGGACTCACAGCGGATTGCCGAACTGCAACAATTGGTCGAACGGCTGCAAGTGGAGAGTCGGGGAGGCCGGGCCGAAGTCCTGGCGCGAGCCGACGAAGCCCTGCAGCGTGTGGAGGCACTGGCTGCCTCGTCACAAGCGTGTGAAGCGAGCACCACAGAGCTGGTGAGGCGCCTCGCGGCCGATTGCGACGCGCTCGGTAGCTCCGTTGGCGACGTCGAGCAGCGTGTAGCGGCCCTGGCGGCACGACCGGAGCCGCTTCTGCGTGCTCAGCTGCGGGAATTGCTCGACCAGGCACACGTAGACTGTCGGGAAGCCCAGGTCGAGGCGCAGGCCTCCAGCGCGCAGGCCACAAGTCGGGCGGACGAAGCCCTTGCACGTGCCGACGAAGCTGTGCGACGCATTGAAGCACTGGCTGCCGCGCTTAGCGCCTCTACCGAGCAGACGGAAACGCTCGGATCTCTGCGAACCGCCGTCGACCAATTGGTAGAGGAACGCAAGCAGTTGGAAGCGGAATGTCGTGAGATCAAGGTGCGGGTGGTAACGCTCAGCGAGACGGCGCTCCAGCTCTCGCGGCGTGTCCGCAGCATCAAGGCGCGGTTGAATGTGGTGGACGCACTGCGTCGCAAGGTTGCTGCCGCAGCTGGTGCATTCCGGCTTTGGTCAGTGTTCGTGGCCGACATGCCCATTGCTACGGGAGGCGCGCGACGTCTGCGGGGTGGCGGGGTTGCTGAACGAACCCATCGACCAGCCCTCATACTGCGACGGCTACCGGACCTGCTCCTGATTGCGGGCCTCATCCTGGTGGCAATGCTGACGGTGTATCTGGTGACACTTACGCGCTCTTAGCCTCGGGTGAGCCGTTGCCCCGGGTTTGGGAGAGCGAGATCCACTATCAATTGCGCCGCGGGCGGTGTACGAACCAGCGCATGCTCCGAGCGAGGTCGGGTCAGTTCGACTCCTTCTGCGATCTCGCACCGGCGATTTGCTCCGCTGTCGGCGGTGGCCCGGGGCCAAGTGGGCTGACGGGATGCTGAACTCCAAGCCGTTTGGGCCTTTCGATCCGGCCAACCCGTGCCGCGTCCCCGGCCTCTTCGCGGCAAACGTTCTCACCCAGCCCATCGACATCAATGCCCCGGTCGATCTTGTCTGGGAGATCGTCGTCGGCTTCGATCGCTACCCGGACTGGAACCCGCTGAACCGCTTCTTCCGCTTGGACACGCACGCCGAGGCGGGTCAGACCGTCACCTTTGGACCGCGCTGGGGTCCGTACGACAGTGAAAGGCTGGGTGTAGCCGGCTTCACCCAGCACGAAACGCTCACCATCTATGAGGACAACTGCTGCTTAGCCTACGGCGTCGTGTCTTGGTGGCTCAACGCGGAGCGGGTGCAATACCTCGCGCCCATCGCCACCGGTCGAACGCGCTACTACACCTACGAGCGCACGTCCGGCGTCCTCGCCCCCTTCGTTCGATGCGTGTATGGTCGTCGCATCGTTGCCGGCTTCACCGCCAACGGCCTTGCGCTGAAGCGGCGAGCCGAGGCGCGACACGCGCCAGCCATACAAGCGTCTTCGTAAAGTGCGAGGCGGTGGCAGACTGTAGCTGCTGCCGCTATTTGACGAAGCGGTTTTCGGTAATCTGCAAGCTGGGAATGTCGGCGCGGTTTTCGACTTCTTCAAAAGTGCGCTCGTAGCCGGTCGTCTTGATTTTCCACTGCCCGCTCACCTTCACGTAATCATCGCGATAATACGCGGCGCCGCGGACCGTGATGGCGGCCTGCAGGTCGATGAACACGTCCGCCAGGGCCCACACGCCCACCGCGGTGGTCGGGCTGGTGAGCTCGATCTCGGGATGGTGGCCATGGTGTGCGGACAGCACCGTTGGACGGTTCATGGCATCGATGAGGAACTGCAGAATCTGGTCGCGGCCTTGGAAGGAGTACTTGCCGCTGCTGTAGGCTGCGGTGGCGTCTTCAGTGAAACACTCCTTCATTTCCTCCCAGCGCTTGGTGTCCAGGCAGCGGAAATACTTGTACTTGAGCCGCTTGATCGCTTCGATCTCCTGCAGATCGTACATGTTCTCAACCTCCGTTACTGTGAATTAGGGTCACTTGCGCAGCGACAGCTCCGGATGGCGGGCCTGCATCATGCGGCGGATGCCGTAGTGCCAGTCGACGGCGGTTGGCCCCACCAGCTGGTGCATGCGCGTCATGTCCATCGTCAGGCTGCCGATGGTTTTGTCGGTGTCGACAAACTTGGGCTCCACTCCGGTCAGGTCTGCCATGTAGCCACACCAGTCCTCGATACTTACCGGTTCGCTGCCGCCCCAGTTGGTGATGGTTGCAGGTACCGCGGCGACCGCCAACAACTTGGGAATGTGGGCGATGTAATCGTCTTCGTGGATCGGGTTGAACAAGTTGGGTTTGTCCGGATGCACCGGAATGAGCGAGCCGCCCAGCATCCAGTCCAGGTGCATCGCCGGCCAGCCACCGTTGTTGCCGTACGGCACACTCAGGCGGGCGACGGTCGTCGGAATATTCCACTGCCGTGTTCCGAAGCGAGCCATGACCTCGGCGGCGATCTTGCAGATACTGTAAGTGGGCAAGAAGGTCTTGTGGGTGTCGTCACCGAGCGGGTCGGTTTCTTTCAGCGGGTGGTGTCCGGCATATTGATACACGCCGCCCGATGAGCAGTGCAGCCAGGCTTTGGCCTTGCGGCAGTGGTACATCAGCCGCCCGGGACCCTCGGCATTGGCCGTCAGGTCGTAGTCGAAGTCGCTGGTTTTCACCACGGCGAAGTTCAGCACGTAAGTGAAATCATCGGGAACCTTGGCGAAGGAATCCTGGGCGAGATCTGCCTGAATGCACTTGACGCCAACCGCTTCCAACCGGGTACGGTCGCTCGCATCGCCGAAGCGGGCGAGCCCATAGACCTGATTCTGCTTGGCGAGCTCTCGCGCTATCGGGAACGCAACCTGACTTGCCGGACCGGTGATAAGAATCTTCTCGTTTTTCAGCACTCCTACCTCCCTGTGTTGTGGTGCGAGGCAACGACGTTACACGACCGGCAAGCGCTGCGTCAATCGAGCAGTTGTCGCAAAGACCCTGGCGGCTTCCAGTTCAGCACCAACAGCCGGCTGCCATAGCTTCGGCTGAAGCGCAGCACGCTCACCGAACCGGTGTTGATCACCAGGCGGCGGAAGGCCGAAAGGTCCATGGACAGATAGTGGGCAATGAGGAGCTTGATCGGATCGCCGTGCGAGATGAGCAACACGGCGCCTTCGGCTCGCAGGCGCTCCGCAACCGCGATCACCCTTTCCTGGACACGTGGCGCCGGCTCGATGGCATCGCAGGGATACATCGGGTCCTGAATGTATCGTTGCAGATCGGCATCCCCCTGCAGCTCGTCCCATGTCTTGCCCTGCCAGCACGCCTGCACCCAGACCTCGTCCAGCCCCGGTTCTGTACGGATCGGAAGGCTGTGTAGTGGCGCGATGGATTCGGCAGTTTCCTGCGTGCGCCGTTGCGGGCTGGCGGCTACCGTGCGCAACGGAAACTCGCGCAGGGCCTGCGCCGCCGCATGAGCTTCAGCCTTGCCGCGGGCGTTCAATCCAACATCGATGCGCCCCATCAGCCGGCCTGTTTCGTTCCAGTCGGTGACGCCGTGCCGGACGAGGAAGAGATCACAGGTCGAAGACACGGCGGCATCCTAGCGCCATGATCCCCGGCCATTCAACGGGCACGGGTTTCCCCAACATGCTACCAATGAATCTGTCGTTCCAATCCGTCATGCCCGCAATCCTCAGGCGGGCATCCAGTGGGTGGGGAATGGATTCCCGCCTAAAAATTGCGGGAATGACGAGAAAAGTTCGCGTCTTGAATCCTCACAGAGTCGACAAGCCAAGAAAGCGACGCGCGTTCCCGCTGAAGATCATGTCGCGGGCGGCCTTGTCTCCGTCCGTTACGATGAGCAGTTTCGCCACGGTTGGGGCGAGCGGATAAAAGGGCCAATCTGACCCGAACACGAGTCGTTCCGGTCCCAACTCGGCGAGCAGCTCTCGCAACGCCGCCACCCCTTGGCCGGCGATTTCCATCAACACGTTCTGATGCGCCTTGGCGATCGGGATGGCGTCGGCGTAGTCCCGCGCGCCGGCGTGACCGAAGATGAAGCGGACCTGCGGAAACTCCGCGACGGGAGCGACATAATGCTTCATGGCCGCGTGCTCGCGGGTGAACTCGGGTTCGATGCCTGCCCGGCCAGCGTGAAAGAACACGGGCAAGTGCAGCTCGGCGCAGGCGGCATAAAATGGCATCGCCTGCGGATCGTCCGGATAGAACCGTTGCATGGTCGGATGCAACTTCACGCCGCGGATGCCCAGCGTCTGCAGCTCGCGCAAGCGTTCGACGGCCCCTCGCATCGTCGGCCGGACAGAGCCAAACAAGATGAGCCGCTCCGCGGCCCCTGACTGGGCGATCGCGTCTCGCCATCGCTCCGTCAGATTGTCGCGAAACGGCAACCCCGGCGATACGGCCAGGACAACAGCACGCTCCACCCGCATCCTGTCCATCTCGGCAAGCAGGTTGGGAATCGTATGCGTCTCGGCGACCCGGCTGCCGAACAGCAGCATGCCGCGAATTTCCGCCTCCATGTGATCGAGCATGTCCGGAGTGGCCATCCGGTTCATGTAGACGTCGAGGTCTAAGACGCAGGGCGGCCGGCTCTCATCGCAGTCGATCAGGTAGCGAGTGTGCGGCGTGCGCCGCAGTAGATCGACCGACGGCGACAGCAGCATGTTGAAAGCGAGGTGGGTGTGGAAATCCACACCGGCCGGCAGATCGTCAACGGTGAGCCGGAGGTCACCGTTCGCATCCGCCTGGAAGTATGGGAGCTCAGCCAGGCCGCGGTAGCCGCGGACCTTCAGTGTCGTCCGCGGGTCACCGAGCGGGATGGGTGGCGCCGCCGCTTCTTCACGCTGACAACCGCCGGTGATTGGTGCGGCGAGCATGGAAGCCAGCGCCAACCGCAGGAAGTGACGTCGATCGAGATCCACGGTTCTTCAATGGGCGGAAGACCGAGTTTCGTCAGGCACCGGTCTTCTTGGCCGCGTCCAGGTAGGCGGGGCGCTCGCCACCGCCGTGCAGCAGGATGCTCGCGCCGCTGATGTAACTGGCGAGCGGCGAGGCGAGGAAGAGGCAGAGGTCACCGACGTCCTCGGGCTTGCCCAGCCGGCCCAAGGGGACGGTGGCGGCAACGGCGGCGATGCCGGCTTCGTCACCGTAGTGGAGTTGAGACTGCTCGGTGCGGATCATCCCGGCAGTCACGGCGTTGACCCGCACCTTGGGCGCCCACTCCACCGCCAAGGTTTGTGTGAGGTTCAACAAGCCGGCTTTGGCTGCGCCGTATGCCGCGGTGCCGGGAGAGGGGCGGATGCCGCTGACGCTGGCGATGTTGATGATGGCGCCGCCCTCCGCCTGCTTCTGCATGACGGCGTTGGCGCGCTGCGCAAAGCTGAGCGGCGAAATGAGGTTGAGCCGGATGATCGACTCCGAGAAGCGCGGCGAAGCCGTCGCGGCATCGGCCGTGGGTGTGCCGCCGACGTTGTTGACTAACACGTCGAGGCGTCCGAAACGTTCGGTGGCGAAGGTCACCACCTTGTCGATCTGTTCGATCTCGCGCACGTCGGCGGCGACGAACAGCGCCGGCTTGCCGCCAGCGCTCGGAGGCGTCTCGGGCTCCGTGCGGCCGCAGATCACGACGTCAGCGCTGGCTTCGAGAAAGCGGCTGGTGATGCCGCGTCCCACACCTTTGCCGCCACCGGTGACGATGACGACCTTGCCGGAGAAATCGAGAGGATTGGTCATTCCCTCACCCCGACCTTCTGCCGGAAGAAGAGGGAGCAGAGAGGCCAATCCGCTGCGCTACCAACTCACGGTGGTAGGTGGCGTCGCCGAGGAAGACCTCGCTCGACTTGGCGCGCTTGAAGTAGAGGTGGACGTCGTACTCCCAGGTGAAGCCGACACCGCCGTGAATCTGCACGCTCTCTGCGGCGCAATGGAAGTAGGCGTCGGAACAGTAGGCCTTGGCCAACGACGCCAACGCCGGCAACTCGGGATCGTCCACGGAAGCGGCCCAGCCGGCGTAGTAACTAGCAGAGCGCGCCGACTCCACCCGCAACAACATGTCGGCGCACTTGTGTTTGATGGCCTGGAACGAGCCGATCGGGCGTCCGAACTGGATGCGCTCTTTGGCGTACTGTACTGACATGTCGAGACAGCGTTGGGCGCCGCCCACCTGTTCGGCGGAAAGCGCGATGGCGGCGCGGTCGAGCGTCGTGTTCAAGCTGCCCCAGCCCTCGCCCTCGTTGCCCATCAAGGCCGAAGCGGGAACTCGTACGTTACGAAAAACGATTTCCGCCTGCTTGCGCGTCTGGTCCATGGTGGGCAGAAGGCGCCGCTCGATACCGGTTGTATTGGCCGGTACGACGAAGAGGCTGATGCCGTCCTGCCCGCGAGAGGTTTTGCGTCGCGCGGCTACGATGAGCAGCTGAGCGGTATGGCCGTCGATCACGAACGTTTTAGTCCCGTTCAGCACGAAGTCGCCACCGTCACGCCTGGCCACCAGCTCGATCCCGGCGGCGTCCCAGCGGCCCTTCGGTTCGGTAAAGGCGAGCGTGGCGGTGGTCTCGCCGGCCGCAATGCCCGGGAGGTGTTCCTGCTTTTGCTCCTCCGTCCCACCGAGCAGCAAAGCGTTGCCGGCAAGGCACACGCTGGAAAAGAACGGGGCGCAGAGGAGCGTGGCGCCCATCTCCTCCATGAGGCCGACCAGCTCGACGTACGTCAGTCCCGCGCCGCCGTACATTTCCGGAATGATGATCGACGTCCAGCCGAGTTCGGCACCGATGCGGCCCCACACCTCGGGGTCGTACCCCGCGTCGGTCTCCATGACCTTGCGGATCTGCGCCGGCGAGCACTGGTCCGCGAGAAAGTCGCGGGCCGCCGCGCGCAACGCTTCCTGTTCTTCGTTGAAGGCGAATTTCATAAGTGCAACTCTCGGCTGTCAGCGATCAGCAGTCAGCCGGAGCCCCGATGAACCGGTGCATTCTGTCATTCCCGCAATCGTTTGGCGGGAATCCACTCCGCGTGCGATGGATGCCCGCCTAAAGACTGCGGGCATGACGGGCTGGAACGATAGGTTTACGGGCAGGCCGACAGTTGATCGCTGAGCGCTTCGGTTCTTCATATTCTCTCAATGATGGTGACGTTGGCCTGACCACCCCCCTCGCACATGGTTTGCAACCCGTAACGGCCGCCGGTGCGCTCGAGTTCGCAGAGAAGCGTGGTCATCAGGCGTGCGCCGGTGGCGCCGAGCGGGTGCCCGAGAGCAATGGCGCCGCCGTTGACGTTGACCTTGGCGAGATCCCACCCGGTTTCCTTTTGCCACGCAAGCACGACCGAGGCGAAGGCTTCGTTGATCTCGACGAGATCGATGTCCTTCTGCTTCAGGCCGCTGCGTTCGAACGCGTAGGCCGTGGCTGGGATCGGCGCGGTGAGCATCCACACCGGATCGGCGCCGCGCACGCTGATGTGATGAATGCGTGCGCGCGGTTTGAGTCGATGTTGTTCTACCGCCCGCTCCGATACGATCAGCACGGCTGCGGCGGCGTCGGAGATCTGGCTCGATACGGCCGCCGTCAAGCGCCCGCCTTCGGTGAGGGTTTTCAGCGAAGCCATCTTCTCGAGTGACGTGTCGCGCCGCGGTCCCTCGTCGGTCGTCACGCCGTCATACGGTACGATCTCGCGTGCGAAGCGGCCCTCGTCGATCGCCTGGATCGCGCGCCGGTGACTTTCGAACGCAAAGCGTTCCATGTCTTGGCGCAGGATGTTCCATTTCTCAGCGATCATTTCGGCGGAGCGAAACTGTGAAACCTCTTGCGTGCCGTAGCGTGCGACCCAGCCCTTGGAGGTCGAGAAAGGATCGCCGAAGCCCATCGGCTGTGCCACGGTCATCGCCGAGGCAATCGGGATCATGCTCATGTTCTGCACGCCGCCGGCGACGATCACGTCATTGGTGCCGCTCATCACTGCTTGCGCGGCAAAGTGGATGGCCTGCTGCGATGAACCACACTGCCGGTCGATGGTCGTGCCCGGAACCTCGTCCGGCAGTCCCGCCGCCAGCCAGCACGTGCGGGCGATGTCACCGGCCTGGGGACCGATGGTATCGACGCAGCCGAAGAACACATCCTCGACGGCGTGTGGGTCGATGCCGGTGCGCTGCACCAGCGCCTTGATCACGTGTGCGCCCAGGTCGGCGGGGTGCGCGGTGCTCAGGCCACCCTTCCGCCGGCCGACCGGAGTGCGCACTGCGTCGATGATGTATGCTTCAGCCATCTCTGTTCTCCTTGCGTTCGATGTTGGACGCCCTTGCCTCAACCCTTTCCCAAAGGGCGCGGGAATAGTTCTATCGTTTCACGATCACCGATGAGCCGTGTCCGAACAGTCCTTGGTTCGCGGTAATGCCGACCTTGGCTCCGCGGACCTGCCGGCCGCCGGCCTCGCCCCGGATCTGCCAGACCAGCTCGCACACCTGCGCAATTGCCTGTGCCGGAACGGCCTCTCCAAAACAGGTCAGACCGCCACTCGGGTTCACCGGCACCCGCCCACCGATGGTGGTGTGCCCATCGTTGAGTAACCGTTCCGCTTCTCCGGGCTTGCACAGCCCGATGTTTTCATACCAATCCAGCTCGAGCGCGGTCGACAGATCATACACCTCGGCCAGACTCACATCTTCGGGACCAAGGCTCGCCTCTTCGTACGCGCCGGCTGCGATCGAGTCGCGGAATGGAATACGCGGTGGCGCTGCGCTATGCGCGGAATCGGTCGCGAAGTTCGGCATCTCGATGACGGTGTTGGGATAGCGCGGCGTCACGGTCGAGATTGCCGCGATGGTGATGGGTTTGGCCGTGCGCTTGCGCGCATATTCCATACTCGTCAGCACCACCGCGGCGCCGCCGTCACTGGTGGCGCAGATCTCCAGCAGCCGCAGCGGATCGGATACCATGGGTGACTTCAGAACTTCCTCCTCGGTATATTCCTTCCGGTATCTTGCGTTTGGGTTCGTCAGCCCGTGCTTGGCGTTCTTGATCTTCACCTTGGCAAAGTCACGCTCTGTTGCCCCGTACAGATCCATGCGCCTACGGGCATAGAACGCGAAGTAGGTCGGATTGGTGGCACCGAGCAGGCGGAACCGCAGCCAGTCGGGATCATCCGGCCGGTCTCCGGAGGTAGGGGCCAGAAAGCCCTTGGGGGTCGTGTCGGCGCCGACGACGAGGGCCACGTCACAGAAACCTGCCAGGATCTGCGCCCGTGCCGTGTTCATGGCCGTGGCTCCCGAGGCGCAGGCGGCGTAGGAGCTGGCGACGCGCGCCCCCGACCAGCCCAGCGCCTGCGCGAAGGTGGCACCGGCGACGTAGCCGGGATAGCCGCAGCGCATGGTGTCGGCACCCGAAATGAACTGAACGTCCTTCCACTCGACGCCGGCGTCTTTGAGGGCATCACGACAGGCTTTGACGCCATACTCGACGAAGTTCTTACCCCACTTTCCCCACGGGTGCATTCCCACCCCGAGAATCGCAACTTCCTTTGCCATCATTGACCTCCTGACTTTCTGCTCCCTCTCCCCCTGGGAGAGGGTCGGGGTGAGGGCCACCTCCTCCTTCAGGTACCTACCGGCTTCCACTTCCAGACGATGTAGTCGACGCCCTTATCTTCGAAGAGCTTCTCCAGCACGAGCTCCATCTCCATGCCGACCTTCAGCGTGTTGAGGTCGACGCCGGTGGCAACTTGCCCGAGGATGACCATCCGTTCCTTCGCCAACTCCACGGCCGCGATGGAATAGGGGACGAAGGGATCAGGCGAGACATAGGGCGCCGGCGGTTGGTAGTGGTTGGTGCTGAAGGACCAGACCTTCCCGGTGCGACTCAAGGGAACTTCCTCGAATTCGGTCCCGGCGCAACCGGGGTTGCGGCAGAAGAACGATTCCTTGGGGAAGAAGTAGCTCTTGCAGGCGGTGCAGCGACTGCCGAGGAGATGTGGTGCGCGCGAGTCCATGGTGAACCAGCCCTGGATTGCCGGAGCCTGCGTTTTCGTCTGGCCCATTTCGTTTCCCCTTTCAATCGAACTGTCGAACCGGCGCTGCCGGCCCTACGAATCCTCGGCGCGCATGCTGCCCTTCAGGCGGCAGTCTCTCGGGCTGCCAAAAAGGTCTCGGGAAGCACGTCGCCGTCGAGGACGGCGGCGGCGACGCGGGCGCGGTGCCAGGCGCCAGTGCCCCATGCGATGTCGAGTGCCCAAGCTCGCTTCATCCAAATCTGCAGATCCTGCTCCCAGGTATATCCGATGGCACCGTGCACCTGGAGCGCCGTCTTCGCGGCCAACACGGCCGCCTCGGACGCCGCCAGCTTCGCCTGAGAAACGTCGACGGCTCGGGTGACGGCGTCGTGCGCGACCGAAAAGGCGGCGCGGTACACGACGGGCCGGGCGAACTCGATGCGGACCGCGACGTTTGCGAGCATATGTTTGATCGCTTGGAACGAGCCGATCGGCTTGCCAAACTGCTCGCGTTCGGTGGCATAGCGCACGGCCATATCGACAAGCTGCTGCCCGATACCGACTTGCTGGGCGGCGCACGCCAGGGCCGCGCGGTCGAGGGCGGCGGCGAGCAGGCGGCGGCCTTCTTCTCCCCGTGCCACGCAGGTCTCGCCCGACGGCTTCCAGTCCACACGAAAGAGCCGGCGCGACGGGTCGTTGCAAGGTTGATGCTCCAGGGTCACTTGGTCGCGCGGTAGCGCGTGGATCTCGTTGCTGCGTTGCAAGAGCAGCAGGTGCGCGACATGGGCGTCGGCGACGAACGGGTTGACCTCGTGCCCCACCGTGAGAATCGCCTCACCGGCGGCCACCTTCGGAAGCCACTGCTCACTCAGTTTCGTGCGCTTGAGACCAGCGAGGAGTGGCACGCCGACCGCGGCGGTCTCGGCCACGGGTTCCGGGAGCGCGGCTCGGCCGGCTTCCTCGAGCAGCAATACGAGGTCGACCTCACTGCTGCCCAGGCCCCCGTGCGCTTCCGGGACAAGTAATCCGAGCACCCCGATCTCCGCCAGTTTGGACCACAGTTCCGGCGCACGGCCGGTCTCGGTTTGCCAGAGGGCGCGGATGTGTGCCGGGGTGCACTCCTTTTCGAGAAACTTGCGAACGCTTTCCTGGAACCCGCGTTGGTCTTCGGTGAACTGGAACTGCATCGCTAACTCCTGGGCAGCTTGAGCAAGCGCTCGGCGATGACGTTGCGTTGAATTTCGTTGGTGCCGGCATAGATGGGTCCGGCCATGGCAAACAGGAACCCGTCGAGCCAATTGCCGGGATTCTCGGCGCCGGGCGCATGCGCCAACAGCTCCGCCCGCGGGCCGAGCAAGGCGAGCGCCGTCTCGTGCATGTGCACGTCCATTTCCGACCAGAAAATCTTGTTGAGGCTGGCCTCGGCGCCGATGCTGCCGCCTTGCATGAGCCGTGACACCGTCCAATAGGTGTTCAGCGCGTACGCTTCCGCGTTCATCCAGGCGCGCGCCACGGCGTCGCGCAGGCACGGCTCCGCTGTCTTCGCGTATATCTTGTACAAATCGATCAGCTTCCGCGCGGTTGCCTGGTAGCGTGCCGGGCTGCGCAGCATGAGGCCGCGCTCGAAGCCTGCGGTTGCCATCGCCACATTCCAGCCTTGACTCTCCCCGCCCAGGCGGTTCTCCACCGACACGCGAACATCATCGAAGAAGACCTCGGCAAACCCCGTCTCGCCGTCGAGCTGTGCGATGGGCCGCACTGTGATTCCCGGGAGATCCAGCGGCAACAGGATGAAGGTGAGGCCGCGATGCTTTTCTGAGTTCGGATCGGAGCGGAAGATGCCGAACAGCCAGTCGGCGAATGCCCCACGCGAGCACCACGTCTTCTGGCCGTTGAGGATGTAATGCTCGCCGTCTCTGCGCGCGGTGGCGCGGATCGCCGCCATGTCGCTGCCGGCGTTCGGCTCCGACCACCCTTGCGCCCAGACCTCTTCACCCGACGCCATGCGCGGCAGGTAACGGATCTTCTGCTGCTCGGTGCCGAACTCCATCAGGGTTGGACCCAACAGGAAGATGCCGTTTTGATTCACTCGACCCGGCGCGGCCATGCGGAAGTACTCTTCTTCGAAAATGAGCCACTCGATCAGGTTGGCGTCGCGTCCACCGTACTCGATCGGCCAGTTGACTGCCGACCACCGGCCTTCGTTCAGGGTGCGCTCCCACTCGCGGTGCTGCTGAAACCCATCTGCCGTATCGAAGGACTTCAGCGGTGTCTTCGGTACGTGGGTTTCCAACCACGCCCGCGCTTCGAGCCGGAAGGCCTCTTCTTCAGGGGTGAAGGTCAACTCCATCCTGGTCTAGTCCTTGGACTTATCGGTGAAGGCCGCCTCGCGCTTCTCGACGAAGGCGGAGCGCGCTTCTTGCGAGTCGGGTGAGGTGTACAGCTCGAATGTGAAGCCCTGCTCGAAGCGATAGCTCTTCTTGATGTCGAGCAGCTCGATGCCGTTCAATGCCCACTTGGCGAGGCGGACCGCTCGCGGACTCTTTGCGGCGATGTTCTCGGCCAATGCCCGTGCCGTCGGCAGCAGCTCCTCGCGTTTGACGACCGACTCGACGGCGCCCAGGCGGTAGGCCTCCGCGGCCGTGATCGGCTGGCCGGTGTAAAACATCCGCCGAACCTTTTGCACGGGGAACATCCGCATGAGATGCGTGGCGGCCCCCATGGCGCCGCGGTCGATTTCGGGAAGACCGAAGGTGGCGTCCTCCGAGGCGACGATGATGTCGGACGAGCCGACGAGGCCAATCCCACCGCCCAAGCAGAAGTTGTGCACGGCAGTAATGACAGGGACCGGGCAATCGTAGACGGCCGCGAAGCTGTCGTAGCAGCCGCGGTTCACCTTCACGATCAGGCTGCCGTCACGGGCCAGTTCCTTGATGTCCACGCCGGCGCAGAACCCACGTCCGTTGCCGGCCAGAAGGACCACCCGTACGTTCTCATCCTCACCCAGGGCTCGGATGGTTTTAGCGAGGTGCGCCCAGCCCGCGCTGTCGAGTGCGTTCACCGGCGGATAGTCGAGAAGAACCTCCGCCACACCCTTTTCGTCGACATTCGTCTTGACGTACACAAGCGACTCCTTGCCCTAGTTTGCCAGGGCGGCCAGTGTCTGCTCCGCTTCGCTGATGATTCTCTGGATGAGCTCCGCGCAGGTCGGCCGATCCTTAATGAGACCCGCCACCACGCCGCTGGGCAGCACGCCTTCCGCCGGACGGCCTTCGACCATGGACCGGCGGATGAAGATCGGCGCGTTGGCGGCCATCAGCATCTGAGTGCGGGTCAGGTTGTCGCCACGCCGCAATGCCAGCGCCGAGGTCAGGAGTTCTCGGATCGAGGCGCCGCTCAGCTTGCGATATTCCAGGCCGCTACGGAGAGCGCGAATGAACCTGGTGAGTGCGTGACTCGACTCGAGACGGCCGACGAACTCATTCATGATGACACGTTGGGGCAGGCCGTCCACCTGCTTGGTTACGAAGATATCATTGACGGTCGCGGCGAAATACCGCTTCGCGGTTTCTGCCGGCAGCGGGCTCTCCGCCGTCAGCAGAAAACGCGTGCCCATGGCGATGCCGGTGGCGCCGTACGCCAAGGCCACAACAAGGCCACGGCCGTCACGGAAGCCGCCCGCCGCCACCACCGGGACTTTGACGGCGTCGACAACCTGCGGCACCAGGATCGAGGTGGGCACTGTGCCGGTATGTCCGCCACCCTCGCCGCCCTGCGCGATGATGACGTCGGCACCGAGCTGGACCGCCTTTTGCGCGTGGCGTACGGCCCCCACGGTTGGGATGCAGAGGACACCCGCTTTCTTCAGGCGCTCGATGAACTGCGGATTGGGACCACGGCCGTAACTGGCGGCCTTCACGCCGTGGCGGACGATCAACTCCACGATGTCGCTCGCTCCCGGTTGCTCCATCAGAAAGTTCACGCCGAATGGCCGGTCGGTGAGTTGCTTCACCTTCAAGATGGATGGCTCGAACTCCTCCGGGCGGAGTGTGGCCGCGGCGAGGAAGCCGAACGCTCCGGCGTTGGATGTGGCGGCCACCAGCTCGGGAGTTGCCACCCAACCCATCGCCGTTTGGATGATCGGGTAGCGGGCACCGAGAACGTCGCAGAGGCGTGTGCGCAGCGCTGAGGACACCGTGTGCACCTCACTGGAAGACGCTGGCGCGTAGATTGTGGGGGTCGATGATTTCCCGGATGATCCGCAACTCCTCACTGGTTGGTATGCGTGTCTCACCCAGGCCGTCAGCCACCACCAGCTCGAAGCTGGTTTGTTTCTGTACCTGTTCCGACGTCACGCCAGGGTGTACGGAGCGGATCCGCATGGCGTGCTGTGGCCCGCCGAAGTCGAGAACCGCGAGGTTGGTCACCACCCGGCGAAGCTCGTGGAAATCCCGCTTGACGCCCGTTGCCCAGCGTTCCGGGTCGTAGCCGACGCCCGACGCCATGTCCACGCGTTCGACGAAGGTGCGCGGTGTGTGGTTGGAGACGAAGAAGCTGCACGGATGGTTGATGGTGTTACCCGGAATGCCCCGCACGCCCAGTAGCTGTGCCTTCGGCTTGCGCCAGTCTCCAATGCAGCTGATGTTAATGATACCGAAGCGATCGATCTGGGTCGGTGTGGTCATGGCATGGCGCTTCCCGCTCCAGAGCAGATCGAAGATGTGCCGGAACGGCATCCAGCCCTCGACCTTGAGTTGGTAGCCGTTCCGAGGTCCAACGGGGACAGGCTCGGCGACGAGGTAGGCCTCGCTGTCGGTCATCAGCAGGTCCGGGCTGAACGTGAGCTTCGCCAGGCTGGCGGCAAGCCGCGGAACCAGGCCGATGCCCGAGGCCAGGATTTCGCCGTCTCCGCGCCATGCTTCGGCGCAGGCGGTGATGCAAAGTTCGGCCAGCGTATAGTCAATGTGTGGCATCGTGGGTTGCCTCAGAACACCGTGGGGGGGATGCCGGCGACACGAACCGCACCGCCGACTGCCTCGAGATATTGATCCTGATCGGCATTGACATACTGCTTGCGGTACGCCTGCCAGGCCTCGGGGCTTGCCGCCGCGCTGTACGTCTTCAGATGTTCAAGGTCGATACCATACCGCGGCGAGCACGAAGTCGGGTGAGCGCCGAACGGGATCTCGACGACGCCGTCAACCATGCTGCGATTCAGCTGGAGGGTGTGAACGCAGCCGAGAGCGTGCAGCTGCTGTGTCTCGACGATGCGTTCGCAACTCGCGTAGCGCCGCTTTGCCGCCCCGCAGAAGAGGTCGTCGAAGTAGGGATCGGGGCCGAGGATCTGGCAGTTGCCGCGTGCGTCGGCATGATTCACGTGAATGAGTGCTGCGTCCAGCGTGAGCGCCGGCATCGCCAGCAGCACTTCGCCGTCGGCGTACGGCGATTGCACCGTTTTGAGATGCGGGTTGAGACGCTCCACGTCACAAGCGAGACCGGCTCGTGTCGGCAGGAAGGGCAGCCGTAAGGCGGCGGCTTTGAGCCCCCACTGGAGCATGCCCTCATCGATTTCCATCGCCTCGATCGCTGCGGATTGCCGGGCGGCGCGAAAGTGCGGATCCAGTGCGATGACGTCCAGCGTGACGAAACCAAATACCAGCTTGCGGACCTTCCCGGCGGCGCACAGCATGCCCACGTCGGGTCCACCGTAGGAGACCAGCGTGAGGTCTTTGAGCGGCGAGCGCAAGATCTCTCTGATGAGGGACATGGGCTTGCGCCGTGCGCCCCAGCCGCCGATGCCGATGGTCATCCCGTTGCGGAGTTCGCCGATCACCTGGCCCGGCGTCATGCGCTTGTTCACCGTTGTCCCGCCTTCCTTCTTATGAGGTGAATGCCCCAGCTTACGCCTTCAGAAACAAACGTTCGTTTGACCCACGTCGCACGCCCACCGGCGGAATGCGGTAACGTACTGGAAAAGGATGATCTCGGTCAAATTCGGTCGCTCTCCGGTCCGTGGCTCCAAGACTCGTTGCCGTCCATCTTCGCCGCAAGGAGATGGCGCTTCCCCGTGTGGAAATCAATAGCCCAACAATTCCTCTACTGCCACGTCACGCCGTTCATTAGCGGGAAACGAGATTGGGCGCGGCGTTCAGATGACTCATTTGAGCCTTCATTTGTGACAAAAGTCAGTGATACACACGGGCCTACTGCGCTAGGGCACTTGGTGTTTGGAATGTGCTGCATATGAGTCAAGTTCCGTTCGAAGCTGCGCATAGCGACCCAACGGGGAGCGGTCCCGCCGAAAAGAGGCTGGGCGCAGCCCGCTAGCTTCTTTGGAGGCTGCGGACTATATGGCGACCATTGGGACATCACTGTGAGGAAGGAGGCACCTGTGCAGAGGTGGATCGCAATCGGAGTGATCGCGCTGACAGCGACGTTTGCCGGGCGGGCAGTTGCGGAAGATGCGAAGCAGGAGGTCGCTCCTGGCCTCAGCGTCGGGGACATGCTCGATCAGAGCAACTGGCAACTGGCCAAGGACTTGCTGCCGCCGGAGATCCTCAAGCACTACGAAAAGGGAGGGTATAACAATCGCATCGGTGCCGCTCCCGCCGATTTTCAACACTGGGATGATTCATTCGAGCAGGCGACCAAGGAGAACGCCAAGAATCTGGATGTCAATGATCAAGGGAGCATCATCGACAAACAGACCGGCAAAATGCCTCCGTATTTGTACGGCATTCCGTTTCCAAACATTGATCCCAATGATCCCGGGGCGGGCGTGAAAGTGGTCTGGAACGAGTTCGCCAACTACTGGAATGTCGGCAACGGGCACTACTACACGACCATCGTGATGATCAGTCCGACCGCACGGGAACGGGAGATCGTCGAGGACACGTCCATGATTTACTACGACGATCAAGCTCCCAAATACCGTCCGGCGGCGAATCCACTCAATCTCTCGATGCAGATGCTGGCAGCCGCGGTGAAGCCGACGGATCTGAACGGTACGGCGACGCTGGTGTGGCGCTTCCGCGATGCGGACAAGCGTGACGCGGTGTGGGCCTTCGTCCCGGCGCTGCGGCGCGTGCGCGCCGTGACGCCGGCCAACCGCTCAGACGGTTTTCTCGGTTCCGATGTCAGCCAGGACGACGGACACTTCTTCGACGGCAAGCCGGAAGACTTTACGTGGAAGCTGGTCGGGCTGCGCGAGGGGCTGCGATTTGCCGACCCGACGACGATGAACGGCTACCTGCCGTTCGGGCCGCCGAAGGAGGGGGGCTTCTCGATCGTCGTGGAGCCCGAGCTGCCCGCTCTGGGGTTCCGAGTGCCGGGATGGAAAGGGCTCGCTTGGGCGCCGGTGGACCCGATCTTGATCAAGCGGAAGATGTGGGTGGTCGAGGGGGTGCCGAAGGACAAATACTACCTGTACGGCAAGCTCGAGTTGTGGGCCGATAACGAAAGCTGGATCGGTGCGTGGAACCGCAAGTACAGTTGGGACGGCGAACTGTTGGCCACGTATCAGATCTCGACCACGCGAAACAATCCCGCTGGTCCGCCGGAGGCGCGCGAGTGGGTGTGGAACGGCTCCCTGGCCTATCAGTGTGTCGAGAGCCTGAAGCAAAACCGGGTGAGCTGCGCCGGCTCAGGCCGTCCCTTCCCCGGTGCGCCCATGGCTCGGCGGGTGCCGCTGAATCCCCAGATGTTCGACTCGCAGGCGTTACAGCGGTACGGCAAGTAGCCATCCGAAGTTCCCAGGGTCCGGGTCGAGTCGAATCCGGGAACTGTTCACGCTGGCGGCATCATGCTCGCCAGCATCTTGTCGAACTCCCAGAACGCGCGGAGCGAAACGATCTTGCCTGTGCCGTTCACCCTGTAAACGAAGACACCTTCGGCGACGGCCTTCATGCCGTTCGGCAGGGTGGTCGTGATCTTCCCGACGTTCGCCACCTCATTCCCGGCAGCGTAAGAATGCGCGATATCGAACACGACGGTATTCGGTCCGATGTGCGTGTCCCAGAAGGCGCTGATGGCCGCTTTGCCGATTTGGCCTTTGCCTGTGGAGTCGAGCGGGGAGACGCCTACGGGGTCTTCGATGATTGCATCGTTGGTGAAGAGATCGAGCCATGCGTTCTTGGTTTTCGCCTGCACTGCTTTCATCGAGCGTTGCGACGCGAGCCGCGCCGGGTGTTCGTCAGCCATCATGCCTCCTCTTGATCACGTGATAAGAATCACAGGGGTGGCTATGGATTCAAGGGGGAGTTGGTCCACCTGCCGCTGGTGGTGCGGTACCAACCGCCGGCAGCATACGTTCCGCCATCGGCGTGCACCGTGGTGCCGGTGACGAATCGGGAGAGATCCGAGGCCAGAAACACCGCCACGCCGGCGATGTCGTCGGGCGTTCCGAAGCGGCCCAGGGGCACCCAAAGCGGAATCAGGTGCCGTTGCTCCGGCGGGATCCATTGATCGTACGGCACCTGAATCGTCTGGGTCACGTCGGGCGAGATGGCGTTGACGCGGATGCCGTACTGCGCCACTTCGAGCGCGAAGCTCTTGGTGAACTGCGTCACGCCTCCCTTGAAAGCGGAGTAGACGGCGCAATACGGTATGCCGCGGAAGGCTTCGACGGTGGAGACGTTGATGATGCTGCCGCCGCTTCCCCGCTCCATCATTCTGGGCGCGATAGCGCGGGTGCACAGAAGGACATGTTTGAGGTTGATGCGATAGAGCGCCTCCCAGTCCTCCTCGGTCGTCTCCAGAAAGGGCTTGGCCGCCAGGTAGTCGCCCACGTTGTTCACCAGCACGGCCACCTGCCCGAATTCTCGAAAGGCGGCATCGGCCAGAGTTCCGCATTGGTCCTTTTCCTGAACATCTACCACCGAGGCCATTGCCTGGCCGCCTGACGCTTCGATCTCCGCCACCGTGGCCTTGGCCCGAGCAGGATCTCTTTCCGCTACGACGACTTTGGCTCCGTGTGCGGCAAACGCGAGGGCAATGCCCTTACCAATGCCGCCGCCGCCACCGGTTACGACGGCGACCTTGTCAGCCAAGAGCGACGTTGAGTTCATACGGAACCTCCTTTGCCTTCGATGACTTTAGATACGTTTGATCTTGGCCTACTTGCCCGCGTGAGTGACGAAGAACCGGTCGGTGGTGAAAAATGTCCAGATACGGTCGCGGTCCATGAAACCGGCGACGTCCTCGGCCACGACCTGCCGGCTCTGCTCATCGCGGTAGAGGTGGCGGGTGTAGTCGTCGGCGCTGGCGAAGTGGAGCAGGGCGATAGCCTCGCAGTGGCGGGAGCCATCCAACGCCGCGGTAACGAACGATTGGGCGTAGCGGCGGATGGCGGGGTGGTGGACACGCGCGATGGTGGCGTGGGCGCGGTAACGATCGATGAACTGCTCGGGGCTGATGCCGGGAAGGCGGCACGAGCACGCCACCATGGTGTAGCCGGTCAAAACGCCGGGCGCGTCATCCCAGTGGATGACTTCGTCGACCGCATAGCCACCGACGATCTCCGCATGATCCGCAAGCGTATCGGCCGCGGTCCGGAGAGCGTCGGGTGCGTCAGATTGCCACACGACCATGGCATCAGCCGTCGACGGGCCCATCCTTATGTCACTCGGTGCGGCCAGCTCGATTACTGCATCGACCAGGCCCGCGCGGCAGGCCGCGCCGACCAGATGGCCGGTGAAAGTGTTCGCGCCGACGCCCGCGGGCCGGCGCAAGATGAGCACGTGCTTCGGCACCACTACTTTACCGCAGGTTGTCCGGTTCACCCCCTGCATACCGAAGTTACTGTAGGCCGCTAACGTAGTCTGCTATGGGCGTTCCTGACATATCCTGCGAATCTGGCATGCAGGATGCGAAAGCGTCCCTCATGGCTCGCCTGATCGTTCGTACTTCTGTTGAAGATGTCGAATTCGACTAGCTGTCGATCTACCTCTGGGCTTTGAGGGTGCGCACTGCTTAGTAACCGGTTTGGCTTTCTCGCCTCTTCGAATTCGATGAGGAACTGACGAATGAATCGCTGTGATTTAACAGGCACAGACCTTATGAACCAGTAGTAAACTGGAACCGTACCGGCTGACATGAGCAAGCGGTCCTTTGGCAAGAATATTTCAGTCATGACATCGAGCGTATCGAGAACGCGGCGTGCGGCGAGCTCAAGTTTCGCACGAGCCGCCTTGACCGCATCCTTGGTGAACTGGTCCATATTCCGTTTCTTGGTCTCGGAGACATTGTCTTCGTACTCGAACATCACTAGCTTTGCCGCGGCATTCAGATCTTGGCCACGCTGGACGGTGAATGCCACGTACGTGGTGAAAAACTCGTGCTCTGTCACCTTTCGGAACAGCTGTGGTGCCGGACCTGCCATAGCATTGCGGACCTCGGCGCCAGTGAGGGGTTTGCTGCGATTAAGTCGAACGAACAGCTCGTTGATGGGTTCCTCGCTTGACGCCATGACGCTCATGACGGAAAGGTTGTAAGTATCGAAGATCTCCGCTACCTCGGCGTGGTTCTTTAGGAGATCCTGGTATCCGAGCCCAGCGAGTTTCAGCAAAGGATTCTCTCGGTAAACGAAGCCATCGTTCAGCGTTATATGGCCGTCGTAGAAGTCGAAGATCGCCTCGAACCGCTGCTTCCCATCGATAATCGCGTACGGAAGGCGCTTCTCATTAAGCTTTGAGTCACCCCAGGTGAAATCAGCGACGTATATCTTTGGCACGTCGAAGCCATTCAGGATCGAGTCGATAAGGTAGGCCTTGTCGGTCGCCGACCAGAGCTTCCCGCGGCGTTGGTACGGTGGTGACATGTCGATCTTAGCTCTTCTGGCGCGCCACCAGGACAGAGTCTTCGCCTCGAACTGAGTAACCCGGAATATGTCAGGCTTGCGAAGCATTTGCTAAACCTCGAAACCGAAAACGCGTTTGATCTCTCTCGCAAGGCCCTCGAGATCGGGGAACACGACCGATTCAGTGACTCCGTGGTTTAGCAGCGACTTGCGCAATGGCGATATCAACGCTTTCGGCACCGTGATCTTTGTCAGGCATTGGGCAGGGAAACCGTCGGCCTTGAACACTTGCTCCATTGGCTTTGCGTCTCTTCCAAAGATGGTGAACACGCCCTGTTGGGCCACGATACGGGCGCTGTTGTGGGCGCCGTAAAGCGCCACCGGTTGGTTGTGCATGCCGGCGAATTTTGGCGTGGGGCGGTAGCGCTTTATCGCCTCGTCATCTGGGCTAAGCACGCCCCCCTCGAAGCTTACGTGCCGCAGGGCGTGGCGATTCCAAGCAACGGGATCGAGCATCCAAACAGCCGCGTCCGACCGAAACGCCAGCTTCCCGGACGGTGTGGACGTCTTACTGGCTCCCATTAGAGCCAAATGCAGGGCAATGAACGGATTCTCAGTCCAATCGAGAAGGCGTGTCGGAACACCATAGTGCTGCATAAAGAAGAGCGTGTCCCAATCGTCGGTCAACGACCGGCTGTGGTACGGGATACTCCGCTGTCTGAAGCGAGTCATGAGCTGCCGCTCAAGATCTGCTAGCTCATCCGGCGTCTTGAGCCGTTGGTGGCGATACAGCGATGGCAGCAGCTGGTATGCGGCCGAGCCGCAGCCCCGGTACCAAAGTGATTGGGAGGTACGAGTCTGAGCTTGCTCGACTAGCTCAAGGTACCGAGGTAACGAACGGACCTTTTCTTCACGGACAGTGGCCATGCTGTCTCTCTGCGGGGATTTGCGACCTCACGCGAAATCGGGTCTAACGCCGCTGCCCAAATCTTAGCGTTTCATATGCTCTCGGGTGCGAGCGTCGTTTGCGACAAACACAGCCGGGTCACCACCGGAGGGCAGATAGCCAATGCCGAACTGAACCGCTGTTGACGGACGCTCACCCACTATGGGGGTTATAGTCGGGACAGCTGGCGGTGATCAAGCAGGTCAAGTGCGAAACGGTGCGTAATGCCATGCGCACGGGGAGGAATCGGGGCAGTGTGGAGGCGTCGGCGCAACGGCAAAGGGGACTGCGATGGTAGGGCGCGCAGAGCCCCGTACCGTTCGCCCTTGATTTACCGCAGCGCGCCGACTTTTCCTACGCCTGAACGCCGTGCGCATCAGCGGCGCGCACGCTTCTTGCGCGGCGGCTGCATGCGCCGGTTCGGCCTGCGTCGCTGCGTACGTCGGATCTCGGATAGTATTTCGTCCATGGTGAGACCTCGGAAGAGCGTGTCACGTTCCGTCGTGTAATCGCCGAAACCGGTGCTGAACTGGCTCAAGAAGCGCACGGTCTCCACAATGCCCAGTTCCTTCGAGAGCACTGCGATTGCCTTCTGCGTCGTGTCTGCCAAGGGTCTGGCGGCGAGGCTCATTCTGATTCCCGTTTGCCGTCGGCTGGATTCCCTTTTTCGGCAGTCCTCTCAAGCCACGATTCTTAGGGCTTCCCCTCTGTTGTGCAGGGGAACAAGCTGATCACTGCGCAGCGCCAGCTCCGCATATGTTTGTCCCTCGTCATCACAGAATTCCACCTCGTAGACGCGTGGCGCGAGGATCTCTACGACCGTGCCGACTTCGCCCCGCTTGAGCTTGCGCTCCGGCAGGTCCTCGATTAACGCCACAGTGTCGAGCAACCCTATCCTCTTTTTTCGTTGGGGCATTACCGTTTCCTTTTCTTGACGTAGCATGTTGTCAACCGTGGTGCGGCCCTGCCGCGCAGCACGATCCAGCCACTACGGATCATCGCCTTTCCGACCTCCGTCACCATTTCGAAGTCGATCGTGTACCGTTGACCGTACAGGTCGACTTCACCACGCTTCGCGTCTCCGGTGCGAGCAATTTTCCGCAACTTCGCCTGCATCCTCGGAGCATCTTCGGCCGTCAATCCCAGCGCCGTAGCGAACACACGCGCTTTGTACCTTCCCCTGGGACTGTCCAGATTCAAGCAGTAGTCCCGCAACTTCCGAAGGTCAACAATCGCCCGCTCGCCGTTGGGCAGTCGCATGAACGCAGACTACCTATCGGGCTGGGGGCTGGGCAACCCTTGACGCCGAGCGACCAACGAAACAGGGAAAAGGGGGGAGGTCGAGTTGCCGCGACCTTTCCAACCTCCCCTGGCCCCTCCTTGGTAAGGAGGGGAACCCTTCCGCACATTGTTCGGTGGAAAAGCCACTCCCGCGTATCCCCATCAACTGCGATTCGGCTCCCGAAGAAATCTCGAACGCTAAACCGACTTTCGTAGTTCGCCGATCGCTGAGCGGAACGCTTCGATGGTGATCTCGACGTCCTCGTCGGTGTGGGCCAGCGACACGAAGAACTTCTCGTGGGCCTTGACGATGCCGCGATCGAGCAGCAGCTGCACGAAGCGTTCTCGCAGCGCGGCGTCGGCGGCCAGGCTCGAACGGAAGTCGGTGATCTCATGATCGGTGAACCATACCTCGAAGGCGGGCGGCTCACCGATGACCTGTGCCGGGATCGCCGCCTCGGTGAGCAAACGCTGCAAGGCGTCCTTCAATTTCCGGCCGGTGGCGAACAGCCGCTCGTAAGCTCCCTCCCGTCGCAGCTCTTTCAATGTGGCCAAGCTCGCCACCGCCGAAATCGGGTTGCCGCTCATGGTGCCGGTCTGCCGCACGTGGTCGCCGCCGGCCATCCTGGCGAGATCGACATACGACATGATCTCTTCCCGGCCGCAGAGCACGGTGAGCGGATGCCCGCCGGACATGCTCTTCCCGAGCGCGCACAGGTCGGGCACCACACCGTAGTATTCCTGCGCGCCGCCGTAGGCGAAGCGGAACCCGGTGACGATTTCGTCGAAGATCAACGGGATGCCGTATCGAGTTGTAATCTCACGCAGTCCCTGGAGGAACGCCGGCTTCGGTGGGATCGTTCGCTGCATCGGCTCGACAATGACCCCGGCCAGCTCGTTGTGGTGCTTGTCGATGATGGCTGCGGTGGTCTCGATGTCGTTGAACGGCGCGATGAGCATTGTGCTCTCGATGCTGCGCGGGATGCCCGCGGAGTCCGGCACGGGCACGGGATAGTCTCTTGGCGCACGCGTCCAATGAGTGCTCATCAGGGCGTAGTCACTCATGCCGTGATACGCCCCTTCGAATTTTAGGATCTTGTCGCGTTTCCGATAGGCTCGGGCCAGTCGCATCGCGAAGAAGGTGGATTCCGAACCGGTACTGTTGAACGAGACCTTTTCAGCGCATGGAACCGCCTTGACGATCTCCTCCGCCAACAAGATCGCCGGCTCGTTGACCATGAGATAGGTGCTGCCGCGTTCCAGATATTCGCGCACCGCAGCAACGACCGCGGGGTGGGCGTGTCCCAACAGCATGGGGCCCGATCCCAACAGGTAGTCGATGTATTCGTTGCCGCTGAAGTCCTCGATGCGGGCGCCACGTCCACGCTTGATGACCATGGCATGCGCCGGAGAGGCCGTGGCGTTCCTCACGCCGGACGGAAGATAGTCCTTGACCTTCTGGAGGAGTGCCGCCTCATGGGCGCTGCGAGGTTTGCGTCTGAACATAAAGACCTAATGCGTAAAACGTGAAACGTAAAACGTAAACAAAGCGATCTGCTTCCGTCTTACGTTTCACGTTTTACGTCTTACTTCCCTCCCGTTCGATCTGGAAATGCTTCATGTAGTCACCGAAGCGATCGGCGATCATGTCGTCCGTGAGACCGAAGTCCTGGGCAAAGTAGCGGTGCTCGCCGTGCTTGCCGCGAGGATTCTCGTCTTTCCAGGCGTGAAACCGCCGCTCGGCTTCGGGCGTCATCTCGATCCCGAAGTGGTCGTAGACGCGTTTCACGGCGCCGACCGGGTTGGACAGGATCTCTCGGAGATGCAGGTCGAAAAACTGCTTCGGGTTCTGTTCCCGCCGGACCTCGAGGCCTCGTTCTAATCGTGTGGCCCACAGGTCGAGCAGCCATTGCGCCACGGCGCGACGGTCCACGTTGTCTTCGTAGAGCGCCCGCCAGCCGGCGACCAGGCTACAGATCGACGGCATCACTTTGCTCGGGTCGCGGTGCGTCTGCACGATGCAGGCATCGGGGTAGATCTTGAAGATGGCCCTCAGGTTGCCCATGTGGGCCGGATACTTCAGCAACCAGCGGCGCTCGGGCGAAGTGGAGCCGATGAGTTTCAGCAGATCGCGGTGGCGCGCGTAGGTGGCGAGCATGTCGTAGCGCCCGTACCACTCCGAATAGGACGGAATCGTGGCGTTGCAGTCGAAGGTGTCGTCGGTGAAGTTCTGCAGCAAGAGATGACGGCACTCGTCGGGACCGTCGGCCGTCATCAAGTGCACGGCTTTCAGGCTCGGGTCTGTCTTGTACATCCAGTCCAGTTCCTGCACGGCGCGCTGGAAGCGCGGATCGCCTTTCCACTGCTCCCTTGGCGGGCGCGGGGACGGCGCGGCCGCGAGCCAGTACTCGAGCACCTGACTGTTCGGGTCCTGCCCGAGGAGGTGATGCAATGCGGTGGTGCCGGTGCGCGCCAGGCCGAGGACGAAGATGGGCCGGCGGATTTCGGTACGCAAGATGGCCGGGTTGTCCTTCCACGCTTTTTGCGCCACCAGCCGGTTCTTGAGGATGCCCAACAGCTGCGCCTCCACCATGGCGCGGCCCGTAGGGGTAATGCGCGACTCGCGGTCGTAGGCTTCCATCAACACGCGAAAGCCTTCCAGGTACGCCGGGTCGCCGAAATCATCGAAGCCCACCTCCTTGCGGGCTGCTTCGTGCAGGGATTCTGCCGATTCGACGAAACCGAGTGTCTTGGCCGACGACGATGTGCTCATGGCTCATTCGTTAGCGCGGCTGCGCACCCATCGTCAATGTGACTGTCGATTTTCTCTGAAAGCACCCTTCGACAGGCTCAGGGTGAGCGGAAAAACCCTCATTTGATGGACTCTGAGGCCGCTCGTGCTGAGGCTCTCAAAGCACGCCTTCGTATTCGTCGACAGTCTCCAGAGCGGATGAAAGATCGTAGCCCGGGCAGCTCCACGGCTGCCCGGGCACGAAGACTACTTCGCGGGAGCGGTTTCTATTCCCGCCCGACGCGAGACCGATACCGCATCCACGCACCCACGGCGAACAGGATCAGGATCTGAACGATCACACCTATGGGGCTCAGCAACGGCACGGGGAAGGCCAACACGGTGCTGGTGGCGCTGCTCACATTGTTGGTTAAATTCGGATCCGCCAAACAGTCGCCGGTTGACACCGTCGCGTTGTTCGTCACCGGTCCTGGCACGTGTCTCAATGGAACCCTGGTCGTGATGGTGACGGTTGCAGTAAGGGGAACACTCCCGCACTCACCGGCGGTACCCACCGTGCCGAGGTTGCAGGTGACCGTACCGGTGCCTACACCCAAGCAACTTCCCTGGCTCGGGGTAGCGGTCTCGGCCGTAAACCCGGGAGGCAGCGTGTCCACCACTATTGTGTTCGCGCTGTTCGACGGACCGTTGTCCGTGACCGTCACGGTATACGTGAACAGCAAGCCCGGGAACTGGGCTGGCGGAACGCCGATCTTGGTGATCGCAACGTCGGCCTGACTCTGTGCGGTCGTGGTTGCCGTTGCCGAGTTGTTGGCCGGGTTTGGATCGCTTGTCGACGACGACGCGGTTGCGGTGTTCGAGATCGTCGAGGTGCACGGGACGTCCGGACAGACACGCACGACCGCGGTGAAGCTCGCCGACGCATTCAATGCCAGCGTCGCAATGGAGCAGTCCATGGTGCCGGTACCTCCCACCGCTGGTGCGGTGCAGCTGAAGGTTGGTCCGGTGTTCTGCACGAGAGAAACAAACGTGGTGCCGGGCGGCAGGGCGTCGGACAGGTGGACGTCCTGGGCGTCGCTCGGACCGGCGTTGCTGATCCCGAACGTATACGTGATGTTCGAGGAAGCGAGGACTGGAATCGGCGAGTTGTCTTTTGTCGCCGCGAGATCGGCGCTGGCGATGACGTTGGTGGTCGCAGTCGCCGAGTTGTTTCCCGGGTTGGGATCGTCAGCGTTGGCGACGGTTGCCGTGTTGCTGATCGTAGTGCCGGCCAGGGTGCTCGCATCCACGTGCACCTTAATCGTGATGGGGTCGCTCTCGGCGACCGCCATGAACGCGCGCGTGCACGAGATCGTCCCGGTGCCACCGACCGACGGCGTCGAACACACAAAGCCGGTTGCCGTGATCGAGAAGAAGGTCGTGTTTGCAGGAATGGTGTCGGTGACCGTGGTGCTGAGAGCGGTTGCCGGCCCATTGTTCGTGACCAAGAGCGAATAGGTCAGGTTGGTCCCGGCAACAACGGGATTGGGCGCGTTCGCGTCCACTTTGCTGATCGTCAGATCCGGTCCGGTGGTGTCGAACTTCGAGTCCAAAAATACGTCGATGTTCCCCGACGCGGTGATACCCGCCGGAGGGACGGCCGAGGCCCACACGGTGAACACGCGTCCGGCGGCACAGGCGTTGCCGTTATAATCGCCGTACTTCGGGCAGCCGCCGCCGCCGAAACACGTCTCACCGCCAGAACAGCCGTCGGAGTAATCGCAGCGGGTGCCGGTACCGATGCAGTTTCCATTCGAATCTACTGAGGTGCAGCAGCGTCCCGCCAGCTGCGGTTGCACGGTGCACGATTCCGAGTCCCCGGTGGCGCGCGAGTTGCACGGCCAACTCGCCGCGCTGCCCGGAGTCTTGCCCGCCGCGCATTCCGGGTCCGAGCTGCTCGTGATCGGCGCTTCGGCGCCGGCGACCAGCGATCCGCCGCTCCGAGAGGCGCTGCCGCAGTAGAAGTCTGTCAGATCGTTCGTCACTCCAAGGACCGCGGCGCGCCGGTCGTACCAGGTCACTCGCGCCCCACCGGAGAGCGCGCACACCCAGGGCATGTAACGGCGGCCGGTCACGCCGCTGTTTAAGTTAACCGGGCCTCCCCACGTGGCACCTGCATCCGTGGAATCGAGCGCGACGACGTCCTCGTTGCCTGCACCGGTGTGGGTGGCGAAGGCCGCATAGAGATGCGCCGCGTTGGTGTCGTCCACCGCAACCATGTGGCTCGACAGGATGTTGCCGTCATTGCAGCGATCGAGGCCCGGCACCGGACAGGAGACGTCGGTCACGGCGCTGATGACGACGGGAAAGCCGCCCACTGCTGCAAATGGCGCCTGGCACTGGGTGTACTTCATCAGCATGACGTTGCCGCCGGCGCGGTAGACGACGTACACGAACCCGTTTTGGCCGACGGTGATCCGCGGGACATCGTCCCCGGCGCTTCCCACGGCCAACGGTGCGGTCCAGGTGGCGCCGCTGTCCGTCGAGCACACGATGGCCGGTTGCTCATTAGGGGAACCCGAAACGAAGTTCCTCCAGGTCGAGTACACCTGATCCTTGCCGCCCGCTGCCGCGTTCACACGGTCGGCGGCGATGTGCTCCTGATCGGGGAAACATTCGCTGCCCCCAGAGTTCGGACACGTAACTGCATCGCTAAGGAAAGGGAAGGTCTGTCCGTTATCGGTCGAGGCCAGGATGCCAGTCGCGCAACCGAAGTTCCCGCATCCGGCCGTGTTGTGGATGAAGCCGTAGTAGAAGGTACCGCTCTGCCCCCACGCCATCGACGAATCGCCAAAATTGCCCACGGGAATACTGCCGGAGAAAGGGAACGTCAGACCGCCATCATTGGACGTCCGGTAGTGGTTCTGCGCCGCAACCACGACATACTGGCCGTTGGGTGACACGGCGATCTCCATCTCGCTGTCGCTACCGATGACGCGTTGCGCCGCTCCGGGCGACGAAGCCTGTGCCGCAGGGGGCGTGAGCAGGTCTCTGGCTGAGGAAAGCTGATTGCCGATGCGCTCCGCCGCCGACGCGAGCAGTGTCGACATCGCAGCACCGTTGCGTTGTGCGCCCGGCAACAGCGACGTTCGCAACGACGGGCTGGTGCGCAGATTGTTGATCTCCTGATCCGTTTGCGTCGGATCGGTCCGTGTCGGGCAGGTGAGGCCGCGGGCCAGCGCTTCCACATCGTCTGCCGCCGCTGCCGGCGCGTCCGGGGGAACCGCCCCTTCGATGCGGACGAGCAGGCTATCGACGGCGACTGCCGTGGTGAGCCGCAGGATCATGTCAGTGTTTGAGGTCTCGGATTCACCTCGCTGCGGCACCGGTGCGAGTTGCCGCCGCTGGAGGGCAGGCCAGCCGCAGATGCTCAGGAACGTCGACGGCGTCGGCCACTCGGCATCGATCTGCTTGAGCCGCTGTAAGCCGTCGGCATGATCGAGGCGCTGTTCGGTCGTGATCGTAACGTGGGGCGGGGCGACCGGGATGCCGGCCGTCAACGGCGCGCGCCCGCTGCTTGGTATCTTTTCCAGTTCCTGTGCGTTGCCGAAGCGTTGCGGCGCAACCGACCAGCCGGCAAACGGTTGGATGCTGACACCATTGGCGATTGCAACCCCGCCTGCGGCGGCGCATGGCGCAACCAAACCCAGATGAATGAGCGTGACGAGTGCGACCGCTATTCCAGCCCGGCGATACCTCTCTGCCATACCAGCCTCCTCTTCCAATCTGTGCTTCAGGCAATCTGTGCTTCAGGCGATCATTCAGCCATAATCAGCCTGCCGCATGCGCCTCGGACGAGCGACGGCAAGGGCAAAAAAAGCGCAACTGCAACAACTGAAATCCTCTACACTAGGAAAAGGGTCAAAATCAAGTGAGATTAGTAGATTTAATGCTTGCTGCCGATCATTGACCTGGAACTTCGCCCGGGGTGAAGACGTTCAGGGCGTTGGGATCAAACTGATCGACAAGGAGCCGCTCCAGCGGCTTCTCGGAGGCGGTCTTGGGGATTTCGTCGATGACCTGGAGGTAGGTGGGTACGAAGTTCGCCTCGAGCTTGGCGCGACAGACGGCGAAGACCGACCCCGGATCGAAGGCGTTGCCCGTCACAGGGACGACGACTGCCACGACGTCCTTCTCGCCTGGAGCACCCGACGCCGCCGGCACGCCGTAAACGAATACGTCCGCGACGGCGGGATGTTCGGCGATGGCTTTCTCGACGAAGCTCGGGTTGATGAAGTCGCCATTGTGGCGAATGCCACCGCCGGCGCGGTAGTCGAAAAAGAGCCAACCCTCCGCGTCGCTATGGCCCATGTCCCCGCTGCGATTCCAACCACCGCGGACCTTCTTCTTGGACGCTTCGGGGTCTCCAAAATACTCGACGGTCGCCTCTCCTCCGCCGGCGGGCCGGCAGCAGATCTCGCCCACCACACCGGGGGGGCACTCGTTACCGTCCGTGTCGAGGATTTTCATTTCGAGGCCGGGCATCGGTTTTCCGAAAGAGCCGACCGGTCCCTGACCGACGGGCTTGTAAGCCATGCCGCCGCCGTCCATGGCGCCGTACAACTCCAGGATCTTGACGTTGAAGCGTTTCTCGAAGGCCTCCCAGATGATGGCCGGCATGCCGCCGCTGACGATGACCCGTACCGGATTGTCGGCGTCATTCGGCTTGGCCGGCTCGCTGTAGATGGCCGTCGCCATGCCGCCGAGGATCGAGAAGGTGGTGCAGCCGTAGTGGCGACAGACGTCCCACAGCTTCGATTTGGTGAAGCGCTGACTGATGACGGCCCGCAGCGCTATGCTCAGCGACGGCATCAAGGTCATCGACTGCGCATTGCCGTGGGTGAAGGAAAGACCCGTGTAGGGCCGTTCGTCCGGCTGATAGTTGAAGAGCATGCCGAGCATCCCGGCCAGGCAGAGGCGGGAGTTGACTCCGACGATGCCTTTCGGGTCTCCCGTGGTCCCCGAGGTGTACATGATCTGGAGCGGGGCATCCGAGCTGTCGGCGCGGACATCAATGGTCGCGGCCGGCTTCGACAGGATTTCGCGCAATGGCTCGACGCCGCCGAAGCTCAACAGGGCGCCGGTGGCCTCACTGCTCGCGAGCGCGAGCACCCACTTCAGATCCGGGAGTTGCCGGCGCACGGCGTCGATCTCCGCCAGGCAGTAATCGGCACAGATGATCCCGGCGCAACCGGAATTGCCGAGCATGTAGGCGAGCTTGTCACCGCGCGTACGCGGGTCGATGGGCACGAACACGCCGCCTGTGATGGAGGCCGCGACCATCGCCTCCACGAACTCGGGATGGTTGCGCATCATGATGGCGAAGCGGTCGCCGCGCCGCAGGCCCTTGGCGATCAATCCAGCAGCGATGCGGTTGGCATTCGTCTGCAGGTCGGCGAAGGTGCGGACCTCATCCGGCGTCGCCCCGCCGTCGAGACTCAAGTGCTCGAAGGTGAGCACGTCGAGATCCGGACGCTGCTCGGCCCGGATCGCGATGAGATCGGCGAGGATCAGTTCGTTGCGGTCACGCATCGACGATCCCTGTGCGATGAGCCCTCTGCCTGAGGGGGCTTTGCGCATAAAGTCCGGGAACAAGCGGGCACCCTTCGATACGGTCCCTGAAAAGACGGGGCCTACTCAGGGTGAACGGTGAATAGTGTAGTGACACCACAAAACGAACCGATCACCCTGAGTAGCCGCCCTCTGTTGGCGGCGTATCGAAGGGTCCCGCCACGAGTTTCATGTGCGAAGCTGCCTGAGCGGTCATCGCTGGAGGATCGTCACCAGCATGGCGGCGGCGTCGTTGCCTTTCTTGCCGCCACCATTCTGTGCCAGCGCGAGCTTGGCGCCCTCGACCTGGCGCTGGCCGGAGCGGCCTTGCAGCTGTTCGGTCAACTCCACGATCTGCGCGATGCCGGTGGCACCGACCGGGTGCCCCTTGCGCAACAGGCCGCCTGACGTGTTGACGGGTATGCGTCCGCCGAGCTTGGTGGCGCCCGACTCGACCAGCTTGCCGCCTTCGCCTTTAGGACAAAGCCCCAGCTGCTCGTAGCCAATGATCTCGGCCGGAGCCGAGGCATCGTGCAATTCGACCACGCTCAGGTCCTGCGGTCCCACGCCGGCCTGCTCGTAGGCTTCACGCGCGCACAGCTGGACGGTATCCGGTTCATCATCGCGGTGATTCCAACCCGAATGCATCACCATGGTCGAGATCCGGACCGGCTTGCTGATGCCGAGTTGCCGGGCCTTGCGCTCGCTGACCACGACCGCGGCGGCGGCGCCGTCGCCGATGGGCGAGCACATCGACCGGGTCAACGGCTCCACGATCAACCGGTCGTTCAACACTTGCTCCACCGTCAGTGCGTCGCGGAACTGCGCCCGCGGATTCAAGCTGCCGTGGAACGAGCTCTTCGCGGCCACCTTGGCGAACTGCTCCTTCGTGGTGCCGTACTTCTCCATGTGGGCCCGGGCGGCCATGGCATAGATGTCCATGAACATGGACCGGTTCTGGCCGGCACCGCCGGCTTCGGACTCGGCCGCCTTGCTCAGTGACGCAATCATTTCGTTCAGCTCGTCGACATCCACCGCGCCGGCGAAGGCGGCGAAGCTGCGCATCTTGTCCGGGTGCGTGAGTTTCTCGACACCGAGCGCGAGCACGATATCGTACAGGCCGGTGGACACCATGGCACTTGCCTGAAGCAGTGCGGTGGAGCCACTGGCACAGGCGTTCTCGACGTTGATGATCGGGATCTTGCCGATGCCGATGGTGCCGAGAATCACTTGCCCGCGGATGGATTCTTGTCCGGTGATCAAGCCTGCCGCGCAGTTGCCCACGTACGCCGCTTCGAGATCACTCAGCTCGAGCCCGGCGTCGGCGACCGCGGCCCGGGCGGCTTCGGTGCCGAGTTCCTTCAAACCCTTGTCGGGATACTTCATGAACCGGGTCATGCCGACACCGGCGATCACAGCGTTGAGACGCATGGTTCTCTCCTTCCTTCGAGAATGCTTTCAGCTTTCAGCGGTCAGCTTTCAGCTCCAATCCGTTCTTCATACCCAGCTGAGCGCTGAGAGCTGACGGCTGAACGCTCTTCAAATCAGCCCTTCACCTTTCAGGTTGAGGGCGCGTCGCAGGTACTCTAGCTCTGCCTCGCGCCACGGCAATGGGGCGTGGTCCTGGAGCATGCCGTCGCCCTGCAGTTCCTCAACTACTTCCGGCGAGCGCGGGAACGGATTGTCGTACCCGTTCAACTGAAAGAGCGTCTCGAAAGGCAAGCGCGGCCGCTGGCCACCGGCTCTGGGATCCTCGGCCGGGTAGCCGACGGTCTGCGTCACCAGCGTGCGGCAGGTGTCAGGCAGGCCGAGCTTCCTTCGGATGCCGTCAGGATCACCGCTTCCCAGACAGCAGGTGCCGAGCCCCTGCTCGAAGGCCATCAACGTGGCCTGGGCAATGCCCTGTCCGCAATCGACCTCGCTGAGGCCGGGCATCTTCAACGCATCGCCGGCGTTCTCCATGATGGGGACCAGCGTCTTCTCCAGCGCCGTTTCCTTGTTGGGACCGTATCCGATAGCGCCCGCGGCGAGGAGCTCACGCAGGCGTGTGCCGATGTGATCCGTACACGCCGTTTCGAGGTACCAAACGATGATAATCGGTGCGAGCTGGATCTGGTAGCCGCCCACCGGGGAGGGCAGGGCGTCGAGCACTTCCTTCGGTGCTTTGTCGCGCTCGATGACGATGGCGCGCAGGCTGTTCACGTTGCCCCAGTGCGATGCGATGCGGGCCGCTTCGAGCATGCGCTGGATCTTGTTCAACTCGACCGGTTTGTGGGGAAGCAGGAAACGAATCGATCGTCTGCGTCCGATGACTTCTCTCAGCTCCATGGTGTCTCCTCGAGTGCGCCCTCAAACCGACCCTTTCCAGGGGGGGCTTTGCACATAAGCTCGTGGCGGGACCCTTCGATACGCCGCCAACAGAGGGCGGCACTCAGGGTGAGCGGTTCGTTTTGTGGTGTCATTACGCTATTCACCGTTCACCCTGAGACCCCGACCCGTGCGGCACGGGTATGTTGGGTCAATGAACCCCCTCCTTACCAAGGAGGGGGAAGGGGGAGGTCGAGATGCCGCGACCTGTTCAACCTCCCCTAGCCCCTCCTTGGTAAGGAGGGGAACCTGTCCGCACATTGTTCGGTGATTCCCAGTCAGTCGGTTCATTGGTAGTAGGCCCCGTTCTTTTAGGGGCCGTATCGAAGGGTGCCTGCTTGTTCCCGAACTTCATGTGCAAAGCCCCTGCGGGGAGAGGGGGAACATCAGAGCCTGCTGCCACCGAGCAGGCCCAGGACTTCGTTGCAGCCATCCTCGATCATCGATGCGCGGGCGTCGCGGAGCACCTTCTCGATCGGGTACTCGCGGCTCAGCCCGTTGCCGCCGAAGATCTGGACCGCCTCGCTCGCCACCTCGAAGGCGGTGCTCGTGCAAAACACCTTCGAGGCAATCGAGTACTGGACGATCGGCGCGTTCGCCGCGGTGTACAGCGCCACCCGGCGCACCAGCGCCCGCGCGGCTTCCACCTTCATGAACATTTTGAACAGCCGTCCCCTGACACTCTGGTGCTCGAAGATCGGCACCCCTCCCTGTACGCGCTGCTTGGCGTACTCGACGGCGTAGTCGTACGCCGCCCGCGCCACGCCGACGAAGAGCTGGCCCATGCCCGAATTGGCGTAGCCCAGCATGGTTTCCAGAGCCATGGAATAGAACTCGGGTCCCAGCACCATGTAGGACGCGGGGACGCGCACGTCGGTGAAGTAGATTTCGCCTTGGTTGAGTGAGCGCTGACCGAGCTTGTCGAGCGGCTTCGGCCGATGGATGCCGGGCAGATTCAGCGGTACGAGGAAGACAGCCCCACCCTTGAAGCCCTGGCTTGGATCGAGAGTACAGAACAGCACGGCGAGTTCGGCGATGCTGCCGTTTGACACCCATGCCGCCTTCTGGCCGCTGATCACGTACTCGTCGCCGACCTTGCGCGCGACGCAGTTCGCCCGCAACTTGGGATCGCCGAAAAAGCTTTCGGTGACCGCGACCGTGTCGCTGCCATGGTCGGGTTCGGTCAACGCCCAACAGCTGATCGTCAGGCGGTCCGGTGAGCAGAAGCGCTCGAGCAGTTCCTTGTTCCCACTTTGTTCGATCCAGGGCTGATGGAACCCACACAGTCCCAGGGTGATCGCCAGGCCGACGTCTCCCCAGGCGAGTTCCTCATTGATGATGCACATGAGCCGGGCCTTGGCGATCGGATCCATGCTCGGATCGGCGGTGAGCTTGTGGATACCCAGTTCCTGATACTTCTTGAAGACATCCCACAGAATCGACTCGGGCGCGATCACATCGGCGGGATCAGGCAGGCGGTCGAGCTCTCTGCCGGCCGGACGCAGCACCTCCTTGGCAAAGGCGTGGCACGTGTCGCGCGCCGCGCGGTCCTCATCTGTGAGCCCAATGTCAATATCGATCGATGCCATCTGTCGGCCCTCCTACTCGTGCGGATTCGTGGTCACTGCCGTGCTCATTCGAGGCCCATCAGTTCGGTGAATCCGAAATGGTGCCCGGTGGTGTAACCCCCGTCCACGGCCAGGCTCTGGCCGGTGACGAACGAGGCGTCGTCGGAAGCGAGGAAGAAGGCCACTCCGGCGATCTCTTCGGGCCGACCGAAGCGCCCCAGTTTGTGCTGCTCACGGATACGCTCCCTGTACTTGGTGAAATACTCGCTGCCGAGGACCGACTGGAACAACGGCGTGTCGATCATTCCCGGGCAGATGCAGTTGGCCCGTATCCCCAGGCGTCCGTAGTCCATGGCGATGTTCTTGGTGAGCAACACCACGCCGCCCTTGGAGGCGTTGTATGTGCTGCCACCCTCGCTGCCTTCGAGCCCTTCGACACTGCCGAGGGTGATGATGCTGCCTGACCGTTGCTGCATCATCACCGGAAGCACGGCCTTGGCGGAGAGGAAGGTGCCTTTCAAGTTCACATTCTGCACCCGGTCCCACTCCTCAATGGCGAGGGCGTGGACCGGACCACCTCCCGCAGTGCCCGCGGCGGTGACCAACACATCGATGCGGCCATGCTCGCGAACGATCTCGGCGACGACGGATTCGCACCCGGCGAAGTCACAGACATCGCGGACGAAAAAGCGCGCTGCCGGGGCTTGGCGCTGGACGCTTTCCCAGTCCGGGTTTTCGTTCAGGTCGAAGCCGATGACAACGGCGCCCTCTGCCGCGAAGCGCTGGGCGCAGGCGTAGCCGATTCCGGATGCCGCTCCGGTGACCATCGTCACCTTGCCTTGCAAGCGTCTGGCCTGAGTGTTTCCTTCCGTCATGGTTCACCTTCGAGCGAACGTATCCGTCCGAGTCTACGCGGCCGCGGCCGGGCGCCGCATCAGGGTCATGAAGTGCGGCTTGCACGCCGTCACACAGACGCCGCAGCCGATGCAGGTCTCATAATCCACCGACACACTGTCCTCACCGTCTTCGCCCGCGGAAATGGCTTTCACAGGGCAGTGGTCGACGCACTTGTT
The DNA here is from genome assembly GCA_044450645.1 of Binatia bacterium. GTDB lineage: Bacteria > Desulfobacterota > Binatia > HRBIN30 > HRBIN30 > JAGDMS01. Next base: position 260,551 of record JBIOJG010000001.1, read on the forward strand.
GCAGCCGTTGCACGAGTCCTCATCGACCTTCGGAACAAACGGGGAGGGGGCGAACACCTTCTGGCCACTCTTCCGTCCTTGGAAGATGGCGCAACAATCATTGCAGCAATTGCAGATGCAGTTTTGAATGTTGAGTGTGTGAACCAGGCCGTCCTTGTTGCAGTCTTCGAGCAGGGTGACGAGTTGGTCGTAGGTCAACTCTCGGGCCATCCCATGCTTGACCGCCCAGCGGCTCTGGTCACCCGTGTGGATGCAGGTTTCCAGGATGTGACTGCAATGGTTGCCGGGATCGGTGATCCACTGGGAAAGACGGCACGGGCACGGCGAGACGCTCCAGTGCCCCTCGTGCCTGACGGCCTCGGCGAGGTTTTCGGACGGATCCGCGTCGGCCGGTAACGTATTCACGCCGGCCCACACCGGTGCGAAGGGAAACCCCAACTTCGCGAGCTTCTCCGCCGCCCAATCTTTCAAGACTTGGTTGATCGCCTTGGCCAGCCGAACTTGGTACGGGTACTTGATGCCGCCCCACAAGCCGGTTTCGATGAAACCGGGCGCGGCCATCTTGATCACTCTGTAGATCGGGTCCGGGCCCGGCTCGTAGAACACCGTACCCTTGTCGGCCATGGTGAGGAGCATCTTCGTGAGTTTTTCTTTTTTGATTTTTGTCTTTTCGGTAAGCTCGGCCAGTGTGCCGCCCGTGGTGCGCATCTGCAGCGCCAGCCGAGCCTCGGCCTCCGTGAACTGCAGGCGCATGATCTCGACGAATGACGGTGTCTTCGGCCCGGCCATGAAGTCCTCTTCGATGACCATGTCCGCCACCTGTTCGAAGACTTCCATGTTCTGTGGGGTCATGTGAGTTGCTCCTCCGATTGTTGGCTGAGGAAGTTACATCAATTGCTGAAGATGCGGCAACGAACTGTTTCCGATTCCTTCACAAGGCGAGAACGGTGCGGATCCCGCGGCTGGCTTTCAGGTCGGCGACGGCCTCATTGATTTCGCCCAACGGGCGTCGTGCGGTGATCAATCCCTCGAGGTCCAGCCGCCCGGCCTGCCAGAGCCCGATGAGTCGCGGGATCTCGTGTAGCGAGTTCGAGCTGCCCAGTAGGCAGCCCACTAACCTTTTCTGCCCGAAGGTGAACAGCACCGCGGGCGCAATCATGATGGCCTGATCCATTGATGGCGCGCCGACGCAGACCGTGGTCCCTCCGACTCGGGTTGCCGCAAGGCCGAGCTGCACCAGATCTGTGCGCCCGGCGTTTTCAAAAGCGTAGTCGACTCCGACCCCGGTCAGATCCATGCACGCGGTGAGCAGGTCGTCCTTCGTGGGATCAACCAGATCGGTGGCGCCGAAGCGGGCGGCGGCGGCGCGCCGCTCTGCGATCGGATCGGAGGCGATGATGCGCGACGCGCCGGCCAGGCGGGCTCCTTGCACGACGGAGAGACCGACACCGCCGAGGCCCATGACCAAGACGGTCGCCCCTTCCTCGACTCTGGCCGTGTTGAGCACCGCCCCCACGCCGGTCTGGATGGCGCAGCCGATCACGCACGCCAGATGGAGCGGCACATCGGATGGGATCTTGACCGCCCCGGACGCGGGTGTCACGACGTATTCGGCGAACGCTGCCAGGCCGAGGCCGCGGTATACCGATGTCGCGTTGCGCGAAAGGCCGGTGGTGCCATCCGGGAAGGTGTTCGTCTGGATCATGTTGGCGTTGACGCAAGCGCTGGCTTCGCCCCGTACGCACCAGTAGCAGTGCCCGCATGGTGGACACGGCGTCAGCACGACCTGATCCCCGACGGCAAGATGGTCGACGCCGGGACCGAGCTCGGCCACCACACCGGCAGCCTCATGGCCCACGATGATCGGCAGGGGTGCGGGAAACGTTCCGTCGATGATACTCAGATCGGAGTGGCAGAGCCCGCAGTGCTTCACGGCTACTCGCACTTGCCCCACTTGCGGCGGCGCAATGTCGATGTCATTGACCACCTCGAGAAGGGTGCCTGGTGCCTGCAGAACAGCTGCTTTCATCGGGGATCCTCTTGCCGTGCTGGTTCGTGGAAATCGACGTTGACGCGGACTAGAGCATACTGTAATTAACCGGTCAATATATTTCTTTGGCGTCCTGTGCCACGGAGGGAATAGGCCATGCTCACGAAGCACGATGAGATGCTCTGCCACCAGATCGCGACCACCTTCGACCATCCCGCAACCAGTGCCCGAGAATGGACGGAGCGCATTTGGTTCATGGCGCACGACACCACCGGCGACGTCATCTTGGTGGCTGGATTCGGCTTCTACCCCAACCGCAACATCATCGATGCCTTTGTGTGCCTGGCCGTGGAAGGCAAGACGCAGCACGTCGTCCGCGCCTCTCGCGAGCTGCGTCCGCGGATCGATGAAGTCAACGTCGGACCGTTCTCCTGGGACGTGATTGAGCCCATGAAGAAAGTCCGGGCTGCACTCGGCGACAACGAACACGGCGTCAGCTACGATATTCTGTTCGATGCCACCGCGCCGGCGTTCGAGGAAGACCCGCCGCAGTTCTTCCGCGTGCGCGGCCGGGTGATCGAAGACATTCGCCGGTACTTCCAGGTGGGGAAGCCCAGCGGCTGGATCAAGGTCGATGGCCGTACCATCACCATTGACCCAGCATCGTGGCGGACCGAACGGGACCATTCCTGGGGCATCCGCCGCGGCGCGACGGACTACATGGAGACCGGTGTGCAGCCGGGCGAGATCCCCGTCGGGTTCTTCTATAACGGAACGTGCTGGCAGTTCGACAACTGGGGGGCGTCGTATCACATCCGAGAAGGCTGCGATGGGCAAGTCAACAACTTCAGCGGTGGACTGTTCTACCCGTTGGCAAGCGGGAAGGATGTGGTGAAGCTGGCCAGTATCAAGCACCAGTTCACGTTTCGTCCCGACGTCCCAGGGCTGCGCCAGGTGAACGGGGGCAAGGTCATCCTCAACGCTGTAGACGGCTCCAAGAGGGAGGTGGTGATCAAACCCTTGGGTGCAATCTACGTCGGCACGGGAGGATACAGCTACGCCAACTTTCGCGGATTCACCCACGGACTGTGGATGGGACCTTCCTGGATCGACGGGTTCAAGTTGGACCTTACCAACCCCGACGTGCTGCGCGAGATCACCTACCTTGACGAACTCGTCTGCGAAGTGCGCTGCGGCAACGAGGTTGGATACGGATTGACCGAGGCCATCGTCATCGGGAAGTATCCGAAGTACGGCTACGAGGGCTTCTAGCGAGGCGGGGGCTCGGACTATAGGTAATGGAGGGAGGACCCCATGAGCGGTTTGGTGCCTGAAACCCGTCAGGCCTTTCACGAGCTTCTCGACCTGTTGCGAGAGATCGGGGATACACACTTCACCCCCGAGCGCGGCATCATCGACGAGGTGACCGCCGCCGAGGGGTATCGCTTCCTCATGCATCTGCTGTCCGCCGGCTGCGAGAACCGGATCGATGGCGATCCGGAACGGCCGATGTTCACCCGCATCGTGTCGCCGCAGCGCAAGGCCCTCGGCGACAACCCCGACGCCATCTATTACTGGACGCGGATCGACGGGGCGGGCTCGTACCGCATCCGCGGCTTTCTCGACGGCGCGGTGTACACATCGGTCACCGTGCACGCCACCGACCCCGGCGGTGGCAGCAGGGAGCAGGTGATCGGCGAGGTGAGCGACCGTGATCTCACCGTCGGCAGCGACGGCGGCTACGAGATCATCCTGTCGCCGCGGGAACACAAGGGTAACTGGATCAAGCTCGAAGCCGGGGCCACGTCGGTGATCACGCGCCACTACTTCGAGCGCCCTCGGAGCGTCGCCGCCGATCCGGATGTGGTCGTGCGCTTGCGCATCGATCGGCTCGACGACCCCGGCATGCCGGCTCCCTGGACCGATGCCGCGATGGCCGCACGCTTCCGCGCCCTCGGCGGCTTCCTGCGCGGCAACACGCTCGACATGCCGAAGCCGGGCCAGGGGCCCGAGTACTCCTTCGTGTCGCGTGTGCCCAACGTCCTGCCGCGCCCGGCCCGGTTCGGCGCGTCCGGCGTCGCCGCGTGGGGTGCCGTCGACATTTACTACGCGATGGCACCGTACCTGCTTCAGCCCGACGAGGCGCTGGTGATGGAAGGACGGCTGCCCGCCTGTCGCTTCGCGAATGTCATGCTGTGGAACATGCACATGCAGACACTCGAGTACCGGTATCGCCGCACATCGTTGAACCGCCAACAGATGACGTTCGAACCGGACAGCTCGTTCCGCATCGTCATCGCCCACCGCGATCCCGGAGTGGCCAACTGGCTCGACACCGAGGGGCACATGCTGGGTACGATCTTCTGGCGCATACTCTTGCCCGAGTCCGAGCCCGGAGAGATCCGGTGCGTGCTGCGGAACGTGTCGGATCTGTGACCGCGTCGCGCACGGCCCGGCCGCTCGGGCTCCGGTTGCTGAACGGAGCGGGTGCAGCGCTGCGCCGACTCGGACTGCCGCTGCTCCCCATGGACGCCGACAGTTTGATGACCAAAGCATGCCGGCGGACCGGTCTCGACGATTTCGGTGATGACACCTTCCGCGATCCGCTCCGCCGTCTCTGTGCCTCATTCGAGCAGGAAGCCCATCTGACCCCGCTTGGCCGCCTTATTGAACGTGGTGAATGCGTTCGTCTCCTGGCCAACCGTTTGCGCATGGTGGATGTGTGCAAGCGCAATCCGGCGATTGCGGCGGATCCGGTCGAACGGCCGCTGTTCATCCTGGGACTGCCGCGGACGGGTACCTCGATTCTGCACGAGCTGCTGGCGCAGGACCCGGCGAACCGGGTGCCGATGACGTGGGAAGTGATGCACCCCTTTCCGCCACCCGAGCAAGCCACGTTCGAGACCGATCCGCGCATTGACCAGGTCGAGCGCCGTCTTGCCCGCACCGACCAGTTGCTGCCGGATTTCAAGTCGATTCATCCCATGGGCGCGCGTCTGCCGCAGGAGTGCGTCGCCATCACCCAGCACGAGTTTGCCAGCCTGGTGTGGCACACCGCGTACCGGGTGCCGAGCTACCAGGCCTGGCTCGAGCAGGCGGACCTCCGATGGGTGTACGCCTCGCACCGCCGCTGGCTGCAGTACTTGCAGTGGAAGGTTGCGGCGCGGCAGTGGGTGCTGAAGTCCCCCGGCCATCTCTGGGCGTTGGATGCGCTGCTTGCCGTCTACCCGGACGCGCGGATCGTGCAGACCCATCGCGACCCGCTGAAAGTGATCGCTTCGCTCGTCAGCCTCGTGTGCACCCTGCGCAGCATCGCCACCGACGACATCGACGCGCACGAGATCGGCCGCGATTGGACCGTACGGCTCGCCGACGGGCTCAGCCGAACGATGCGTGTGCGCGACTGCGGCCGGGTGGCGGCGGAACAAGTGTTCGACGTCGCCTTCGGCGAGTTCATGCGCGACGAGATCGCGATGGTCCGACGGATGTACCGGCATTTCGGTATGGCGCTGTCGGCCGAGGCGGAAGCGCGCATGCGCCGCTTCCTGGCCGACAACCGCGCCGACAAACATGGCCGCCACACCTACGCGCTCAGCCTCGGTGGACTCGACGAGGCGACGGAACGCCGGCGTTACGCGCAGTACCAGGAGCGCTACGGCATCCCCAGCGAGCCGGTCAGCTCCTGATCCGGTTGAGCCATTCCGTTTGTGGCGCCGTTCGCCGGACTTCCGCATTGACGCGGACGCGATCATCCTATAATTAACCGGTCAATATATTTCTCATTGTCGTTCACTGCGGAATGCCTTCAATGCAGACCACCTCACGCGCGCACGGACGACCCGCTGCCATACTGCCGGCGCGTGACCCGAGCCAGGGAGCGGTAAAGACCGCGCCCCGGCGTCCCAGAACTCAGAAGGGTGCGGGGCGTCCGCGAGGCGCGGTGAGTGAAGAGACGCGGGCGCGGATCATCGAAGCCGCCTGCCAATGTTTCGCTGAACACGGGTACTCCAAGACCAGCAATCAGGATATCGCACGCATCGCGGGACTGACCACCGGTGCGCTGTACCATTATTTCGAATCGAAGGCCGAGCTGTTCGCCGCGGTGCATCGCCACGTCCATGATACCCTGGTCGGTGTGTACCGGCGCGCCTTTGCCGAAGAGACCACCTGCGTCGACCAGCTCTGTGCCGGACTGGAGGCGGCGCTGGCCGTCACCAGCGCACATCCCGCGGTGGCGCATTTCGCCGCGACCGCTTCGTTGGAAATCGAGCGGCATCCCGACCTCAGTGAGATTTTGCACACCGACACCCGGGCGATCCGCCGCTTCTTCGCGCAGCTGTTGGCCGCCGGGCGGGAGCGCGGAGAGATCGCACCGGAGGTGGACACCGAAGCGGTCGTGGACCTGGTGCTGTCCTCGTTGTTCGGTCTGGTCTGGCTGCGTTCTCAGGTGCAACACCGCGGACAGTATGAAGCCGCGATTCGCGCCTTCCAACGCTTGCTGCGCGGTGCGCTCTTTCGTGATGGAGCCAGCCGAGAGAAGGGCAGGATCAAGAAACAGTCGCCTGTGAGCGAGAGGTGATGGCGTGAGTGTGAACGCTGCAGCTCTGGTCGAAATGTACCGCCGCCTGCTGCGCATTCGATGCTTCGAGGAGGAGGCGTGTAGCCTGCTCAGCGCGGGAACCATCCAAGGAGCGGTGCATACCAGCGTGGGACAGGAGGCGGCGGCGGTGGGCGCGTGCATGGCGTTGCGCGACAGTGACTACATCGCCGGGACGCATCGCTCGCATGGGCATCCCATCGCCAAGGGCGCGGCAATCGATCCGCTGGTCGCGGAGCTGATGGGAAAGAGAACCGGCGTCTGCAAGGGCAGGGGAGGCTCGATGCACCTGGCTGACTTCAAGATCGGCAGCCTCGGTGAATCGGGCATCGTTGGCGCCGGGATCGCTCTGGCAACCGGTGCCGCGCTCAGTGCCAAGGTGCGCGGGTCCGACCAGGTGGCCGTCTGTTTCTTTGGTGATGGCGCGAGCAACGAGGGCGTGTTCCATGAGTCCCTCAATATGGCGGCCATCTGGAAGCTGCCGGTGATCTTCTTCTGCGAGAACAACCTGTACGCCGCCACCACGCCGAAGCTCGATTCCACAGTGCTCGAAAACATCGCCGATCGCGCCCGCGCGTACGGCATTCCCGGTATGATCGTGGATGGACAGGACGCTGTCGCCGTCTATGAGATGATGCGGACGGCCGTCCAGCGCGCCCGCGACGGCTTCGGTCCTTCGTTAGTCGAGGCCAAGACCTATCGCTATCGGGAGCACGCCGAGGGCTTCCCCATTCCCGGCAACTACCGCACGGAGGAGGAGATCGAGCGCTGGAAACAGCGTGATCCCGTCCAGATTCATCGGCGCCGGCTGATCAGCACGGGTGTGCTGACGGAAGCACAGGCGACCGAAATCGAAGCGCAGGTGCGGGCGGAGCTCAAGCGCGCGGTCGAGTTCGGCCTGCACAGCGACTTCCCCGATCCGGCCGAGGCCTTCGAAGATTTGTACGCTACCCCCATCCCCGACACCGCCGCGTGCCAGGTGGTTGCCGACGAACGTGACCGCGCCCAGGGTGGCGGCGGTACGGGCGAAGCCGCGACCGAACGCGAGATCAGCGGCTTGGCCGCCACTCTGGAGGCGTTGCGCGAGGAAATGACGCGCGATCAACGGGTCGTCTATATCGGCGAGGATATCGGGCTCTACAAGACCACGCTGCTCGCCGGCCTCGGGGAGCGCATCTGGAGCACGCCGATCTCGGAGAACGGATTTGTCGGCATGGCGGTGGGTGCGGCGATGACGGGTTTACGCCCGTTCGTCGACCTCACGGTCGCCAACTTCATCTACTTGGCCATGGACCAGATCGTGAACCAGGCGGCCAAGATCCGCTACATGACCGGCGGGCAGACCCGCGTGCCCGCCGTTTTCCGCGCCGCCATGTGGCACAACAATACGATTGCCGCACAGCACTCGGATCGCCCATACCCGATGTTCATGAACGTGCCCGGCCTGAAGGTCGTCGTTCCCGCCACGGCGTACGACATGAAAGGGTTGGTCAAGTCGGCCATCCGCGATGATGATCCGGTCCTGATCTTCGATGAGCTGAGCATGTGGTTCGAATCAAGCCCGGTGCCCGAGGCGGAGTATCTCGTCCCCCTCGGCGTGGCGAGCGTGAAACGAACCGGTTCCGATGTCACCATCGTGGCCATCGGCTCCACCGCGAAGCATGCGCTCGCGGCAGCGGACGAACTCTCTGCCGCCGGCATCTCGGCGGAGGTCATCGATCCCCGCACCCTCGTGCCGTTGGATAAGCGGACCATTTTCGCGTCCGTTGCCAAGACCGGGCGTCTGGTGCTGGTCGAGGTGGCGAACAAGACCAATGGCGCTGCGGCGGAGATCGCTGCGATCGTTGCCGAAGAAGCGTTCGGTAGTCTGAAAGCTCCCATCCTCCGTGTTGCGACGCCCGACGTGCATATCCCCTTCAGTCCGGTGATGGAGAAGCCGCTCTATCCGAACAAGGACAAGATCGTGGCGGCCGTGCGGCGGCAACTGGGGGAGTCACGATGATGAGGAAAGAAGTTCCCCGCCGCCAGCTTGGAATCTATGGCCCGCTGGTTTCGGCCATCGGCTTTGGCTGTGCCGTACTCTCTCCCGGCTACTATGAGCCCGTCGAAGACGACGTGTCCATCGACACGGTCCGCTACGCCCTCGACTCGGGCATCAATCTGATCGACACCTCGGACGTCTACGGGGTTGGGCACAACGAGGAATTGATCGGGCGGGCAATCGCCGGCCGGCGCGACCAGGTCGTGCTCGCCTCCAAGTTCGGCTGGGTGATCGACGGATCGTCCGGCGCCGCAGTGCAGGTCAACTACGACATGCCGGGAATCCGCGCCAACGGGCGGCCGGAATACGTGCGCCAGCGGATCGAAGGGAGTCTCAAACGCCTCGGCGTCGATCACCTCGACATTTACTACCACCACTTCCCCGATCCGAGTACGCCGGTCGAGGAGACGGTTGCTGCCATGGCCGCGCTCGTCGAGCAAGGCAAGGTGCGCTACCTGGGCTTGTGCAACGTCGACGCCGAGCGCGTGCGCCGGGCCCATGCCGTGCATCCGATCACGGCGGTTGAGAACGAGTACTCCTTGTGGGCGCGCACGCCGGAGGGGGAAGTGTTGCCGACGACAAAAGCGCTCGGCATCGGTTTCGTGCCGTGGGCGCCGTTGGGCTCCGGCTTTTTGGGCAACGATATTACGTCGGTCGATGACTTCCGCAGTTGGCAGCCCCGCTTCAAGGGCGACAATCTGCAGGCGAACCGTACGCGGTTCGCGCCGCTCCGGGATTTCGCCAAGGAGCTCGGCATCACCCCGGCGCAGCTGGCGCTTGCGTGGTTGCTGCATCGAGGTGAGCAGGTGGTGCCCATCCCGGGCATGACCCGCCGGTGGCAGGTGGACGAGAACTTGGCGGCTGCCGACGTAAAGCTCGATGCAGAGGTGCTTGCTCGCATCGACGCACTGGCGCCGCCAGGCCGGGCGGCAGGCGCTGAACTCGTGTGAGCACCAGCGGGCTCGGACCGCGGTGCGACCCACGCAACACGACCATGCAACGTCAAGCCCCCTGCCCGTACTACGCGGCAAACATCCACGTTGACGCCGGGATCACGCCCGCGCCGACGGTTGCACGTCCCGTTTCAGCCCACCGACATCGACATGCACGGAATCGAATCGGTCATCGCCGGGCCGATACGCGAGCAGTTCGATGCCGATGGGTTCACCGGAGCGGCTGTCCTTGATCAGGATCACACCGTCATCGAGTTCCGTACAGATTTGATCTGCACGCGGTTCTTGCCAGAAGACCGTCAGCAGCTCTTTCTCTTGCTCGAAAAACACCCTCACGCAGGCCATATCCGCTTGCCCTCCTTGACGACGTCCGTTCGGTAGGCCGTGATCAGTACGCCAGCCCCCTCGTGTGGTTTGTCACCGCGACGACCCAACGCGCGCGCGCCGCCTCCTGGCGATAGAACAGCAACACTGCAGCGTCGCGGCGGCTTTGCCGCACCTCGTCCGGAGCCGTCAGCGCCGCCTTGATGTCTTCGACGCGTTGAGTGAGGTCAGGGTGTTTCGCGAGAATGGTCGTCCACTCTGCTCGGCTCACGCGCACCGAAAAGCCCAGCGGTGTTGCAACTGTGAAAAGCCAGTCTTGGTTCTCTGTGCCAGTCACTGTCCAAACCCATTCGGTGTCTGCTGCCAAGCGTAGCACGGCAAGGATGAGATGGGCAGCTTGTGCCACCCTGGTGTCCGAAGGCAAGCCGGGGCTTCATCGCCGCGATCTGGCGCCGGACGTGATGTGCGACGCCATTCGCGACCGTGGCGTCGCCGACCGCCACCCGGACGAGCGCAAGTGCGCACTCGGGTTCATCGAAGACTGGGACCGGGGCTTCTTTGCCAACCCGCGTGGATGGATGTAGGGGTAGTTCGACCATCCCGTTGGTCGACGCACGACGGTGCCGGTTCGAGCGCAAGCTCATTCCCGCGGACGGAAGTGCTTAGCGCGGCGCACGACGATGCTTGGCGCGCTCGCCCGCGAGTGGTACACGTTGGGTACTGTAGAGGATCGATGTGAGGGCAATCGAGGTCGCAGGGACAGTTAACGAGAAGCGCCGGTTGCAGGTGGACGCGCCGCTGCCCGTCACCGGGCCGCGTCGGGTTCGTGTCATCGTCTTGATTCCCGAGGAAGCGGAGATCGACGAAAACGAATGGTTGCGGCTTGCCGCCACGAACCCGGAATTCGATTTTCTGAAAGGACCCGAAGAAGACGTGTACACGCCGCGCGACGGCAAGCCCTTTCATGACGAAAGGTAAGGTCGTCCTCGTTCGGTTTCCGTTCGATGATTTGTCTGCGGCAAAGGTACGGCCCTGATCGGCGAGGCGGTGCGGCGCCGCGGTATTCGCCCGGTGGAACTCAGCCGGCATTTAGGCATCTCGACGGCCGCCGTCGCTCAGTGCCTGCGGGCCCTCGAGTGGCAAGAGAACTCTTAGGTTCTTAGGAACGGCCCCAAGGCCTATCCGGCGACGGGACCTCTGGTGCGAGACGCATTCCTTCAACTATCATTCTCGGCAGCGAACTATAGCGCGAAGCACGCGAACTAGGTCGAGGTTCCAGATGCGGATCACCGCGACGCAAATCGCCGAGTGGGCAAAAACGACGGAAGCTCAGGCTTCTTTGCCGAGGCTGGTACGCAGGCTTGTTCACACGGCCGGAGCTCCTACAGAGGTTGATTTCCCCGCTGGCGATTCGACCAGCTTGCCCGGGTGGGATGGCGAAGTCGTGAGCGAACACGGGAGCTCGTGGGTTCCAAAGGGTAAGTCCTTTTGGGAACTCAGCTGCCATGGCAAGCCTACGACAAAGGCCAACAGAGATTACGAGAAGCGAACACGGCAGACCCCGAAGAAGATTCGCACCGGCACCACGTTCGTTGTCGTCTCGGCCCGTAGGTGGGGCGGCAAGGCACAGTGGCTCAAAGCGAAACGACGGGCGGGGAAGTGGGCCGATGTCCGTGCCTACAACGCGGACGATATCGAGCAATGGCTTGAGCAGAACCCAGCAGTGGCATTGCAGTTTGCTGAGGAGATCGGACTGACTGGGCAAGGTGTCGAGAGTGTCGCCAAACACTGGAAAGACTGGTCACAGCAATCCGATCCGTCAATCTCTATCGAGGCATTGTTGATCGATCACCAGAGCACCCGCGATCGGTTCCTGGCAGATCTGCAGCGCCGGCTCGAAGCGGGTCAGTCCGAGCCCTACACGATCAGGGCCGACAGCGTTGGCGAAGCGGCAGCGTTCGTCTGCGCCGGGCTCCTCGCGCAGGCGCAGCTGAATGTAGCCAGCCTCGTCGTGACCGAGCCGGACGGTTGGCGGTTCGTGGGACAGAATCCGACCCTCAAGGTCGTCGTGGCTGCGCGACCGGAAATCGCGGAGAAGCCCACCCGGAGGAACGGCCTCTGCGTGATCATCCCCTATGCGGCCGGCGACATGGCTGGGTACTACCGCGGCGCCGCGGGACGCGACAGCAACGCGGACCTGATACTCGAGAGACCACGGACACACGAGTTCGAGAAGGCGCTGTCGTCCATCGGCCTCGACGAAGCTGACGCCAATCGACTCGCCGTGAGCACGGGCCGATCCTGGTCCGTCTTCCGGCGGCGCCGAGCAGTAAACCCCTCGATTCGCAAGCCCGCGTGGCTCGGCGCGCCACAAGCGGGAGCCCTCTCGACCCTTTGCTTGCTTGGCGCGTGGTCGACAAATCAGGCAGCCGATCGGGAAATCGTCAGTCAATTGTCTGGTCGCACGTATGAGGAGGTTGAGAGGGACCTTCTCTACCTTGCCCGGGTTGACGACGCGCCTGTCCTCGAGATTGGCGAGGTATGGAAGGCCAAGTCATCCCTTGAGCTCCTCGACCTCTTCGGCGACCGAATCACCCGAGGTGAGATCGATCGCTTCTTCGAAGTCGCACGCAACATCCTACTCGCACCGGACCCGGAGCTGGAGCTACCCGACGAGAAGCGTTATGCGGCGCAGATCTACGGCAAGGTTAGGCCGCAATCAGCCCTTCTCATCCAGGCACTCTGCGACACATTGATCAAGCTCGCCGTTCGGGGCTTGCAGGTGCCCGTCCTGTTGGCGTCCAATATCGAAGGTCGGATCGCTGCCTTCGTGCGCGAGTTGCTCCATGAGGCCGACGGGACGCGCTGGCTGTCGCTCTCCTCGTTCCTTCCGGCCTTGGCCGAGTCGGCACCGGACACCTTCTTGAAAGCGGTCGAGCTGAGCCTGGCCAGGCCGGATGCACCGGTGACGCGGCTGCTCACCGAAACGAGCGGCCCGGGCTTCATGGGTCGATGCTGGCACTCGGGGCTCTTGTGGGCGCTTGAGACCCTAGCGTGGGCACCGGAGCAGCTGACGCGAGTCGTGCTTGTACTCGCGGCCCTCACCAAGGTTGAGATAAAGGGCAATTGGGGGAACTTGCCCGAGGCGACCTTGCTCAACATCTTCCGATCGTGGTTGCCCCAGACGGCTGCGGACGTCGATGACCGCATTACGGTGCTCGACACCCTGATCGCTAAGGAACCAGATGTTGCCTTTGACCTCCTCGACCGGCTCGTCCGCGTCGGTCCTGATAGCAGTACCCCGTCTGCCCGTCCCAAATGGCGGGATGATGATGCCGGAGCCGGGCATGGCGTCCCGGCGGGCGAGTACCACGGGATGCTCATTGCCGCCGCCGATAGACTCATCGCGCAGTCTGAAGGCCACCCCCATCGCATAGCGCGCGCAATTGAGAAGATCCGTGTCTTTGATGCGGCACGGATCAAGGCGATCCTCGCGCTCGCGGGCCAGTTCGCCAGATCGTCGGCGTCGGACGAAGACAGAGATGTTATCCGCACTGCGCTGAGAAAGCATATTTACTGGCACTGCAACTACGACAAGGCGCGTGGCAAGGCGCTCGATAAGAAGCTTGCAGACGTCGAAAAACTGTACGGGGGTCTCTCGCCCGAGGACCTCGTCGTCCGCCATCGCTGGCTTTTCTCCGAGGGCTGGCCCAATCTCCCAGCCCGTGTGCGTGACGGCGACCGTATCAGGAGCGAGGAACTGCGAGAGACTTGGCGCATCGATGCACTTCGGGAAGTCTACACCAAACGGGGGCTGCCGGGCATTGAACAGCTCGCCGCAGCTTGCGCGAATCAGCCCTACGTAGGTGTCGTGCTCGCAAAGCTGGAGATCGAGACAGCTAACTTGGCAGAGTGGATCGTGGAGCGGGGAGGCGACCTTACACCTCGCGAACCGATCGTGATGACCGTCCGCGGCTTGCTTCGGGCGTCTGAGGCCCCGCGTTCAACGGAACTCATCACGGCCGTGCTGAACAGGGGTAGAGAGCAGAACTGGGATGCGCCGAAGATCGCTCGTCTGCTGGTGCTAGCGCGCGAGGAGCCGACAACTTGGGAGATCGTGGCGTCGTGCGGTGCCGAGGTTGAGGGCAACTACTGGGCCACGACCGATGCGGGTTTCTGGCTACGGGACGACGGGGCGGATTTCGCGCTCCGCCGCCTACTCGAAGCGGGCCGCCCGCGGTCCGCCCTGCAAGTTTGTGATTTCGACCTGGAGAAGGTGGACGCCAAGCTCCTGGCGGAGGGTCTGGAACGCATGCTCAAGGGCGAAGAGCCTGACGGAGTACTCCTGGATTCTTGGCACCTCGGCGAAGCCGTCGACCGGCTCGAGGCGTCAGCCGAGGTCGACAGGGATCAGTTGGTCCGCCTGGAGTTCGGTCTTATTCCAGCCCTCGGTTACGACGGCGAGCAACGCGCCAAGTCGCTGTACCAGGCGATCCTGTCCGAGCCGAAGCTGTTTACCGAACTGCTCTGCATTCTTTACAAGCCGGCGAACGGCGAGCCCGGGGAACCTCCTTCTGAGGCCACGAAAGCGGCCGCCCAAACCGCGTGGCAGGTTCTCCATCACTGCCGTCGCCAACCGGGCACCCAGCCAGACGGAACAATTGATCGCGACGCGTTCGTCAGGTTCATCGACGAGGCCAGGGAACTCTGTCGACAGGCGGACAGGCTGAGGGCCTGCGACTCGACGCTAGGCCAGATCCTTGCTCACGCGCCCGCAGATTCTGATGGCGTTTGGCCGTTCGAGCCCGCGCGAGACGTTCTCGACCGCCCTGAACTCGAAGACATGCGGCACGGCTTTCAAATCGGCGTGAGCAACAAGCGCGGCGCCACCATGCGCGCCTACGACGAGGGCGGAGGCCAAGAGCGCAACCTGGCCGATACGTACCGCAGCCATGCGCGCGCTTTACAGTCTTCACACGTGAACGTCGCAACCGCGCTGGAGGAGCTCGCTCGCTCGTACGAGAAGGACGGCCTCCGACAGGATCAAGAGGCCAACCTGCGCCGCGAGGGCTATTGATCGGGTCTTCCAGGCTTTAACACCCACGGCCGCGCTGGCAGCGACGCACTTTCAAGTTTCGACCGGGGGTCAACGGAATTGGGTCCTGCGAGCGATAGTCCGGACGTGATGGGCGGTATATGTCAGGGCGCAAGGGTCACGGGGCCGAGCAGTTGGGCTTTGGAGCAGCGCGGTCAGTCTCTTCACCACCCGCGCGCGCCGTCGATCGCGTGTCAGATCGCACCCGAGGCTGCGCGCGCGGACTTTCATTCGGCCGCGATGCCGACCAGTGCCGCTGATTACCTGCGGCCGGCCAAGACCAACAACCGAACACCCTGCACCGTAGCAACCCGTCCTCAGGCGGCTCGCGCGAGCGCACCCGTCACAGTAATCTGTCAGCATGACAAGAGATGATCCGGTTCTCATTCGACGCGCCGAACCGCGGGATGTGTCCGCCCTCGGACGCTTCGGTGCCGCACTCGTTCGTGCGCATCACGCCTTCGACTCACGTCGCTTCCTCGCGCCGGGGCCGCGAGTCGAAGAGGATTACGCCCACTTCCTCGGAACGCAGCTCGCAGACGAGGACGTGGCAATCTTCGTCGCCGAACGTGGCGGGGCGATCGTTGGCTACGTCTATGCGGGCTTCGAGCCGCGGTCGTGGAAGGAGCTGCGTGACGTCGCCGGCTTCATCCACGATGTCGTTGTCGACCCCGGCGCGCGCGGCGCCGGCGTCGGGACGCGTTTGATCGAGACCGCGGCCGCGTGGCTGATCACCCGTGGCGCACCGCGAGTGATGCTGTGGACGGCGGAGAAGAATCGCGATGCGCAACGGCTGTTCGAGCAGCTCGGCTTCCGGCGCACGATGATCGAAATGACGCGTGAGGCTCAATCATCGGCCCCGAAGCACGCGCATGGGGGCGAGTGAGGCTTTCGTGTCCTGACGCCAATTCCGGTTTCAAGGACCGAGCCTGACGATCTGTCGCGTGAAAGGATCCGACCTCGATGCGTGACGTGCTTCTGAACACGTTGCGCTTGCGCGCGGCGCGCAGAGTCTGAATAATGCCGCTCGGGTGGGATGGGGCGTGAGACCAACGGAGTTCGATGGTAAGCAGGTGTACGTCGTCGGCGGCTCGCTCGGCATCGGTCTGGCCGTTGCCGAACGCGTGGCGGCGCTCGGTGCCGACGTGACGATGTTCGCGCGCCGGCGCGCGCCGCTCGAGCAGGCGGCCGAGGCGGTACGCGCTGCATGCCGGCGTCCGACCCAGTCGGTCGCATGGCGGCAACTGGACGTTGCCGACCACGACCAGGTGGCGGCGACCATGCGTGCGCTGGTTGCCGAACGTGGCGCGCCGGACGTGCTCATCAACTGTGCCGGCCGCGCCTATCCACGGCGATTCGAGGATATCACCTACGCACAGTTCGCCGAGACCATGCTGGTGAACCTGCACGGCTGCTGGAACACTGTCCAGGCGCTGCTGCCGCACATGCGGGCCAGGCGGAGCGGCTATATCGTCAACACGTCGTCCATCGCTGGCCTCGTCGGCGTCTTCGGGTATACCGACTACTGCGCCTCCAAATTCGCGCTCGTGGGTTTTTCCGAAGCGCTGCGCGGCGAGCTCAAACCCCAAGGCATCACGGTCTCGGTCCTCTGCCCACCGGACACCGAGACGCCGGGCTTCGCCACCGAGAATCTGACCAAGCCCGAGGAGACGCGCGCGATTTCGGCGTCGGCGAAGGTCTTGTCACCGGCGGCGGTAGCCGACGCGCTTCTGCGTGGCATGGCGCGCGGGACGTTTCTCATCATCCCTGGTGTCGACGGTCGGTTGGGCGTCCTGACCAAGCGCTTTGCTCCGGCAGTCGCCTACTGGGTGATGGACCGCACCGTCGCCAAAGTGGCGCAGCGCCACGGCCCACCGAGCACATCGAAGCCGATATCGAAACCAAGCTGAAGACCGCGCCGGCGTTGCGGCAATCCATTCTCCCCCCACGCCTTCACCGGCCAGTTCGTCTCGCAAGGCCCGAACGACGGACTCGCCAGAGCGGTGTGAGCCACGCCGGTGGCTGACCCCAGTCAGGAGTGTGTCGGACAGCCGTTCAGGGCGTTGCTCACGGCGCTGAGAATCTCAACGACGGTAATCGAGCCGTCGCGGTTGCCACTCCCCCCCTCGCACCGAGAGACGGCGACATTGCCGAGCGCGATGTTCACCATGGTCAGGATCTCGTCGACTGTGACGGGGCCGATTCCGTTGCACTGGCCAACGCAGGGCGGCTTGATCAGCTTTGTCGGTGTAGCGGTTGCGGTAGCCGTGGGGGTTGGAGTCCACGTGTTAGTGGCGGTCGGCGTGTTCGTGGCGGTGTACGCCGGCGTCGTGGTGAAAGTCGGTGTCGGAGTATTGGTAGGCATCAAAGTCGCGGAGGCGGTTGGAGTCGGCGTCAGGGTCGGGTTCAAGGTGTGGGTGGCCGTGCTGGTCGGAGTCGGGGTTATGGTGGCCGT
The DNA here is from genome assembly GCA_044450645.1 of Binatia bacterium. Classification (GTDB taxonomy): domain Bacteria; phylum Desulfobacterota; class Binatia; order HRBIN30; family HRBIN30; genus JAGDMS01. The sequence goes on from JBIOJG010000001.1 coordinate 278,006, forward strand.
GTTCGCGGGTGTTGCCGTGGAGGTATAGGTCCAGGTCGCTGTGAATGGCGGCGTCGCCGTGGGCGTATGAGTGGGTGTCACACTCGGTGTTGCTGTCGTGGTGTCAGTAGGCGTCGACGTCCGAGTCGCGGTGCTCGTCGGCGTCTGCGTCGAGGTCGCCGTTGAGCTGCCAGTGAGGGTTGGCGTGCTCGGTAACGTCTGAGTCGGTGTCGCGGTCTGTGTGCCGGTCGAAGTGGCGGTAAACGTGGCCGTGGGTGTGTCGGTTGCGGTCGCGGTGACGGTGGGTGTCTGCGTCGGGGTCAGCGACGGCGGGATCGGCGTGGCCGTGCTCGTCGGGGTTGGTGTCACACTCGGGGTGAGCGTCGCTGTTGCCGTCGGCGTGTTGCTAGACGTGCTCGTTGGGCTGGATGTCCGAGTCGGCGTCGAGGTCGGCGTATTCGTTGGCGTACTGGTCGGCGTGTTGGTCGCTGTAGTCGTCGGTGTCTGAGTCGGCGTATTTGTCGGGGTTGCCGTGGCGGTGTTCGAGGGCGTGGCAGTCGCTGTTGCCGGCGGACTCGGCGTGTTTGTGGCGGTGTTGGTCGCGGTTTGAGTCGGTGTGTGCGTCGGCGTTGCGGTTGGAGTTTGAGTTGGTGTGGGGGGCGGTGTTCCAGTTGGCGTCTGCGTCACCGTGTTGGTGGCGGTTTGCGTGGGTGTTTCCGTTGCCGTCGTGGTGACGGTGCTTGTGGGCGTACTCGTTGCCGTAGATGTCGGCGTCAGGGTTAGGGTGGCGGTCGCAGTCGCTGTTGAGGTGTTGGTTGCGGTGCGAGTTGGCGTTGGCGTGGAGGTCTGAGTCGGGCTTGCTGTTGGGGTCGCCGTGCGCGTCGGGGTACTAGTGGGCGTCCGCGTGGGCGTGTTCGTTGGCGTAAGTGAGGGAGTTGCGGTCGAGGTGACCGTGGGCGTGTTGGTTGCGGTCGCGGTGGCGGTGGGGGTCTGAGTCGGGGTCAGCGACGGCGGGATCGACGTGGCCGTGCTCGTCGGGGTTGGCGTTACACTCGGCGTCACCGTCGCGGTGTTGGTTGCGGTCGCGGTGACGGTGGGCGTCTGAGTCGGGGTCAGCGACGGCGGGATCGGCGTGGCCGTGTTCGTCGGGGTCGGCGTCGCACTCGGGGTGAGCGTCGCGGTTGCCGTTGGCGTGTTGGTAGACGTGCTCGTTGGGCTGGGTGTCCGAGTCGGCGTCGAGGTCGGCGTGTTGGTGGCTGTAGTCGTTGGGGTCTGAGTCGGGGTCAGCGACGGTGGGATCGGCGTGGCCGTGCTCGTCGGGGTCGGCGTCACACTCGGCGTCAGGGTCGCGGTGTTGGTTGCGGTTGGGGTGAGCGTGGGCGTGTTGGTTGCGGTGGCGGTGGGGGTCGGCGTATTCGTTGGCGTACTGGTCGGCGTGTTGGTGGCTGTAGTCGTTGGTGTCTGAGTCGGGGTCAGTGACGGCGGGATCGGCGTGGCCGTGTTCGTCGGGGTTGGCGTCACACTCGGCGTCAGGGTCGCGGTGTTGGTTGCGGTTGGGGTGAGCGTGGGCGTGTTGGTTGCGGTCGCGGTGGCGGTGGGGGTCGGCGTATTCGTTGGCGTCGAGGTCGGCGTGTTGGTGGCTGTAGTCGTTGGGGTCTGAGTCGGGGTCAGTGACGGCGGGATCGGCGTGGCCGTGTTCGTCGGGGTTGGTGTCACACTCGGCGTCAGGGTCGCGGTGTTGGTTGCGGTTGGGGTGAGCGTGGGCGTGTTGGTTGCGGTCGCGGTGGCGGTGGGGGTCGGCGTCGGGGTAGCCGA
>JBIOJG010000002.1:0-250650 GCA_044450645.1 Binatia bacterium
CAGCGCCACGATCTCGACCCCGGTGAGGACATGGGTACCCCAAACACCAGCGTCTCCGTCGCGTCGTTCATGCTCTCGCCGCTGCCGGCGCTACACTAAATTCGGATGCCGACTGTCTCACTTTCATTGACAGGCTCCGGTCTCCCAGCATTTGAGAGACTATACCGATACGTCAAGGCGCGGATTCGAGGGTATGGTGAAGGCGTCGAACGAGCTGATCGAGACCGCAGTCCAGCGTCTTGGGGCATCGATAAATGAGCTTGAAGAGTATCTTGAAGACCTGACCGAGGTGCTCGGCAAGGCGAAGGTACGCGCGTAATCGGGCGGACCAATGACAACGGAAGACCCCGGTTCAGGACTCGCAAGCTCCCTGACGGACTTGATGACATCTCTTGCGGTCATCTTCATTCTGCTCCTGGTCGCCCTGGTCAATAACAAGCAGCGCGAACTCCACGCCACACAGGAAGAGATCGAACGAATACAGAAGCAGCTCCTGGAGGCGGCGAAGACCACCAAGACTACGCGGGAAACGATTCTTGTTGAGCTAAGGAAGCAACTGGCTGATCTTTCAGCACAGGGCGTGGAGATCAAGGAAGACGAGACCGATCCGCTTGGGCTCCTCGTGGTGGTTCCTGAGGGCCTGCTTCAGTTCGCCGTGGATCAGCACGATATACCAAAGCGAGGGCAAGAGTTCCTCAAAGAGTTCGTTCCGACCCTCGCAGTGGTAGCGTGCTCCTTCAGAAAGGAACTCACGTCAATCGTTGTCGAGGGACACGCTGATTCCACCGGCACCGATGAACACAACCTGAAACTCAGCCAAGACCGCTCCATGGAAGTGGTAAGGGAGAGTTTGAATATCCTCGCAGATCAGGGGCGGGCCGATGCCAACACCCCGCTTGAGTCCTGCCTATTGGAACTTCTTTCGGCTAGCGGCCGCGGCCGACGAGACCCATTTCTAGTGAATGGCGTGGAAGACCGACCTCGGAGCCGGCGGGTCATCTTCAAGATTCGCGTCCGCTCCTTCGAGCAGCGGGAACGTGAATTGCGCAACTTCGGATTCGCACCTGTGAGCGAGCCAGCCAATGCAAATTGAGGCCAATTCCGCCGAGCGAGACCTCGATTTGGTTGAAGCCGTCAAGGCCTTGCGCATGACGCTTCGCGACACCCAAATCGCGGCTCGGCAGCCGCTGTTCAGTGACCACGACCTGGATCGTCTTAGGGCTACGGTGAGTTCGGTGGGACAGGAGCGAGCGGCACGAGCACCGGTCTGCCCGGATGCTAGGCAACAGTGGTCCGACTTCGTTGCCGGCAAACGGAAGGACATCGAGGCACGCGCGGTACGATTCCTGTGCTGGGAACCGGACGTGGCAACCGACAGGCGATTCCAGCAATATCTGGATCGATCTACATCCGAGCTGAGGGCACGGGCATTACAGGGACTGGTGCGATCTTGCCACGCCCGCTGGTCGGCCGAACTGTTTAGTAAGCTGGGAGTGGGGAACGCGGTGCGCCGTCGCGTTAGCGATTATGACGGCGCAAATCGCGTGGTGAGAAAGTGGCGATCCGCTTCCGATCTCATCCTCGGCAGCAGCGGGCCGGAGGATCTTGGCACGGATATGGTCGAGAACCGCCGACCAATAGGAGCAGAATGCGAGCTCTGGACGCTCGAGGAGCGGTCACCCTTTGTCTTGAGAGCCGCCAAGCACGCGGCACAACGCTGTCGAGATCAGATCGGCCCACAATCAGCAGCCAATCAGTTCCTCCTCCGCGAGTTGCTCCGATGGCCCGATTGGCCCAGCGCGGAGTTCAAGGATCAAGTGTGCGAGACCATTCTTCACCCAGCGACAACGCAGGTCCCCGAGGTCGTCGACGGTCTCAAGCGCCTCGTGTTTCAGCACGAGTACCTTGGCGATCCGCGGCTACCCGCCAATGAAACAAAATGGCGTGGCCTCCCAAAAGCAGCCTTGGAGCGTTTCGTTCAGTGGCTCTCCCAGGACGACATCGAGTTTTTCTTCGAACATGTCTTGCCGCGCGGAAGTGACCCGCATGGGCGCAAAGCTTTCTGGCTCCGGTATGTGAAGCGGGTAAAGATGTCACGGCCTCTGCTGAATTGGAGAGATCAAACCAGGCTGCAAGCCCGAATGTCACAGCTACGCGGGCAGGTTGGCAACTACGGTCGTATCGCTGGCCTCGCCGACACAAGCGCCTTTCTACTCGACTTTGGTCGCGTCGTGGTGGTGGAATTTAGCCGGGTCGGAAATGCCTGCTACGTATACCAGAAGAGTGCTGCGAATCAGCTGATACCGGATTTCTGGAGCGCCGAGCCGTTTGACGTGAGCGGGCGAAACGGACTCAAACAGCCGACGCTGGCGGCCGAGAGACTCCGCCACGTGGTCGGGTGGCAGGACGAGTTAGCGATGATCCTGGCCCGGCACGGTGTTCGGCCGGTTTCGAGGGACGACCCGTGAGCAGCGAACGGTCGATCTGGACGATCGCGGAGCCAGCGGACAGCGTGAGCATGTTCGTCGAACCCGATGGGGTCTGGTTTCGCGGCAAGGCCTTCGAATTGGCTGATCCTGCAAAGTGGCGATTCCACACCCCTAGAACTCGCCTCGGTCGCCTGCTGCCCACTCTCATCCCGCAACTGATTGAGCTTGGGCTTGCCAGCGCGGAACACGGAGCGCTCCGGATCAGCCACGCCGATTTTGCCGCGCTTGAAACTCACGGGATCGACGCCTTCGACACGGTTGTTCCTTGGGCACCGTTCACAATCGAGCTGGAAACGAGCGGGTGGCTGGGTGACAAGGGATTCAGATACTTCTACCGCTTCTACCTTGGTTCGCAGGCGGTAAATCTGGAGAGGCTTGGGGCCTTCGTTCGCCGTGGGGATACGATCTACCGTCTTGACCCGCAGAGTTACGCACTCGTCGAAGCCATCGATGCATTCAACGCCGCACCGGGTGAAACAAAGGCCACGTCAGCCGCCTTCATCCGATTCGCCGAAATCAAGGGCATCGCTGAAGGAGTCGGTGCCCAGTTGGATCGCTTCATCACCGAGCAGCGCGTTTTGGTGCCCAGCCGCGTCGGCTTGGACCTTCTCGTCGAAGATGATGGGAGAATCTCCTTCACGCCACGGATCGAGGGCGTCCCCGAAGACGCCATGCGTCAGGCGTTCCTCGCTTCAGACGACATCGACGAGGTCTACTCACTCGACCAGGCGGATGGCCGGCACGTTCGAGTAGTTCTGGACAGCGTTCAGCGCGAAGTGCTCCGCCGGATGCAGCGTGCGCGCCACCTCGGCGGAGCTGACCGTACCAAGGTGCTGCGCGATCCTCACGTAGTCTTCGACGGAGTGGCTGATGCGGTCGACATTGACTCCGCGCTCTTCGGCCCTCGCGTGAAGGGCATCGGTGACTTCCCATTCGTTTCTCAGCCGTACTTGCGGCGGAGCGGAACTGGCGTTTTCGAGGACACTGACGCCGGCGGAAGACCGCGACCCGAGAAATTCGACGCTGGTGTCAAGTGCACCTACGTGAATGGTCAGAGCGAGGACGTCGGCTTTAGCTCCCGCAATGAACTTCTCAAATTCTGGCGGAACGTACACGAGGCACGGCGCACTGGTGTTGGCAACGTGGACCTTAGGGGCAGGTCGATTTTGGTTGACGAGCCCTTTGTCCGCGCGCTCGACGAGCTGATCGACCGCGTTACGCCTGCGAAGACCAAGAAAGCCGATCAACCGCAGCCAACCCGTCGCTTCTTGCTGATCTATACCAATGAGAATGAGCTGGAATACGACGAGCCGTCACCATCCGAACGCGCAGACGCGGAGAGAGCGTTCACCCTTCCGCGCGCGCTAAAGAAGGACATCTCGCTCAAGAGCCATCAGCGCGATGGCATCACGTGGCTCCAACGTAATTTTCTGCTTCACCGTCACGGCTGCCTACTCGCGGACGATATGGGCATGGGAAAGACCCTCCAAGTCCTCGCGTTCCTGGCTTGGCTTATTGAAAGAGGCGATATCTCTCCTGGAAGCGAAAACCCCGAGGCCGCGCCCTGGGATCCAATATTGATTGTCGCCCCGGTCATCCTGCTCGACAGCGAGACGTGGCTGTCCGACATGCGAACGTTTTTCGACCAAGACGGCGAGACCTTTCGTCCGTGGTTGGTGCTTCACGGCCCCGCGATCGAAAAGATCAAGCGGCCCGGCATTACGGGAAAGGAAACGGTCGTCGGCGAGCCAATCCTCGACATCGAGCGCCTCCGACAGTACCGCGTGGTACTGACCAACTACGAAACAATTGTGAACTACCAATTCTCCTTCGCGCAACTAAAGGCACACTGGTCGGTCGTGGTCACCGATGAAGCGCAGGAATTCAAAGTTCCGAGCACGAAACGTTCGCATGCGTTGAAGGCGCTCGCGCCGCGATTTCGGATCGCTTGCACCGGCACGCCGGTCGAAACGCGCCTGCTCGACGTCTGGAATATCTTTGACTTCCTTCAGCCTGGACACCTGCTGGCGAGCGCCTCCGAATTTACCAAAGTCTATGAGCGACCCGCCGAAGACTCTACCGACGAGCGGGGTCCGGACCTTGCGGCACTGAAGGAACGACTCAAATATGGCCGTTCCGACGCCTTCGTCCTGCGCAGGGACAAGACCAGCCTGAACGGCTTGCCGGAGAAGTACGAGCACGAGCTGCCTTGCGACCTTTCTACTGAGCAGCGCGAGTGGCACCTCGACGTGCTGCAGCGGGCTCGTGCGGGAGGCGAAGGGAACCACCCGTTCGCCCTGATTGATCTCCTGATGAAGGTGTATCAGCACCCGACGCTCGTACCACGCTTCGAGCCTGTCTCGCGTCAGGAAGCCATCGATCGGTGTCCGAAGCTTGCCAAAGTCCTGGAGTGCCTGCACGGAATACAAACCAAGGGCGAGAAAGTTCTCCTCTTCACCCGCAGCCTTCCTATGCAACAGCTTCTCGCAACCGTGATCGGTGCTGAGTTCAACTTGGATGTCGAAATCGTCAACGGCGCCACAAACCGCCGTGGCGATACAAGATCAGGAGAGGCAACACGAAGCGCCATCCTGCGTCGCTTCCGCGAAAGCCCCGGCTTCAACGCCATTGTTCTTTCGCCCGACGTCGCGGGTATCGGTCTCACTCTGACGGAGGCGAACCACGTTATCCATTATGGTCGCTGGTGGAACCCAGCGACGGAATCGCAGGCAACCGACCGCACGTACCGCATCGGCCAGACTCGCGACGTACACGTCTACTATCTGATCGCGACTGATCCGCGACGCGAGTTCGAGACATTCGATGAGAAACTCCACGCGCTGATCTGCCGCCGGCGGCAACTGGCGGCTGAGTTCCTGGCACCAATGCCGACTGAAGAAGAGCTACACCGCGAGTTCATGAGCGACGTCTTCGGCACGCAAGGTAGCTCGACCTCGGAGGTGCGTCCTCTGTCCCAGGATGACGTACGGCGGCTAGGCTTCGATCGCTTCGAGGCACTGCTGGCGCTGCTCGACGAGAAGCGCGGGGCGCGAGTAATATTGACACCGCGCAGCGGCGATGACGGAATCGACGCTATTGCGATACGCGAAGGCGAAGTGAGGCTCGTACAGTGCAAACACACTCTCTGGGACGCGACCGTCGATGTTGACGCACTTGCGGAAGTGATCAACGCGTTCGACGGGTACCGCGCCAAGCGGTTAAAGGCGTTCTCCGGACGCGCGGTGCTGCGACCGGTTCTTGCCACGAATGGAGACCTTACGAGACGCGCGAGAAGGGAGGCGAAAGCCCGCGATATCCAGCTCATCGACGGCTCCGAACTTTTGCGCCTGCTTGCGGGGACCCCTTGCACAGCGGCCGAGGTGGAGGCAATGGAGGCTCGTCGACTCGCGAGCATGCGCGACGTACAGGCAGCCATTGAGTTGGCGGCGGGCTTAGAGTGAACGCCCGTTTTGGTCCGAATACACCGCTGACACGCAACCCAAGAAAGCTGCGTCAGCAATTGGCCCCCCGGGGCCAATCTACGCCACACGGCGCAACATTGGCCGCAACAATCCTCAATTGATGCTGTCGTTGCCAGTCTCGATGATGCGATGATGTCGCGGTAGTGGGTCAGCCAATTGAGCAGCCGTCGTCATCTTGGCGTCGCCGAATACGCTCGGCCATTCCCCGAAGGCGGGGTTCGTGGTGACAAGGATCGAGGTGCGCTCAACCGATACTCAGCAACCGATTCTCATCCAAGGCCGAGGAGCGGCTGCGCTGGCTGGTCGTGCCACTCGACCCGGATATGATCACCGGGATAAGAATATGATCATCACGGCGGATTAGCTCCAGATCCACCAAGTCGGAAGCCCAGACTGTCAATCGGCGTTCCAAATTGACCCTCGATTCCAGCGCGGGGGCCGGTTGACTCGGCCCACTCACTTCCATAGCCTAACTGCCCATGCTGCTCCGCCGCACTGCGTGTACAGTAGCTGTAGAACTGACGGTCTTGCTGGCAATGGGATGCTCGCCTCGGTCCCACCCGGCGTCGCCGCCGATCGATGCGAGCAAGGTCATCGATCTCTCTTACTCATTCGGTCCGGACACCATCTACTGGCCCACAGCCGAGTCCTTTACCCTGACCCCGGTGTCACATGGCCGCACGCCACTGGGGTACTGGTATGCCGCCAACAACATTTCCATGGCCGAACACGGTGGAACTCACATGGATGCGCCCATTCATTTCGCAGAGGGGGGTCACGCCGTTGATGCGGTCTCCCTGCACTCGTGTATCGGGCCGGCCGCGGTGATCGATGTTCGCACACAGGTTGCGGCGGACCGCGATTACCGCCTCGCGGTCGACGACATCAAGGGATGGGAGCGGCGCAACGGTCGTCTTCCCGCCGGGGCCATCGTCGTCATGTGGAGCGGATGGGGAAGGTTCTGGCCGGATAAGCTTCGCTACCTCGGCACGGATCAAAAGGGGGACGTCGCCCATCTGCATTTCCCCGGCTTCTCAGCGAAGGCGGCGGAGTTCTTGGTCAAAGAGCGTGACATCGCCGCTATCGGCGTCGACACCGCCAGCATCGACTATGGCCAGTCAACCGATTTCATCGTCCACCAGGTCATCAACGGCGCCGGCAAGCCTGCCTTCGAGAATCTAGCAAACGTGGACCGGCTGCCCGCGAAGGGCGCCACTCTGATGGCGCTGCCGATCAAGATTGCCGGCGGAAGCGGCGCGCCGGCGCGCATCGTCGGCGTCTTGCCGTAACCACTTCATGGTCAGGGGGTCGCGAATGGCATGGGCGCTGGCGGCGGCGCTTGGGATGCTGCTCCACGCTTGCGCCGAGCCAAAGCCCTCTCCCTCCGTGCGCTCGGCGCCCAAGCTCGCCTTCGAACAAGCCCTCTACGATTTCGGTGGTGTGGAGCAGGGGACGAAGGTCACCCACTCTTACCGGTTCAGGAACGCCGGTGGCCTCGATCTGAACGTTGACAATGTGCGGGCGTCGTGCGGCTGCGCGGCGACAGTGACCTCGACCCGCGCGGTTCCGCCCGGCGGAGAAGGAGCGATTGAGGTGGTTTTCGACACGGCGGACTCGCTCGGCTACCAGAGCAGCACCATTACCGTCTATTCCAATGACCCGGCCGAGCCGGTGAACACGCTGACGCTGAGCGGTCGCGTCAACGCGGACGTCGCTGTCGATCCGCCACGACTGTACGTCGGCCACGTGATCCGCGGCCAGACCGCGTCACATGGCGCACGCCTCGTCGGCGACGCCACGGCCGCTTCGGTGGAATCCCGGGGAAAGGTGATTGCCGGGATACTCAGCCCCGCCCCGCCGGGCGGCGCAAGCAGGCCGCTGCAAGTGGCCGTCAAGACGGATGCACCGCTCGGCAAATTCGAGGAGACCATCGCCGTCCACACCGGCAACCAGCGACATCCACTTCTGACCGTGCCGATCACCGGCACAGTGGACGGCGATGTCGCGGTCTCGCCGGCGCAGCTGAGTTTTGGCGTGATCACGCCTGGCGCGGGAACGTCACTGGTGCTCGGCCTGCACAATCGCGGCAAGCAGCAGGTGCACATCAAAGCCGTTCACCTGACGCCCGCCGTCGGGGCAGCAGCCGTGACGACGGTCCGCGACGGCGAGGACTACCGTGTCACGGTCACGTTGAGCGAAGGCCTGCATCCTGGAAAGATCTCCGGGACGCTGGATGTGGACACCGATCATCCCGAGCAGTCACACATCCTCGTGCCGTTCTCGGCCCGGGTGACGGAGAAGTCGTAATGGCGGCGGTCAAACACGAAGCGGTGGGATCCTATCCGTTTCCCGCAGGCAAACGATTCGATGTGGTGGGCTTCGGCCTGAGCAGCGTCGACCATCTCTGCATCGTCAGGCGGCATCCCCGCCTCGATTCGAAACAGCAGTTGGTGATCTACGACGAGCAACCGGGCGGCCAGGTGCCGACGGCACTGGTGGCGCTGCAGCGCTGGGGTTTGTGTACGGCGTATGTGGGAACGTTCGGCGATGATGTCGGTGGTGCCTCGTCGCGCGCCGCGCTGGCAGACGAGGGCGTTGAGCTCTCGGCCTGCGTCACCCGCCAGAAGGCGCGTCAGCAAGTGTCGGTGATCCTGATCGACGAAGTGTCGGGAGAGCGGTCGGTATTGAGCGAACGCGTCCCTGAGCTGGTGCTGCACGCCGACGAGTTGCCGCGCCAGTCGCTGACCGATGGCAGTATCTTGCTCATGGACGCCGTGGACATGCCGGCGGCGATCGGGGCGGCGCGCGCCGCGAAGGGAGAAGGCATCCTGACGGTACTCGACACCGACACGCCGGCGCCTGGGATCGACGAGCTGCTGCAACTGACGGACGTCTTGATCGTCGGTGCCGAATTCCCGCAACAACTCACCGGTATCAGCGATTTACGCAAGGCCTTGCGGCAGACGGCCAAGCGCGGACCATGGTTCACCGGTGTCACCCTCGGTCCCGGCGGCGCGCTGGCTTTGGTGCACCGTGAGTTCCATTACGTTCCGGCCTTCCACGTTCCGGTCGTCGACAGTACCGGAGCCGGCGACATCTTCCACGCCGGCAGCATCTACGGCCTGCTGCAAGGGTGGCCGGTTCCGGACATCCTGCGGTTTGCCGCGGCTGCCGCCGCGCTCAAGTGTGAGAAGCTAGGCGGCCGCCCGGGCATTCCGAGCTTGGAGCGTGCCACCGCTCTGGCGCGTTCAGGCTGAGGAACGTCGCGCATCGCCCTTCACGCGGCCGGGTCTCTACCTCGAGCGGTGGCAGCCATATTGCGCCGTTCTGCCTCTGTTGACCCGAACAGGGCGGCGGCATAGGACGACACGGGAGGCAGTGAGATGCGCTTCGGACTGAATGTCGGTTACTCCGGCGCTCAAGTGTCCATCAACATCGAGCTGATAAAGGAAGCCGACCGGCTGGGATTCCATTCGGTCTGGTCCGCCGAGGCCTACGGCTCAGATGCCGTGACGCCCTTGGCTTGGATCGCCGGCCAGACGCAGCAGATCAAGCTGGGTACCGCAATCATGCAGATGCCCGCACGCACGCCGGCCATGACGGCGATGACAGCGACCACGCTCGATCAGCTTTCCGGTGGTCGCTTCTTGCTCGGCCTCGGTCCCTCCGGCCCGCAAGTCGTGGAAGGGTGGCACGGCGTGCCCTACGGCAAACCGCTGGCCCGCACGCGCGAGTACGTCGAGATCGTTCGCCAGATCTGGGCACGACAACAGCCCCTTCAACATCAGGGAGTGCACTACCAGATTCCGTACAACGGTCCCGGCGCCTCAGGTTTGGGCAAGCCGCTCAAGAGCATCCTGCATGGCCGTCACATTCCGATCTATCTCGCCTCCATCGGGCCGAAGAGCGTCGAGCTGGCGGCGGAGATCGCCAATGGCTGGATCCCGGTGTGGTATTCGCCCTATCGTACAAGGATCTACCGCGACCCTTTAGAGGCTGGGTTCCGCAAAGCCGGCAGCGGCAAGGGCGTTCACAACTTCGACATTGCACCGGCGGTAGCCGTGGTGCTGGGCGATGACGTCGACGCGTGTCTGAGTTTCATCAAGCCGGCACTGGCCCTCTACATCGGCGGGATGGGCGCGCGCGGCAAGAACTTTTACAACGACCTCGCGTGCCGGTACGGTTTCGAAGCGGCGGCAAAGAAGATCCAGGACCTGTACCTCAGCGGGAAGAAGGACGAGGCCGCCGCGGCGGTGCCGGATACGCTCGCAGACGAAGTGTCGCTGGTCGGACCAAAGGAGCGTATTCGCGATCGTCTGGCTGCCTGGCGCGAGTGCGGCGCGACGACGTTGATGTGCGGTTTGATGCAAATCGAAGCCGTGCGGGCGCTGGCAGAGATTGGAGCGTAAGAGAGCGATGACGTCACTGCCGCTGGCGGATGTTCGTATTCTCGCCTTCACCCAGCTGGGTGCCGGCCCCTATGCTATGACCATGCTGGGCGACCTGGGTGCGGAGATCATCAAGATCGAAGATCCAACGATCGGCGGCGACGAGGCGCGGAGTGTCCCACCGTATGCCACGGACGGTGACAGCCCGTACTTCCAGTCGCTCAACCGCAACGCCAAGTCGCTGACGCTCAACCTCCGGACACCCCAAGGCCAGGAGGTATTCCACCGTTTCGTGCGCGTGTCGAATGCCGTCTACGCCAACGCACGTGGCGACTTGCCGGCAAAGCTCGGGCTGGATTACGCCAGCTTGAAGGAGTTCAACCCCCGCATCGTCTGTTGCTCGCTGTCGGGGTTCGGCAAGACCGGTCCGCGTGCGGCCGAACCGGGCTACGACTTTCTCATGCAAGCACTGGCCGGCTTCATGAGCGTCAGCGGCGATCCAGGCTCGCCGCCGACGCGATGCGGCGTATCCGTCGTCGATTTCTCCGGTGGTCTGACCTCGACCGTGGGATTGTTGATCGGTGTGTTGCGTGCGCGCGAGACCGGCATCGGTTGTGATGTTGACGTCAGCTTGCTCGACACCGCGATCTCGATGCTCAACTACCTCGCGGTGTGGAGCTTGAAAGGCTACCGCCTCGAACGCCAGCCCGACTCCGCGCACCAAACGCTGGTGCCCTCACAGAACTTCCCGACCAAGGACGGCAACATCGTCATCATGTGCATGAAAGAAAAGTTCTGGCAGCGACTGGCCGATCGGATCGGGGTGTCGCATCTGAAAGACGATCCGCGCTTTCGCACGATTCAAGACCGCCTCACGCACCGCCATGAGCTGGTCCCCTTGCTCAAAGAGGTGGTGCGCACCAAGACCACGGATGAGTGGCTCGGGATCCTGCGCGGGTACGTGCCGTGCGCCCCGGTGTACAGCGTCGAACAGGCACTCCAGGATGAGCAGGTATTGGCGCGGGAGATGGTGACCACCGTCGAGCACGCCCAGTTCGGTTCCCTGCGTCAAGTCGGCTGTCCCATCAAGATCGACGACGTACGGCCGCGCTACGAACCGGCATCGCGGCTGGGCGCCGACACCGACGAGCTGCTACACGAACTGCTCGGCCTGTCGCACGCGGAAATCGACCGCCTGCGCGAGCGCGGCGCCATCTGAAGGACGAAGAATAATCAATCAGACGGACGCTGAGCGGTCACCACCCAAGCGGCCGACGGCATGCGTACGCCCTGTGGCGTCGCAAACGGCGCGATGGCGTCACGCACCGACTCGGCCACCCGTGCACGCACGTCATCCTCGGCGTCGCGCAGCAGCCGTCCGAGCGGTCCGATGTGGACTAAGAAACTCGCGGTGTCATCGAGGTCCCGGCCTCCGCCGACGCTCAGAGATTCGTTGAGCGCTTCGATATTGAGAACGGTAAAGCCGGCGCGTGTCAGGATGGCACGCACGCGATCGACATCGGCGAAGGCGAACGGCCCCGGTGCGTCGGGTGCAGGCAGTGGCGGCGGCGGGATGTGTGGCAACGCGGCACTCAAAGGAACGCGCATCCAAGGATTGTGCTGCAGTCCCTGCCAGCAGACGAACCCGACGCGGCCGCCCGGCCGCAACGCTTGGCGCAGGTTTGCGAACGCCGCTGCCGGGTCGGTGAAGAACATCACCCCGAAGCGGGAGAACAGCACATCGAAGCTGCTCGGTGGAAAGCGATGCGTTTGCGCGTCGGCATTCTCGAAACGCGCCTGCGTGACGCCAGCCTCACCTGCGGCCTGACGCGCCCGCTCGAGCATCACCGTCGAGATGTCGATACCGGTCACGGCGCCCGCCGAGCCCACGCGGCGTGCGAGATCGAGCGTGGAGTTACCACAGCCACAGCCCACATCGAGCACGCGCTCTCCGGAAGCGACGCCCGCACGCTCCATCGTGCGCCGCCCCAACGGACTGAGCTGGGCATCGAGAAGCGGCTGGAACGCCACCCATTTTTGCCCGGCCAGTTCGTTCCAGTACTGGATCTGTTCTGCATTCGGTCCGACGGGTTCTAGTGTCGCCATGCGCTACTCCTTTACTGGGAACGTTCTTCAATGCACGCGAAACTCTTCCGCACATTCCACCTCGCGATCGACCTGAACAGTGGTGTGGTCGATGCCGAAATGCTCACGCAGCTGCATCTGAGCGGCGTCGATGATGGAGTGCGGTTCGTTCTCACCGCAGATTACCAGATGCGCGCTCAGATGATACCTCCCGGAGGTCAGGCTCCAGATATGGAGGTCGTGCACCTGCCGCACGCCCTCGATGCCGAGCAAGCACTGTTCGACTTCCTCCAGGCGCATGCCCCGCGGCGTGGCCTGCATCAGGATGTCCACCGAGTCGCGAATGATCTCCCAGGAGCTGTAGAGGATGAGCAGCCCGATCCCCACGCTCACCAACGGATCGGCGACGTACCAATTTGCCACCAGGATGGCGACGCCGGCGAGGACGGCGCCGACTGATCCGAGGGCGTCGCCCAGCACGTGGACGAACGCCGCACGCACGTTCAGGCTTTCCGCCTGCGAGCGGCGCAGCACCAACAGGCTGGCGACGTTCACACCCAAACCGACTGAGGCAATGGCGATCATGCCCGCGCTCTTCACGAGTGGTGGATCCAGAAAGCGGTGGTAGGCTTCGTACAGGATCATGCCGACAATCACCCACAACAACAGGGCATTGACCAGTGCCGCCAAGATCTCCACACGGTGGTATCCGAACGTCTTGCTGGCCGTCGGCGGGAGCTGCGCCAGCCGGATGGCGAACAGGCTGAGCCCGAGGGCGGCGACGTCGGCAAGCATGTGACCGGCATCGGAGAGCAACGCCAAGCTGTTGGTGAGGATGCCGCCGCCGAACTCTACGAGGCAGTAGCTCGCGGTGATGACCAGCGTCAGCGTCAGATCACGGTGGTTGCGTTCGAAATTGCGGTCGGTCACGCTTGGCAAGCAGTGTTGGGTTCCGATGAGAGACGAGCGGAAACGAACTACTTCCCTTCTTTCACTTGGGCTTTCCAATCGAGAATACGCGCCTTGGCGGCCCAGGCTTCCGCTTCCGGGACATTGCCCGAACGCTGGAAGATGCGGGACAGATTGGTGTAACCAAGCTGATCATCGGGACTGATCTCGACGGCTTTCTTCGCGGCTCCGATCGCCTCAGACCACATCTCCTTGTCGGCATACGCCATCGACAACCCTTCCCAGGCGTCGGCGAAGGTCGGATCGAGGGTCACCGCCTCCTTGTACTTGCTGATGGCTTCGTCGAGCTTGCCGTCAGCAACACAGTCCACCGCTTGGTCGTACAGTTCTTCGCTGCTGGGCATCGCTGACAAACCTATCGGAAGCCCTGGCCGGGCTCAACCCCGTGAAATCAGATAGGCCAGCGTCACATTGTGGCGAGGTACGCCGCCTGCTAGTAAATTTGCGAACTGGTGCAGGGGAGGTCCCGCGTTGGATCTCCCCTTTTCGTATTGATGCATGTTGATGACAAATGCCGATTGTGAACGAGCGGTGCAGCATCTGCACGCCGCGGTCGATGCCCCGTTAGCGCACGGAGCCGCCGAGAGGCGCCTGTGGCGGGTCCGCGGGCTCAAGGGTGGAGCGCGGGCGTTTTTCGTCTGGCGCCTGCTCAGTCAATTTCCGCGGCCGGCCCTGATCGTGCAGCCGTCGGCCAAAGAGGCGGAAGCTTTTGTCGAAGCCCTACGCTTCTTCTACGGCGAAGATGAAAGCGCCCCACCATTCGCGCGGCGTATTCATTATTTCCCGGCGTGGGACGTGGTGCCGTTCGAGGATCTGTCGCCGACGCCCGAGGCGGTCGCGGCCCGCATCGAAGGCCTCTACCACCTGCAGCAAACCCAACACCCCATCATCGTCGCGACAGCAGAGGCGGTGCTCCAGCGCGTACCGCCGCGGACGCAGTTCGCCGAACGCCTCCGTTACCTCGTGGAAGGGGACGCCATCGATCTCGACGCGCTGGCGCAGCAGCTCGACGACTGGGGGTACCGCCGCCTGCCGCTGGTCGAGGATCGCGGCGACTTCGCCATCCGCGGCGGCATCCTGGACATCTTCCCGCCAGCGCACGCGCAGCCGTTGCGGATCGAATTGATGGGCGACGTCATCGAAGGCATCCGCGAGTTCGATCCGGTCAGTCAGCGCTCGTTGGCGCAGCACCCCGAGTTCCTCATCTTGCCGGTGCGCGAGTTCGATGCCCGTGATCGATCGAATCGGGAAACGTTGCGCACCATC
The DNA here is from genome assembly GCA_044450645.1 of Binatia bacterium. Taxonomy (GTDB): domain Bacteria; phylum Desulfobacterota; class Binatia; order HRBIN30; family HRBIN30; genus JAGDMS01. Next base: position 14,680 of record JBIOJG010000002.1, read on the forward strand.
GAAGCCCGCGCCTTCGAGTTGGAAGTCAGTCGCGAGGAACGCACGCAGATGCTCGAAGGGCTCACCAACGGCCTCCTCTTTCCCGGCGTCGAGTTCTTCTTGCCGTACTTCTATGCGTCGCTGGACACCTTGGCAGCCTATCTGCCGAATAACGCCCTGCTCTGGCTGGACAGTGCGGGCGAGGTGGACGCGGCGCTAGAGCGCGCCTGGGCCGAGATCGAGCGGCGCGCGGCTGAACGCGCGGCCGAGCACCGATTTCTCCCGCCGGTGGACGGCTTGTACATCTCACCGAGCGAGTGGCGGGCGGCGTTTGCCGGCTGGCCAACGATCGAACTGGAGCAGCTGGAGATGCTGGCCAGCGGCGAAGACGCGCAGCACCTCACGGTGCAGTCGTTTCTGACGCGCGATTTGAAGATCGAACACGGGTCACAGCGCCGGGAGACCTCGTTCGCACCGGTGGCCGAGCGGGTGCGGAACTGGTGCGAGCAGGGGCATCGCGTGATCTTGGTCGCCAGCACTGCGCCGCAGGGAGAACGCCTGACCCGTCTCTTCGAGAATCACGATGTCGCGGTCGAGCGGGACGAGCGGACGTTTGCGGCTGTCTTCGGGTCGACGGCGCATCGGCCGCAACTGATGCTCGGACATCTCAGCGAAGGTTTTCGGCTGCCCGAAGCGCGGCTCGTGGTGGTCACCGAGGCCGACCTCTTTGGCGAGGCGCGGCAACGCCGTCGCACGCGTCGTGTCGAGGTGACGCAACTCCTCAAGAACCTGAGCGAGCTGAAGCCGGATGATTTCGTCGTGCACATCGACCACGGCGTGGGTCGCTATCGCGGACTGAAACATCTCCGGGTGGCCGACACCGAAGGGGACTTTCTCCATCTCGAATACGCCGGCGGCGATCGCCTCTACTTGCCGGTCGATCGCATCAGCCTGGTGCAGAAGTATGTCGGCGCCGACGGCGCCGCACCGCCGTTGGACAAACTCGGCGGCACCAGCTGGGAGAAGGTCAAACGCAAGACGCGCGAATCCATCTTCACCATGGCCAAGGAACTGCTCGGCATCTATGCGGCGCGCGAGATCATGGATCGCCGCAGTTTCAGTACGCCGGACCAGTACTTCCGTGAGTTCGAGGCCACCTTCCCGTTCGAGGAGACGCCGGATCAGCAACGGGCCATCGACGAGGCCCTGGCCGACATGCAGCGCCCGAAGCCGATGGATCGCCTCATCTGCGGCGACGTCGGATACGGCAAGACCGAGGTGGCGCTGCGCGCCGCCTTCCTTGCCGTGCTCGACGGGCGGCAGGTCGCGGTCCTCGTCCCCACGACGGTGTTGGCGCAGCAGCACTACAATACGTTTCGCCAGCGCTTCCAGGGCTACCCCGTGCGTGTGGAGATGCTGTCGCGCTTCCTCACCCGTGGCGAGAGCCAGACGGTGGTGCGGGGCGTGGCCAGCGGGGAGGTGGACATCGTCATCGGCACACACCGGTTGTTTCAAAAGGACATCGTCTTCAAGAATCTCGCTCTACTGGTGGTAGACGAAGAGCACCGCTTCGGCGTGAGTCACAAGGAGCGCATCAAACAGATGCGCAAGCTGGTCGACGTCCTCACCCTGACGGCCACGCCGATTCCCCGCACCTTGCAGATGTCATTGCTCGGCATTCGGGACCTGAGCGTGATCGAGACGCCGCCCATCGATCGCCTGGCGATCCGCACCTACGTCACCCGTTATGATGAAGGCCTGATCCGTGAAGCGATCCTGCGGGAGCTGGGGCGCGACGGGCAGGTGTTCTTCGTGCACAACCGTGTCGAGACCATCGAGATGCGGGCCCGCCGGCTGCGAGAGCTGGTGCCCGAGGCCTCGTTCACCGTGGCCCACGGGCAGATGCACGAGCGCGACTTGGAACGGGTGATGGCCGACTTCTTCGGCAAGAAGATCAACGTCCTCATCTGTTCGGCCATCATCGAATCCGGTCTCGACGTCCCCAATGCCAACACCATCATCATCGACCGTGCCGATCGCTTCGGATTGGCCCAGCTGTACCAGTTGCGCGGCCGGGTCGGACGCTCACACGAGCGTGCCTATGCCTATCTCATGATCCCGGGCGAGCAGCTCATCAGTCGCGACGCCCAGCTGCGTTTGCGCGCCCTCCAGGAGCTGGATGATTTGGGCGGCGGCTTTCGGCTTGCGGCGCACGACTTGGAGATCCGCGGCGCCGGCAACTTGCTGGGCAAGCAGCAGTCCGGTCACGTTGCCGCGGTCGGCTTCGAGCTGTATCAGCAGATGATGGAAGAAGCGGTTCGGGAGCTGCGCGGCGAGCACGTGTCCACCGAAGTGGAGCCGGAGATCCAATTGGGGTTCCCCGCGTACATCCCCGACAGCTACATTGCGGACGAGAATCAACGCTTGGTGTTCTACCGGAGGTTGGCGGTCATCAAGGGCCAGGCCGATCTCGAGGAGATCGCGAACGAGCTGCGCGAGCGCTATGGCCCCATTCCGCCGCTGGCCGATAGCTTTCTGCGCGTCATGGACTTGCGCCGCAGTCTCAAAGACTACATGGTCGTGCGCGCCGTGCTCCGCGATGGCGCGGTGACCCTGCAATTCCACCCGGATGCCCGGGTCGATGTCCAGCGGCTGGTCGCCCTGGTGCACAAGAGCAAGGGGCGATTCAAGCTCTCGGCGGACTTCCAGCTGAGCTTCAGGCCGGAGTCGCAAGATTGGGACGGATTGGTCACCGAGACGAAGTCCATCTTGCACGACCTGCGCGAGACGTGTTAGCGGCTTCAGTATGTCGTCCCCATTTGTGTCTACGCGCCCGCGCCTCAGTCGTTGTGGCCTCGCGGTTGCCACCTGCTGCCTGGTTGTCGCTGCCGCGGCACGGGCGGAAGTCGTCAACAAGATCCTGGCAACGCTGGATGGCGAGCCGATCACCGCCTATCAGGTGAAGAAGTTCTCTCAAGACAGCATTCGTGGCCGGCAATTGAGCACCTCGATGGACAAGGCGGCGCTGCTCGACGCCTTGATCACGGACAAGATCATTCAGAAGGAGGTCAGTGACAAGGGGATCATCGTGCGCGACGAGGATGTCGAGCGATACATTAACGCCATCAAAGAACGCAACAAGCTCGACGATGAAAAGCTGAAGACGGCATTGGCCGGTCAGGGCCTCACGATGGACGGCTATCGCGCACAGATTCGTGAAGAGATCGAACGCGACCAGCTCATCGCGCGCGAGATTCGGGGTAAGGTCAGCGTGACACCGGAGGAGGTGCAGCGCTACTACGAGGCGCACCTCTCTGAGTATTCCACGCCCGAGAAACTGCAAGTCGCACACATCGTGTTTCGCCTCGACGAAGGCGCACCCGGGGACCAGGTCGCCGCGGTGACGGCCAAGGCGGAGGAGGTTTACGGCCGCATCAAGAAGGGCGCCGATTTCGCCGAAATGGCCAAACAATACTCGGAGGATCCGAGCGGACAAAACGGGGGGGACCTCGGCTGGTTCAAGCAAGGCGAGATGCTGGAGAGCTTCGAAAAGGCCGCCATGCATCTAAAGGTGGGCGAGGTGAGCGAGCCGGTGCGGACGAAGGTCGGCCTGCACATCATCAAACTCGAAGGGCGCGAAGGCGCTGCGCACCAGAAGCTCGACGAGCTGGGCGATCAGATCAAGCAACAACTCTACAACGCCGCCCTCGAAGAACGCTTTCAGAAATGGCTGACCGAAGACCTGCGCAAGCGCCATCACGTCGAGATGCTGCAGTGAGCGCCCGTGCCGGTTCACGCACGCGCCTCGCCATCAGCATGGGCGACCCGGGTGGCGTCGGTCCAGAGGTCGTACTGAAAGCACTGGCGGGGCGTGCGGTCCGTGCCGCCATCGATCCGATCCTCGTTGGCGACTGGGCGGTGTGGGAGGAAACGGCGCGTCGTCTCGGTTTGCCCACGGCGTTCAGCGACACACCGCGACCTCGGCACCTGACGGTAGCTGCCACCTCCGACCTGGCGGCGCGTCATCGTACACCGGGGCGGCCGCGTGATTCGAGCAGCGCCGCAGCGCGAGGAGAAGCCGCGTATCGTGCCATTCTGGAAGCCGTCCGTTTGGTGCAGGCGGGACATGCCGCAGGCATGGTGACCGCACCAATCAACAAAGCGCATCTCGCCGCGGCCGGTCATGATTTCCCCGGCCACACCGAGCTGCTCGCAACCCTGTGTGGCGACGTCCCGGTGCGCATGATGATGGCGGGCACGCGGCTGCGTGTCGTGCTGGTCACCACGCATGTCGCCCTCGCCGAGGTGCCGGCCCGACTGAACCGCGAGAACGTGTACCAGACCATTGCCATGACCACGCAGGCGCTGCGCCGGCAGTTCGGCATCCGCGCGCCGCGGGTTGCAGTGGCCGGCCTGAACCCGCATGCGGGTGAGAACGGCCTTTTCGGTGACGAAGAGGTCCGTCTGATCGCACCGGCGGTACGGACGGCGCGCCGACAGAGACTCGACGTGGTCGGGCCGCTGGCGGCCGACAGTCTCTTCGCGCAGGCCGCGGACGGCAGCTACGACGCCGTCGTGTGCATGTACCATGACCAAGGTTTGGCGCCGTTCAAGCTCCTGCACTTTGCCGATGGGGTGAACTTCACCGTGGGGCTGCCATTCGTCCGCACGTCGCCGGATCATGGAACCGCTTTCGACATCGCCGGTACCGGGCGGGCGGACGCTCGCAGCATGGTGGCGGCTTTGCAGCTGGCGGCCCAGCTGGCCGGTAAGAGAGCCGAGGGGCGCCGGGAGCGTAAGTGAGATGTCCCGGAGCCATTGACCGGCGGGGTTGATTAACTTTGCCGTTGGTTGAAGGATGGGCATCATGCGAGGACAGCGATGAAGGCCTTGATTCTGACCGGGGGCACGGGACGCAATCTCGTTCCGTTCTCCTCCACGCGGCCAAAGGCGATGGCAGTCGTCGGCGGCGGTTCACTCATGCGCAGGACCTTGGCGCATTTGCGCGAGGTGGGGGTTACCGACGTCACGGTGGTGCTCGGGCAAACAGGCGACAAGGTCAAGGCCATTTTCGGGGATGGTGAGGACGTTGGCGTCCACATCACCTATGTCGAGCAGGGAGCGCAGGGCGGCATCGCGGATGCCATCCTCGACGCACGCCAGCGCTTCATCCCGGGTGAATACTTCATCCTCGTCTATGGCGACGTGGTGACCTCGGCAAACCCTTTTCACGAAGCCTTGCGGTCCTTCAGCTCCTTCAAGGGACCGATTGCTTGCGTATGCTTGCCTGGTCCGCCAACCGGCCGGTACGGAAATGTCTATCTCAGTGGCACGCGCATTACCCGGATCGTGGAAAAACCGACGACCGTGGGCCTGGGGAATTATGTGCTGGCCGGCGTCTTCGTGCTGCCGGTGGAAGTGTTTTCGCTCTTGGAGAAGAGCGAAGGCGATATGGAAAAAGTCTTCAGCGACCTGGTGCGCAGTCCGGGTCTGAACGCGTCGATTTGGGAGCAAGGGTGGATCGATGTCGAGTACCCATGGGACATTCTGGCGGCCAACCAGATGGTGATGGATACCTGGGAGGAAGCGATCATCTCGCGGCATGCCATGATCGAGGGCAACGTCACCTTGACCGGGCCGGTGCGCATCGAACGCGGTTCGGTCGTCAAGGCCGGCGCGGTACTCGCCGGCCCCTGCTACATCGGCCACAACTGTTACGTCGGCAACAACGTGTTGGTGCGTTCGTACTCCTCGTTGGGTCCCGGTTCAACGATCGGCTACGGTGTGGAGCTCAAGAATTGCGTGCTCTTCGGTAGCTCGCAAATCGGACGGTTGTCGTTCGTTGGCGACAGCGTCATCGGCGAGAATGTCGATATCGGCTCGGGAACGATGACGATCAATGGGAACTTGGATGGCACGGCGGTCGCGGTCGGCGTCCGTGGCGAGCCGGTCGACTCGGGTCTCAGCAAACTCGGTGCGTTCGTCGGCGACGACGTCAAGGTTGGTGCCGGCAACACGCTGGCGGCGGGAACGGTGCTGATGCCAGGGGAGACGGTACCGCACCACGCCACCGTCAGCGCGAGGTAGCCCTCGATGTGCGGCATTAGTGGAGTGATCAGTTTCCACCCCATCGCCGACCGGCTGTATGAAGGCGTGCGTCATTTGGAGTATCGCGGCTATGACTCGTGCGGGGTCGCTTTCGTCGAGGATCACCACATCGAGGTCCGCAAGGATATCGGCACCGTGGATGAGGTGGACAGCAAGGAACATTTCCGCCGTCTGGCGGCGCAAGTTGGCATCGCACATACGCGCTGGGCCACGCATGGGAAGGTGACGCGTGAGAATGCGCATCCGCACCAGAGCTGTCGCGGCGATTTCGCCGTGGTGCACAACGGCATCATCGCCAACTACAAGGCGCTGCGCGAGGAACTGCTGCTCGCCGGGCACCGTTTCCGCTCCGAGACCGACACCGAGATCATCGCGCACCTGATCGAACAGCGTTTCTCGGAATGCGGAGATGTCGAACGTGCCTTGGTGAGCGCGCTGCGCTCGCTGCAGGGCAGTTACGCCCTGGCGATGATTACCACGCACGATCCGGAGCGCATCTTCTGCGCGCGCAATGAGAGTCCGCTGATTCTTGGCGTCGGCAGCGAATCGAACTACGTCGGCTCGGATTTCAACGCCTTCATCGATTACACCAAGAACACGGTCATCCTCGAGGACGGCGAGTACGGCATCGTGTCTCGAGACAGTTACTCGGTAAAAAGCCTGCGGACGGGAGAGGTGGTTGAGAAAACGATCACCGTGGTGCCGTGGGATTCGGAACTATCGCGCAAGGGCGGGTATCCGCACTACATGCTCAAGGAGATCCACGAGCAGCCACAGGCGCTGCGGAGCGCCCTATGCATCGACACCGGTGAGATCGCGGCGCTGGCCGACATGATGCAGGAGGCGCGGCGCGTGTACCTGCTCGGGGTCGGCACGACGTACTACGTCGCGTTACTCGGACAGTACTTGCTGGCTGCAGTGGCCGACATGGATGTGGCGGCGTTGAGCTCGGACGAATTCCGACACCTCGACAAGAGTGATGCCCACTCGCTGGTGCTGGCCATCTCCCAGTCCGGGGAAACGTACGACACCTTGATGGGCCTGCGGCACGCCAAGGAACGCGGCGCCAAGAGTGCAGCGATCATCAACGTGATGGGCTCATCGATTGGGCGCATGGTCGACCGCGTCATCCTCCAGGGTTCCGGTCCCGAGGTGTGTGTCGTCAGCACCAAGGCCGCGCTGACCCAGATGATCCTGCTGGCCCGGCTGGCGATCGAACTGGGAACGCGGCGTGGCGTGTTGTCCGCCACCGCCCGGCAGGAATACGAGGCGGCGCTGGCGGCGCTCCCGGAGGAGATCGACACGATTCTGAACGAAAAGTCCGGTCTGATCCGCGCCGCTGCTTACCGCCACGCACATGTCCAGAACTGGCTCTTCTTGGGGCGGGGGATCTATTACCCCATCGCTTTGGAAGCGGCTTTGAAGATGAAGGAAGTCACCTACGTGCACGCCGAAGGCATGCCCGGCGGCTTTCTCAAGCACGGTACCCTCTCGCTGGTGGACGAACACCTCTACACCCTGGTGTTCCTGCCGCCGCGCACCGCCAGCGAGTTGTATGGCATGACCCTGTCGAGCATCGAGGAGGTCAAAGCGCGCGGTGGGTTCGTCTTTGGTCTGACCTTCGATGGTGGGGAAGACATCTTCGATGACCGCGTCGCCTTAGCCTCCCGCCACCCGTTCACGGCGCCGTTTCTTCCCCTGGTGGCGGCCCAGCTGCTGGCCTACTTCACCGCCACGGCGCTGCGCCGCAACGTGGACAAGCCTCGTTCCCTGGCGAAGTCGGTGACCGTGGCCTGAACACGAACCGGCCGCAGGGCAACATGGAACTCAGCGAGATCGATAACGGACTGCGGACGGTGAACGTTCCAGAGTCGTACCGCCGCGACGCCATACGCCATCTCAGCGTGTGGTGGAGCGGACCACGGTACGCCGCCTTCCGGCCGCAGATCGAGAGCCTCGCGGACCGCCAGAAATGGGATCTGCTTCTCGACTCTTTCTACCGCATCGTGCCGTTCGGCACAGGCGGACGCCGCGGTGCGGTGGGCATCGGCCCGAACCGCATCAACCAGGATACCATCGTCACCTCGGTGCAAGGGCACGTCAATTACCTCCGCCGCCGTTTTCCCGGTCAACCTCTGCGGGTGGCAATCGCCTTCGATGTGCGTGTCTTCCGTGATCTCCGACAGTTGTATGATCCGTCCGTTCCCAACCCGCTCCTCGGCATGCGCTCCCGCGATTTCGCCCGCTTGGCTGCCGCCGTGTATGCGGCCAATGGTGTCGACGTCTACACGGTCAGTGGCGACGACGGTTTTTTTCTCTCTACGCCTGAGCTTTCCTTCGCCATCCGCGACTTGAAGGCTCACGGCGGACTCAACATCTCGGCATCCCACAACCACCCCGACGATAACGGCGCCAAGTTCTACATGCCCAGCGGTGGGCAGCCGGTACCCCCCGACGATGAGGACATGGCCAAGGAGGTCGAAGCGGTCAGCGAAGTGCCGTCGGAGGACTTCGAGCAGGCGGTGCAGTCCGGCAGAGTGCAGTGGTGGGACAGCGCCTGCCACGACCGGTACATAGATGAGAACCTTTCCCGCTCGGTCGATCCGCTCGCTCGGCGCGCCTTGATCGTCTACACGCCGTTGCACGGGACGGGGCTGCACACGGTCGGGGACGTTTTGCCGCGTGCGGGATTTGATTTGCGCCTGGTCGAGCGGCAATCGAGCCCCGACGGAGAGTTTCCCGCGGTCAAGTTTCGCATCCCCAACCCCGAGGTGCCGGAATCCATGGAGTTGGTGTCGGCAGAGGCGCAGCGGGTCGGGGCGGATGTCGGCCTGGCGACTGATCCCGATGCCGACCGGTTAGGCGTCGTGGCGCCGCAGGATGGCGGGTGGCGTCTCTTCAGCGGCAATGAAATCGCCGTCGTGCTGGCGGCGTATATCATCGAAACGCGGCGTGAACGCGGCACGCTGCCGGCACGGGCGTTCATGGTCAAGACCGCGGTAACCACCGAGCTGCTCACACGCATCGCGCAGGTGAATGATGTGCAAATCGTCGGGGATTTGCTGGTCGGCTTCAAGTACGTCGGCCAGGTGTTGGACGCGATTGCGCAGCACGGCCGGTGTGGCGGCGTGCATGCTACGCCGGCCGACTTTCTCCTAGCGGCGGAGGAGAGCAACGGTGTGCTGGTGAGCGCCGCTCTGCGTGACAAGGACGCAGCCGGCGGCGCGCTGTTGCTGGCCGAGTTGTGCGCTCGGCTGCGCCTGCGGGGACAGACGTTGGGGGCGTACCTGAACGACGTGTACCGCCGTTACGGTTATGCGGCCAACACCGGCTACTCACTGGTGATGGAAGGTATCGCCGGTTCCGAGCGTGTTGCCTTGATGATGGACCGGCTGCGCGCCGAGCCGCCGGCGGCGGTGCAAGGTCGGGCCTTGCAGCGAGCCGGGGATTATTGGGATGAAACGCAATTCGGGAAGATCCGCTCAGAGACGGACCGCAGTTCCCGCAATTTCGTTCAACTCCAGTATGGCCAGGGCGTGCACGTATCGGTCCGGCCTTCCGGCACGGAACCCAAGATCAAGTTTTACGTCGAGCAGGTCTTCAGCCCGGCGGCGGAGTGGGCGGGGGACGGTTTCACCACATCGCGACGTGTCATGGACGATGCCGCCCGCCAGGTCACACTCGATTTCGTGGAACAGGTCCTGCGGTTGGTCGACATCGACCTGCCGCGCCCGGCGCTTCTGGTTTCGTCCCTCGTTTCACTAGACAGCCGCATCGATTTTACGAGCCGCTTCTTGCCAGAGTTGGAGGAACGCGTGCGCACCGCTTCCACCGCGGATGCCGAACGGCTTTTCGCCTGGGCGGACGAGCGGCTGAAAGCCTACGGCACCGATCCGCGTTATCTGGTAGCGGCTGGAGTGGCCGAGTACTTTCGCGACCGCTCGCTTTCTCCGAATCAAAATCGTTTAGTGCGCGAGCTGTTTGCTCTTTCGTAGCGCTGTCAGTACCTCGATAAGGCAGCCGCACGCTTCATACCGTCGGTCCGCTAGCGCAGACTGCGTTTGTTCTCCCCTTTCTAGCCAGAAGAATCGCAATGAGCGCGCTTGGAATTTCAAAGGCGAGCGCGCCAAAGGTGTAACCAGACGCGCTTCCGTCAAGGAAGAGCCCCGCGGTACGGCTGAGCGCGAGCCCGCCACAAAGGAAACCGAGCATGAGGAGCGCGGGCCGCACGAGCGACTGCCGAAGCAGTGCAGAGAGGCACAGGGCGCCTATTCCTGCCTCTAGGCCGCCATACATGGCGCGGATCTCCGTTGTGGCGGTCGCGGCATGGCCCGTGAGACCGGCGGCTTCCCCGAGGAATGACGGCTGAAGAAAGCAGAACACGCCGTACGGAAGCCAAACGAGCGTGGAGAACCCCAGAAACAATCGGATCGCAATCATCTCTCTCCTCCCGGAACTCCGTAGCGGCCCCCTCTGCCGCTATCCTGATGAGCCGCGCCCGCCGTCGGCATCGGTCTCCGTGGTCGCGGCAGCGACTCACGGTAGCACCCCATCGCGCTCGACGTCAGCCCCGGCCACCGGACGTTCCGCCAGTGCCCCCGTTTGCAGAACGGGTTTCGACGCGATAACGCCCGCCGCAGGAGGCGATCAACATGCACTTCTTCTTCGACCCCAAGTCGGTAGCCATCATCGGCGCAAGCCGCGATCCGATGCGGGGCGGACACAGGATCCTCAAGAACGTCAAGACCGGATTCCAGGGCAGCATCTACCCCGTCAATCCGCTGTGCGACGAGATCGATGGGCTGCGATGCTACCCCTCTGTTCTGGACATCCCCGAGCCCGTCGATCTCGCCATCGTCTACGTTCCGGCCCGGCTCGTTCCCGGGGTCGTGCGCGACTGCGCCAAGCGCGGCGTCCCGGGTGTCATCATCGAGTCCGCCGGCTTCGCCGAGACCGGCGCGGCCGGCAAAGTCCGGCAGGACGAGCTGAAACAGATCGCCGCGGAGACAGGCATCCGCCTCTGGGGTCCCAACTGCATGGGGCTCGTCGACATGGTGAAGCGGCACGTGTTCTCCTTCGTGGTGGGAAGCATCTGGGATGCGGGAGCCCTCATTGGAGACGTATCGCTGATCGTGCAGAGCGGGTTTCTGTCGGCCGGCTTCGTGGTGGATTTGATGAGTCACCGCGGCGTGGGCATCAGCAAGGCCTGCTCCATCGGCAACAAGGTGGATGTGGACGAGTGCGACGTGCTGGAGTGGCTCCTGGACGACCCGCACACGAAAGCGATCGGCCTGTACCTCGAATCCGTTGCCAACGGTAGGCGCTTCATGAATCTGTGCCGGCGCTCGCGCAAGCCCATCGTCGTCCTCAAGGGCGGGAAGAGCGCCCGGGGCGCCGAAGCGGCGATGAGTCACACGGCGAGTCTCGCCGGACACGGAGGTGTAGTGAGCGGCGCGCTGGCGCAGGCGGGTGTCGTGGAAGCGCACGACTTCGCACAGATGATGGACATCTGCCGAACGCTGGCGCGGTTTCCCGAGCCGCCGAAAACGAACCGCCGCCGGGTCGCGATCATCACGGGGAGCGGCGGCGCCGGCATCGTGTCGGCGGACTTCGTAGACGAGGTCGGCCTGGAATTGGCGGAATTGTCCGAAACCACCCGGCGGGAGCTGGCGCGGGTCTATCCGGAGTGGATGCCGGTAGCGAACCCGGTCGACTTGTTCCCCGCGATCGATGCGAACGGGCCGGACGCGTATCGCGTCGCGTTCGAGGCCCTATGCGCCGATCCGGACGTCGATGCCGTCCTGTTCCACCTCTTCGGCTTGCGCGCCGGAAACGACTGGTTCTCCGCCCTGGCAGAAACCATCCGGAGGTCGGGAAAGCCCGTGATCGGCTGGTTGATCGGCCGGCGTGACGTACTCGAACAGGCGCAGCGACGTGCGGCTGAAGAGGGGATCCCCGTTTTCCGCGAGCTGTACCGAGCGACGGAATGCCTGGCGGCGGTTTTGAAGCAACCAGCACCGGGCAATGGGAGCGCCCCCGAGCTAAGCGACGCGCGCGATGTCGCCGCCGAAGTGAAGGTGATGCTCACGGAGGCCAGCGGCGTGCTGGACGAGCACCTGTCGAAGCGGATCTTGGCCGCGACGGGACTTCCCGTGGTTGAGGAACGGCTGGTTGCGTCGGTAGACGAGGCCGGGACGGCCGCCGTCGAGCTGGGGTTCCCTGTGGTGATGAAGGGCCTCCCCCCGGGCAAGATCCACAAGACCGAGCTGGGGCTGGTGCGTCTGGGAATCGTCTCGCGGCGCGAAGTGGGTGCTCAGTTCCGCAGTCTGATGGGCGCGATGAGCGGAACCGGGGCGGTGCTCGTGCAGCGGCAGGTCAGGGCAGAGCTGGAGCTGATTGTCGGCATGATTCGGGACCCTCAGTTCGGGCCGTGCGTGATGCTCGGTCTGGGGGGAGTGATGGCGGAGGTATTCCGCGACACCGTGTTCGCGATGGCGCCGCTGACCCGGTCCGACGCCCTGCGGCTGATCGCACGCCTCGGAGCGCAGAGACTGCTCGACGGTTTCCGGGGTGCGCCGGCTGTGGACCGAGAGGCGTTAGCCCGAATCCTGATGCGGGTCGGTCAACTCAGCTGCGCCTGCCCATCGGTGCGAGAGATCGACATCAACCCGCTCCTCGTGAGCAACGGCCAGGCCGTTGCGGTAGACGCATCGATCATTGTCGACGGCTGACGCCCGAATCTTCCCGCGGTTCGTCTTCTCCGTCACTTGGCCGGCATCGATTTCGCTGCCTCCTGCGCCGGCGACGGACCGCGCCCGACCTTCCGCTCTTCGAGATAATCCCACAGCCGAAGACCCTTGTGGATGCGCATCCTCATCGAGACGGCCGTGACCGTGCTCGATCTCGCTCTCCTCGACCCACAGATGCATGCGTCTGCTCTCATCGACGAACTCAAGTGTTCGCATCTCGCCTATCTGCAGGCGTCCATCGAAGGTCGACCCGCCGCCGCTGGTAAACAGCCACGACGATTGGCTAAGCGTCCCGAGACGGAATCGCATCGGTCCCGGCTGCCCGGTCAAGCGAGACTCCGCACAACCTAGCGTGTTGTTTTGGCGGCCCTCGATCGGCGTGGAATGGTTCGTGCGCCAGCGAGCACGATGGCGATCACGAGGTCGATGAACGGGCCATCGAGGGAACGGCGGGAAAAGAGCAGGCGATTGATGAGCGGACCGACGACGAGGTCGGTCAGCGCCTCCGGATCGATGCCGGAAGGGATCTCCCGCCGCTCGATGCCACGGCGCACGACTTCGACCAAGGGAGCCCGCCGTGCCATGAGATAGCGGCCGACGGCCTCATCGAGTTGCGGATCCGACCCGCGCTCGGCGACCAGGTGTGGGAGGACCCGGCCGAGCGGCGAGGATCGGAGAATGGTGACCAGGTCGCCCACGATCCGGCGGAGGTCGCCACGCAGCGTCCCGGTTTCCACCACCCGAAGCTCCGGCAGCGTCGTGATCGCATCCACAACCAGCGGTAGCTTCGAGGACCAGCGCCGGTAGATCGTGGCCTTGCCGACCCCGGCGCGCGCCGCCACCCCTTCGACGGTAAACCCCGACATGCCCATGGTGGCGACCAGATCGAGCGCGGCGTCAAGGATCGCCTTTCCCGCCTCCTCACTCCGAGGCCGTCCCCGCCCTCCGGAAGCCGCCGTAACGACGGCCCTCGGGGCCGCCTTCCGCCGTCGCTTCGGAGCCATGCGCGTTTTCTTGGAGCGAGGTGCCATCATCCGGCTCGCATGAAGCCTTAAAACTGGTCGCCGAGCGATGATGCGCGTCACCACACCGCATGAGGAGCCTCATATTCGATACGAGACGTATCGTGGCATAAGACGGCGCAAGGTGGCAGCAGCAGACTGCGGATCTTGACAAGGAACGACACCGGGAGCTAGCGATACTTTCGTATCTAATCTCTAGGCGCGGACGGTCGCGGCGGCGAAGGAGGAAACAGTGGCGTGAGAGGTGCGCGCCGCCATCGGTCCATCTTGCTTGGAAGAGAGAGACAACATGAAGTTCTGGCAGTCCATCGCGTTCACTGAAGTCGACCAGCTCTTCGAGGTGGCGAAGATTTGCGACGACGTCGGGTTCGACGGGGTGATGATATCCGATCACCTCCTCCACTTCGAGCAATTGCAGTCCCGCTATCCGTACTCCGTAGATGGGAAGCCGCCGTCGTTCTCGGCGCAAACGGTGTGGCCCGAGTGCTGGTCCATGATCGCAGCGCTGGCCGCCGTCACCCAGCGGATCCGTTTCGTCACCAACGTCTACATCCTGCCGCTCCGCAGCCCGATCGAGGTGGCGAAGGCGACCTCCAGCGTCGCCACGTTCTGTGACGGACGCGTCATTCTCGGCGCCGGGGCAGGCTGGATGAAGGAAGAGTTCGATCTCCTCGGCGTGGACTTCCACAGCCGGGGCAAGCGCTTCGACGAATGCATCGAGGTGCTGCGCAAACTGTGGACCGGCACGATGGTGGAGCACCACGGCAAGTTCTTCGACTTCCCCCGGGTGCAGATGTGCCCGGTACCACGCCAGCCGATCCCCATCTACATCGGCGGAATGAGCACCGCGGCGCTCCGTCGCGCGGCTCAACTCGGGAACGGATGGCTCGGTGCCGGCCAGACGCCGGAGGAAGCTCTCTCGACCCTGGCGCGGCTCGACCAGCTGCGCTCGGAGGCAGGACGGGGCAAGGAACCTTTCGACGCGATCGTACCTCTCAAAGGCCCCCCCGAAGTCGACGTGCTCAAGCGCCTCCAGGACGCCGGGGTGGGCGGGACGGTTAGCTATCCCTTCACCTTCACCATCGGAGCGACGTCGACATTGGAAGCGAAGCGGGCGTACCTCGAGCGCTACGCCAACACCATCATCGCCAAGCTCAGAACCTAAGATGAAACCCGGCCCCGGCCGGGAGGAGCGCCGACCGTGAAGCTGCAAGCACTCAAGGACACGTACCCCGATCTGACCTTTGAGGAGATCGGACCCAACCCGGATTGGAGCGAGGACTCGGTCGGATATTGCTTCGTCATCGAGGCCATCCCGCATCAGCACTGCGGACGGGTCACGGTGATGATCGATGATGAGCCGCGTGTCGCTTTCAGCGGCGACACCAGAGGGCTCTACAAAATGCTAGCGAGCTGGGACATCAGCCGTGATCATCTCGCTTACGTGGCCTACGAACTGGGTCGGGCGGAAATGGCAGTCCGGCACGGCGAACCGTACCTGCAGGAGTAGAGGCGACGGGAACGACTCAAAGGAGGGCGGACATGGGCGTGGCGATCGAAGACATCAAGGAAGCGGTCTGGCAGCTGAAGAAAAATAAGGCCCTCGACTTGGTGAAGCAGGGCCTCGCCGAGGGGCTCGACCCGGTCGCAATGCTGCAGAAAGGTGTCATCGCCGGGCTCAGAGTCGTCGGCGACAAGTTCGGGGCCAAGGAGTATTTCCTGGCCGAGTTGGTGATGGGCGGCAAAGTTGCCGAGCCGTGCATCGAGCTGATCAAGCCACATCTGCCCCCCAATGCGGAGGGAAGGCAGGGCACCGTCATCATCGGGGCGGTGAAAGGGGACCTCCATACCATCGGCTACGGGCTCGTCTCCACGCAGCTCGAGCTCGCAGGCTTCGAGGTTCACAAGTTGGGGATTGATCTCGCCTCCATGTACTTCATCGAAAAGGCCCAAGAGCACAAGGCGGACATCATTGGTCTTTCGGCCTTCCTGGTGACCACCATCCCGTATTGCCCGGAGGTGATCGCGTATCTGCACGATATGGGGCTCCGGGACAAATACAAGGTGATCATCGGCGGCACCGAATGTACTGCGGACAAGGCCGACACGATGGATGCGGATGGCTGGGCGCTCAATGCGGTTGCTGCAGTGCCGCTGTGCCGGCGCCTGATGGGCAAGGACGTTGGTGAGGAGGCGAAGCTGGCCACCGGCTACGACCATCCATGGTGGTACAACTCGCGGCGGAATTAGCTGCCGGCCGTGCAGGAGGAAGGGCATGATCCCGATCATGGATTTCCAAGACCGGTCCGTGAAAGGTCCGGTCATGAAGGCCGACGACTTCGACCTGGAGTTCGCCTTCAAGGTGCGCGATCTGGTTGCGGAGTACGAAATCCAGTACGACCCCGAGCAGCTCGTTGTCGACGACCGTACCGCCGACGCCGTGTTCCACGCCGCAGTGGACCTGCTTGCCGACATCGGTCTCTACCACATGGGTACCGAGCGGGTGGTGAAGTACACGAAGCAGGAGATCGAACAGATCGCCAAGGAGTCCCGAGAAAACCCCGCGTGCGTCAACCTCGGCAAGCATCCCGACCGGATGACGCTCCGGTACCGCAGGGGCACCGACATCTGGGGGCCGACGAACTACGCCGGCCCCGCCGGTGTGGCGGAGAAGGAGTGGTTCATCCCGTACGTACAGTCGATTGCCCAGGAAGAATGCGTCGAGGGCATCGGCATCTGCCCCGGGCTGGCACGACTCGACGCGGTCGACCCGAAGGCGGGTACGTTGACCGAGGTGTACGTCGCCTTATGGGAGCAAGAGGCGCTGCGCGAGGCGCTCAAGCGGGCCGGTCGGCTGAATATGAACCTGGGCCTGCTGTGTACCGCGAGCACACCGAGCGGCACGATGGCCGTGATGGAGGCGGGCTACCGCAACGCCTACAATACGCAGATCGGCATCCACATCATGCCCGAGCAGAAGCTGAACTGGAGCCCGCTGCTGCTCGCCCAATACTGTGAGATCAAGGGAATCGAACCCTGGCAGAGCTCGATGTCCTGCATCGGCGGCTTGTGCCGCGACGGCGCGGAGGTCGCCGTGACCATGGTGGCCAACGCGCTGGGGCAGATGAGTTATGCCCATGGTGGAACGATGAGCTACTTCCCCAGCCATCTGGAAGGCACGTGGGCCACGCGTGACTCGCACTGGGCCTTCAGCGGCGCCGCTCGTGCCTCGGAGCGCAATTTGGGACTGGCGGTCGGCTCGTCCATCTCAGGCGATGTCAAAGTGTGGCGGACGCCGGTGACCTTGTGGCAGTCGGCGGGCGTGGTCGCCGTATATGTTGCCAGCGGAATGTCTTACGCCTGGATCGCCGGTCATACGGGACTGGAAGCTCGTTTGATCGATCAGATGATGCACGCCTGCACCGGCTTGTCATCCGAGAAGGCCAACGAGCTAGCCCAGAAGATCATGCGGAAGGTCGATGAGCTGCTCCCCACCGTGCAGAAGCAGATTCCCTTCCCCGAAGCCTACGACCTGAAGACCGTTCAGCCAAAGCCGGAGTACGAGGCCGGCCTGTTGCGGGTGATGGATGAGCTCGCTAGCCTAGGTATGCCTCTCAAGTAGGCCTAGGGATGTCCTGTCGAGGGGGCAAGTTGAGTCGAGAGACTACCCGAATGCGGGGGGAGGCCAGAATGAAACTGCAGCATCTGTCAATCCACGGCCACCGGATCGCCTTCCGCAGCGCCGGCAAGGGACCCGTGGTGCTGCTCGTCCACGGCATGGCCGGGAGCTCAGCGACGTGGAAACACGTCCTGCCAGGTCTGGCCCAGCGGTTCACGGTCATCGCCCCCGACCTGCTCGGGCACGGTGAGTCGGGTAAGCCCCGGCGGGGTGAGTACTCGCTCGGTGCGCACGCCAATGTGCTGCGCGACCTCTTGAACGTCCTCGGCTATGAGCGCGCGACCTTCGTGGGTCAATCACTCGGTGGCGGCGTGGCGATGCAGCTGGCTTACCAATTCCCCGAGCGCTGCGAGCGACTGGTGCTGGTGGGCAGCGGTGGGTTGGGCCGGGAGGTCAACGTGATGCTCCGGGCCTTGACCTTTCCCGGCGTCGAATACGTCTTCCCGATCGTCTGCGCATCGCGCTTGCGAGACGCCGGAAACCGGGTGGCGTCATGGCTCTACGGAGTTGGGCTGCGGGCTGCTCCCGTCATCGAGGAGATGTGGCGTAGCTACACGTCGCTGGCCGAGGCCGACACCCGCCGGGCGTTCTTTCGCACCCTGCACGGCGTCATCGACCTCGGCGGCCAGGCGGTGAGCGCCACCGACCGGCTGTACCTGACCTCGAAAGTTCCGACACTGATCGTGTGGGGCAACCGAGACCCGTTCATTCCCGTCAGCCACGCCACCGCGGCCCACGAGGCCATGCCCGGGAGCCGCCTCGCGATCTTCGACAACGTCGGGCATTACCCGCATTGCGAGGATCCGGACCGGTTCGTAGAGGTGCTCGTCGACTTCATCACCTCCACCGAGCCGGCACGTCTATCAGAGGCCCACTGGCGCGAGTTGCTCCAGTCTGCTCCCCCGTCGCATGCCGCGTAAGGCCGACCCAGACTTACATTCATGGTGCCGCTTCGCTATGCATAAGCCGCCCACGCCTGGGTAGGAAGGAAACCATGCGAATGAATCGGAGCGAGTGCGTGCTGTACAGCGGCGGCTTGAAGGGCGCGGAGGCTGCATTCGGCGCCATAGCGGAACGCTACAGCATCGAGGAGGTGACCTTCACGTTCGACGGGCATCAGATCGAGCGCACTCGAGGCGTGCGGACGTTGACTCACGCCGAATTGCGCCAGGGGAATGTCAGCCTGGCGTACGTCTCGCAGCTGATGCATCGCCACTATCCTGACACCGACTACATCAAGCAGGTGCTGCAGACCATCTGGCACCAGGTCAACAACGCACAGGAGATTTACGTCGTCGGCAAAATCCTGGACGACGGCACAGTAATGGGCGGCACCGGTTGGGGCGCCGAGTTCGCCAAGCTGTGCAACAAGCCGCTCTTCGTCTTCGATCAGGACCGTGACGCCTGGTTTCACTGGACCGGCTCGGCGTGGCAGGCCGCGCCCGCGCCGGCAATCGGCCACACGCACTTCGCCGGCACCGGGACGCGCTTTCTGCGCGACAACGGCAAAGCGGCGATCGAACAACTCTTCGCCCGTTCGTTCCCCAATTCCTGAGGCTACGAGCCTTCGGCCAGCTCGTGGCCCCCAGGCTGCCGCAAGATTCTTCCTTACCGCATCCTTTGTGATAGACTTTGGCTCGTACAGACAATCTGAGGAAGCGCGCGTGGTCCGAACGGCAATTGCTGGCGTGGGCACACGGAGTGCTGCGATGGGAATCCTTACCACAGCACGGGTGGGCAACTCATGTGGCGGACAGGGGCGCCAAGACAGGTGCCGAACATCCCGTTCTTAGAAGACTGTTGTGCCTTCAAATCCGGCCCGGCGCAGGCAGACGGGAACAGGCTTTGCGGGTCTGGGAACCATCGGCGGTTCCCGCGGCGGAGTAGTCCTACCGTCGCGTCTGGCCAGGAAATTGCTGCCCACGTTCTTGTGGTGGCAGGGCGGATTGCGCAAGTGAACTTACCCAGAACCGGCGCTCGATACGAAACCCGTTGAAGATGATTTACCCTGACCCCGCAACCACCTCTCCCCCCGCACGCACCCCACTGCGGCTCCTCCTTGTGGAAGATTCCGAAGCCGATGCCGAGCAAGTGGTCGAGGAGTTGCGGCGCGGCGGCTATGAGCCCACATGGGAGCGCGTCGATACCGCAACGGCGTTGACGGCGGCCCTGACGCGACAGCCGTGGGAGGTCATCACCTGCGACTGGGTCATGCCGCAGTTCAGTGCGTCTGCCGCCCTAGCGCTCCTGCGGGAACGCCGCATTGACGTGCCGACCATCATTGTGTCGGGTCAGGTCGGAGAAGAGTTTGCGGTAACCGCCATGAGGGCCGGGGCCCACGACTTCGTCAGCAAGCAGAGGCTAGCGCGACTGTGCTCCGCCATTGAACGCGAGTTGAAGGAGGTGGAGGTCCGGCGGGCGCGGAAGCGGACCGAGGCGGCGGCGCGCCAGTGGGCCGCCATTGTCGAGTCCTCGGATGACGCCATTATCGGCTTGACCCTGGAGGGCATCATCACCAGCTGGAATCCGGCGGCGCAGAGGATTTACGGCTATACGTCCGAGGAGGCGATCGGTCATCCGATCGCCCTCGTGGTTCCGTCGCCGCAGCGCGACGAGGTGCCGGCTATTTTTGAGCGGATCAGCCGCGGCGAACGCGTGGCCCACTTCGAGACGGTGCGTGTCCGCAAGGACGGCCAACGTATCAACGTCTCGCTGACCGTCTCGCCGATCACCGATGAATACGGGACGATCATCGGCGCTTCCGGCATCGTCCGCGACATCACCGACCGCAAACGCGCAGAGGAAGCGCTGTTGTCGCTGTTGCGTTCCACGCTGGAATCCACGGCGGACGGCATCTTGGTGGTTGACAGGGAAGGCCACTTCGCCACCTACAACCAGCGCTTCGCCGACATGTGGCGCATCCCCGCCGACATGCTGGAAAGAGGGGATGATGACGAGGCCTTGAGGACTGTCTGCGATCAGTTGGTGGAGCCGGAGCGCTTCATAAAGAAGGTGCGACAGCTGTATCACGAACCGCAGGATAGTAGCTTCGACGTTCTGCACTTCAAAGATGGCCGGGTGTTCGAGCGCTATTCACAGCCCCAGCGTTTGGGCGCGGACATCGTCGGCCGGGTGTGGAGTTTCCGTGATGTGACCGACCGGGAGCGGGCGGTTGACGCCCTCAAGGCGAGTGAAGCGCGCTGGCAATTTGCCCTGGACGGCGCAGGGCATGGGGTCTGGGACTGTGATCTCCTGACCGACAAGGCGTTCTTCTCGAAGCGATGGAAGGCAATGTTGGGCTATGCCGAGGACGAGATCGCCGATTCGCTGGGCGAATGGCAGAGCCGTATCCATCCGGATGACCAGGCCGCCTGCTACGCGGCGCTGGAAGCGCACTTCCGCGGCAGGACGGCGGTCTACGCCAGCCAACATCGGGTGCGCTGCAAGGACGGTGACTACAGGTGGATTCTCGCCCAGGGTCGGGTTGTGCAACGCACTCCGGACGGCAATCCCCTCCGTGTCATCGGCACTCATACGGACATCACCGAGCACAAGCGTACTGAGGAGACGTTGTACCTGACCCAGTTCTCGATGGACCAGGCCCCTGACGCAATCTTCTGGATAGACCCGGATGGGCACCTCGTCTACGTGAACGACGCCGCCAGTCAGCGGCTCGACTACCCCCGGGAGCAGCTGCTGAGGATGCACGTCTGGGACATCGACCCGGGTTACCCACCGCAGAGATGGCCTGCGCACTGGGAGGAGCTCAAAGGGAAAGGCGCTTTGAGCTTCGAGACCCGGCACCGGCGGCGGAACGGCTCCATCTTCCCGGTCGAAACCACCGTCAAGTACCTGCAGCATGGGAACCGCGAATACGCTTGTGGCTTCGCCCGCGACATCACCGAGCGCAAGCGGGCGGAGCTCGAATACCGAACGATCCTGCAAACCGCCAGCGATGGGTTTTGGATTCTCGATGTGCAAGGCAATATCTTGGACGTCAACGAGGCATACTGCCAGCTGAGCGGTTATGGTCGGGCCGAATTGCTGACCCGGAACGTGCGCTATATTGAGGCGGTGGAAGGCCCGTCCGAGATTACGCGAAAGATCCGGCAGGTGATGGAGACAGGCCATGGCAATTTTGAAGTCCATCACCGCTGCAAGGACGGCAGGGTGCTTGAGATCGAGATCAGCACCAATTTCCGGGAGGTGTCCGGCGGGCGCTTCTTCGTCTTTCTTCGTGATATTACCGAGCGCAAACGCGTCCAGGAGGCGATTCGTACGCTCAACGCCGATCTCGAGCAACGCGTTGAGGAACGCACCGCGCAACTTGAAGCTGCCAACAAGGAGCTGGAAGCCTTCAGTTACTCCGTCTCCCACGATCTGCGGGCGCCCCTGCGCGCGGTTGACGGCTTCAGCGCCCTGCTGCTCGACCGCTATCGGGCACGGCTGGACGCCCAGGGTCGGCACTATCTGGAACGGGTACGAGAGGGTGCCGCACGCATGGATCAGCTGATCAACGATTTGCTGGTACTCTCGCGCATCACGCGCAGCGACATGCACCGGCAGGCGGTGGATCTGAGCGCACTGGCGCGGACGATCGCGGCCGAGTTGCGCAAGACGCAGCCGGAACGCCAGGTGGAGTTCGTGATCGCCGACGGTGTGGTGGTGCAGGGCGATGCCGGGCTGCTGCGGGCAGCGCTGGAGAATCTGCTCGGCAACGCCTGGAAGTACACGGGCAAGCACGCGACGGCGCACATCGAGTTCGGCACCTGCAAGCGGGACGGACAGCCGGTGTACTTGGTGCGCGACGACGGGGCGGGCTTCGATATGGCGTACGTCGACCGGCTGTTCGGTGCCTTTCAGCGCTTGCACGCCACCGACGAATTCGAAGGCACGGGCATCGGCCTGGCGACGGTGCAGCGAATCATTCATCGCCATGCTGGTCGGGTCTGGGCGGAGGGCGCGGTTGATCAAGGCGCAACGTTCTACTTCACCCTCGGTCCCACCCTGCCCTGAGTCGGTATAGTGCGACAAGGGCCACGGCGAGAGAGACGCAACCTTGCAAAGTGTGGAATGTCAGGGAGAAGAAATTGGGTATTCGCGTGACCGGTTTTGAAGCGTCAATTAGCCTTCCTTCCATTGGCAGGACATTCGCATGCGAAATCACTCATGAGGAGGGGGTGAGCATGCTGGTCCCATCGGCTTGAACGGCTCGCTTTCTGTTCTCAGTGAGCGTTACCCTGGCCCCCGTGCAAGACGGAAGGAGTTCAAGATGGCCGCCCCTGACAGTACAATCACCCCTCCCCCCGTATGCGTCCCGCTCCGGCTCCTCTTGGTGGAGGACTCAGAAGCGGATGCCGAACTGCTGGTCCACGAGGTGCGGCGCGGTGGCTATGAGCCCACATGGGAGCGCGTCGATACCGCAACGGCGTTAACGGCGGCCCTGGCGCGGCAGCAATGGGATGTCATCACCTGTGACTGGGTCATGCCCCGATTCAGCGCTCCCGCCGCGCTGCAACTGATTCAGGAACAAAGTGTAGATGTCCCCATCATCATCGTTTCTGGCGAGGTGGGCGAGGAGGTCGCCGTCACCGCCATGAAGGCCGGTGCGTGCGACTACGTCAGCAAACACAAGCTGACGCGGCTCTGCCCCGCCATTGAACGGGAGCTGAAGGACGCGCAGGGGCGGCGGGCGCGTAGGGAAGCCGAGAAACGTCTGCGGGAGAGCGAGGCGGAACTTCGCCGGCTCATGACCTCGATCTCCGCTTATCTGTGGAGCGCTGAAGTCAACGCGAGTGGGCAGTGCCGCTATCGCTACTACTCCCCGGTGGTGGAGAAGATCACCGGGCATCCGCCCGAGTTCTACCTCGGCGGTTCGGAGCGATGGCTGGGAACGATTCACCCTGAGGACCGCCCTCGATTGGTGCACGCCACCAACAGGGTTCTGACCGGCCAGTCCGATCACGAGGAGGAAGAGTATCGCGTCCTTCGGCCGGATGAGACAACGCGGTGGGTCCGGGACAGCGTGACGGTGACCCGGTTGGAGGAGAGGCGCTTCCGTCTGGATGGCGTGGCGAGCGACATTACGGAACGCAAGCGCGCCGAAGAGGCCCTGCGCGAGAGCGAAGAACGATTTCGTGGAGTGACCGAGAATGCCTACGATCTGATTGCCGGGTTGGATGGGCACGGGCAGCTCTTGTATGTCAGCCCCAGCTACAGGGATGTCTTGGGATACGATCCGAGCGAGCTTTCGGGCACCCTTTGCCTTGATCTCGTCCACCCGGATGACCGAAGCGTTGTCCTGGCAATGCAGGCGGCCTCGGCTGCGAACGCAGTCTTTCGCTTGCGGCACAAGAGTCAAGAGTGGCGGTGGTTCGAAGCAACCAGCAAGGAATTTCGGACAGCGAGCGGCGAGCGACACCAAGTCATCATCTCCAGAGACATCACGGAACGCCGACGCATCGAAGAGGCGTTGCGTGCCAGCGAGCAGAAGTATCGCGACTTGGTCGAAACGGCCCATGATGTCATCTGGTGCGTCGATGCCGCGGGACGCTTCACCTTCGTCAACCGCGCGGTCAAGGAACAGCTCGGCTATGAGCCGGAGGAGATTGTCGGTCGTCCGTTCGCGGACTTCGTCAGCCCCCGCTGGCGCGAGCGCACTGTGGATCTTTTCGCCCACGCGAAACCAGGCGAAAGCCGCATGGGTCACGAGGTCGATCTGCTGCGCAAGGACGGGGTGTCGGTCGTCGTTGACGTCAACGCCGTCGTTTTGCGCGACGAGGACGGAAATGTCGTTGGCGCAACCGGCGCGTTGGAGGACGTCACCGACCGCAAGCGGGCAGAAGCGGTGCTGCGCCACAGTGAACAGCATTTTCGCTCGCTGATCGAACACTCATTGGACCTGTTCTCGATTCTCGATGGCGATGGCACGATCCGCTACGCGAGCCTCTCCCAAGAACGCGCATCTGGATGGAAGCCGGAAGAATTCGTGGGCAAGAATGCTTCTGAGTTCGTTCATCCAGATGATTTGCCGAAAATGAAGCAGCTCTTGACCGAGGCCGTGCGCAACCGGAGGCACCCCGTGAGCGCAGAGTATCGCTGGCGGCATAAGGACGGTTCGTGGCGCATCGTTGAAAGCGCTGGTATCAACCTCTTGGACGATCCCGTGGTCGCGGGAATCCTGGTGCAGACCCGCGACATCACCGAGCGCAAGCGGGCGGAACAGACGCTGTGTTAACGTCCCTCCTGGCCCGTCGAATCCGATTGCCGAACGACGTTGGATGTCGTATCCGTAGCCACCTCAACAAACCGGGCTACGCGGTGAGGTCTGAATCGAGCGAGTGTTTTTACGATGGGCGTGGAGCATCGCGACTCCGACGGACAACGGCTCTACACGGTCGTGCAGAACGCCGAAGTGCTGGGGTTCATCGCCATCGACTCGACGATCTGCGGACGGGCTCGCGGCGGTTTGCGGCTAATCGAGGACGTGAGCGAAGCGGAGGTCCGAGCAGCGGCACGGGCGATGACGCTCAAATTCGGTTTCCTCGGCCTGCCGCAAGGTGGAGCAAAAGCGGGGGTTCGCGGTAACGGAGAGGCGGGAATTGAGCAGAGGCGCACACGTCTCGGCGAATTCGCGCGAGCCGTCGCGCCATTGCTACGCCAACGGACTTATGTCCCCGACGCGGACTTGGGCACGCGCACCGCGGACATCCGCTGGATGCTACGATCGATTGGCGTGAAGATCGGGCGGCGCGAGTGGCGGGGCAGCCGATCAGGCTACTATACCGCCGTATCCTGTCTAGCCGCGGCCAGAGCAGCCATGGCCCACCGTCGGATGTCGCTGGCAAGCTGCCGTGTTGCGATCGAGGGGTTCGGCAGCGTCGGCTCATCACTGGCGAAGCTCATGACTGAGCAGGGGGCCACGGTTGTTGCACTTTCCACTTCTCGCGGGGCCATCTACAACCCGAAAGGGCTGGACGTGGATCGACTGGTCCAGCTTGCTTCCGAGGTTGGAAGTCGCATCGTTGAACTCTATGCGGACGCCGAAGCCACCCCCCGTGAGGAGCTTCTGGAATTGCCGGTGGATCTCCTATGCCCGTGTGCAGGGTACCACAGTATTCACGAGGGTAATGCTCAGCGCATCGCAGCCTCGGTCGTCTGCCCAGGAGCGAACGACCCGATGACACCCAATGCGGAACGCATGCTGTTCGAGCGTGGCATCCTCTGGCCTCCCGATTTCATTGCCAATTGCGGCGGCGTACTGGGCGGTACTCTGGAGTTTGCCGCCGTTCGTCCGGATCGAATCACATCGCTCATTGAGAAGCACATCATGCAAAACGTGTCGTCGCTGTTGCAGGAGGCCGAGCAACGCGAGGTAACTCCGCGAGCAGTGGCGGAGCCGATTGCACTGGCGCGCCACCAGCGCGTTCGCTTGGCCGCGGAGACTCCGACGCTCTGGCAGCGGACGCTGGCGCGGGGCATGGACTACTACAGACGGGGTTGGGTGCCAAAGGCCCTGGTCGAGCCGCTAGCGGCCAAGTATATTGAACGACTTCTAACCAGCTGAATGCGGGACTCTCCCGGTTGGAGCCGTAAACGAAATGACCTCTGACGAATCCATGCGCAGTCGACGATCGATCCGGAGGTATCAGCCTCGGGAAATACCGGACTCACTCGTCACCGAGATTCTCGACCTGTGCCGCCATGCCCCTTCTTCCATGAACGGACAGCCTTGGTGCTTCATCGTGATTCGAGACCCCGAGACGAAGCGACGACTCGCCGCCATCAAGAGCGAGCACTGCCCACCCGAGAAGAGAGCGTACACGGCGGATTTCTTGGCTGCGGCGCCGGTCATGATCGCGGTCTGCGTCGAACGTGACCGTTCGTACGGCCGGGAGCGGGAGAATGGGATCCTCGCTACGGCGTATCTTCTGCTGGCGGCCCATCAACGGGGACTCGGCTCGGTATATCTGTCCGCATACCAACCCCACGACCCCGCACTGAGGTTGGAGATTCATCGTCTGCTGCGTTTGCCGGCTGAGATTGAACCTGTCACGCTGATTCCTTTGGGGTTTCCCGCCGAGATCCCTGCGCCGAAAGAAATGAGATCGCTTACGGAAATGATCCATTATGAAGCGTTCGATCCCAGAGTTCTCCGCAGCGATTGACCGCCGTTATGACGCCTCACACAGCGTCGTGCTGCGGTACCGCCATACGCTCCGCCTCGAGGAAACGGAGCAGGAGGATTCTCGCCTCAAGGATCTGCTGACGACGACTAGTGTTCGAGAGGGGCTGCGCGTGTTTCCTCTTCTCCGGTACAACGGGGTCGAGGTCGACATCTTGGACGAAACGTCTTTGATGTATACGAACACGGTCAAGTCGATCGACGGATGCGTTACCGCCGCTAACTGTCTTTTGAACGGCCACCGCCGGCTCGTCTTCGAGTCGGGCGGAAACACCGGCATGGCGCTCACGCAGTACTGTGAACGAGCCGGCCTGGAGACCTTTTTCTTCGTGCCCTCAGAGAATCTGCCGTTGCTGGATGGCAGAGCCTTCGACCGAAACTCCGCACACCTGATTGCGGTGGACGCGGCCGGGATGGTCAAGCAATTGGCCGCCGCCTTCACCGTACGGAATGATTTGATGCACGTGCCCCAGGCCGCTTGGCGATACCAGGCTACCGCGTTCCTTGGCTGTTTTCTGCTCGAGCATCTCCTCGAACACGCTCGATACGACCACCTCGTGCAGTCGATCAGTGCCGCCTTCGGACCGATCGGGATCTACCGCATCCTCGAACAGCACCAGGAAACGCTGGGAGCACTGCCGACGTTTCTCGGGATCCAGCAGGAAGCGAACTGCCCCATGGTTCGGGCCTGGAGACACGGTTCCCGGAAGATCCACACGCAGCCGATCCGATCGACTGCCGATCTGTTGACGCAGGTCATGTACGATAGCGAGCCCTCGACGTACGGAACGACGGATGACCTTTGGCGCATCCTAGACGCCACACGTGGCGATCTTACGACTGTCAACCACGAGGATTTTGGCTGGTTCCTCGGCCTCCGTATCGACGCTGAAGGGGTTCTCGATCACCTCAAGAACAAGGGCGTCGATATCGCGTTACGCGACGGCGAGGTCATCGACAAGACCGGCTTGCTTGGCCTGGTTGGCGCCCTCAAAGCGATCGCCTCGAAGCGGATCACCGAAGGAAGCCGGGTGCTGGTTTGCCTGACGGGCGGAACCGCGCGGCCCGATGGTCGAGCCAGACCGGAGTGTAGACTTGCAGCCGACGACGACACCATCCCGGCGGCCGCGGTCTTTGAAGGCAAGGCACGTGGCTAGCCTCGGGCGACAGATTATTTTCAAGGACTCGACGCTTCGGGAAGGGCTGGATACGCGCAAGGTCTCGTTCTCGGTTTCGCAGAAGCTGAAGATCGTGGAGCAGCTCATCGAATTGGGCGTCTCGGAGGCCGAGATCGTAGCTCCGGGTAACGTCCTGGAGGACCTGTCTTTCGCCCGAGCGGTGAAGGGCAAGCGGCTTCCAATCAGAACCTCCGGGTTGATCTACGCGAATCGTCCCGACTACCCGCTCCAATTGGAGCGATGCGACGCATGTCTCGATCGGGTGGATCTGCTCATGCCGCTTTCCGACCGCCGCACACCGCATCACGCGCATGAGAAGATCTCGGTTCTCATGGAGGCGCTTGCCCAGTGCCGTTCCCACGCCCTGGACGTGGGAGCGGGATTTCCTCACTCGACACGGGTCGATCCCACCTTCTTGCTCGAGATCAGCAAGAAAGCCGTGGCCAAGGGAGCGACGAGGATAACCTTGTACGACACCAATGGGAGCGCTGATCCCTTCGAAGTTCACTCTCTGGTCAAGCGGCTGGCGGAGAAGCTGGCCGCGCCCCTGTTCTTTCACGGGCACAATGATCTGGGGCTTGCCACCGCCAACTCGTGGGCGGCGATTTGCGCGGGCGCGAGAGGGTTGGACGTAACGATAAACGGGCTTGGCGACAGGGCCGGGAATGCAAGCCTGGAGCAATTGGCGACGCTTCTGCATCTCAAAGGCGTCGGCACCGGTATCAACCTCATCGCCTTGAAGCGAGCATCGCGGCTCGTGGAGGCTATCAGCCGGATCGCGGTGTCGAAACTCGCGCCGGTCGTGGGAGAGTACGTGTTCGATCACAAGTCGCCGAGCCACTTGACCGTGCCGACCGAGTTCGAAGCGTTTGATCCGAGCCTGATCGGAGGAGTGAGGCACATCGAGCAATCCCGCCGACAAACCGCGGTGCGACAAGGGAGGAAGAGAGTGAGCAAATCAGACCAAGCGCGGAAAGGGTCCCGGCAAGGCTCGTAGGGCGAGAAGGCAATGATGTCGCGGGCGTGAGGTCGATAAGGCGGGTGTTCAAGGAGATTGCCCTGGGCTCGAAGACGGCACAGTACTGGGACCTGGTCGCAAGCGATTGGGCAGCCACACAGCCACACCGCTTGTGGCGCGAGTACAGCGACCGGTTGAACGCCACCCTGTTCGAACGGTGGCTGCCCCAAGACAAGGTCGAGCGGCTACTCAAGACAGACCTGTTCGACGAGGCGACTGGAGACAAGGGCTTGTTCCCTTTGCTTGCCGCGAAAGCCAGAGATGTAATTGGCGTCGATATCTCTTCGCTCACGCTGCACTGCGCCCACGCTCGGCACGGAGCGCTTCGGGCGGTTGGGGCGGATGTTCGTGATCTGCCCTTCGCGGACCATGCATTCGATGTCGTGGTGTCCAACTCGACTCTCGATCACATGGAGTCACTGACTGATCTGGCAAAGGGATTGGCAGAGTTACACCGCGTGCTGAAGCGAGGCGGCCAGCTGTTGCTCACCCTCGACAATCTTTCCAACCCGGCCGTTGCGCTGCGCAACGCTCTGCCCCGACGCCTCCTCACCGCCTTGCATCTCGTTCCTTACTACGTCGGAGCGACCTGTGGCCCGCGGCGCCTCGTGCATCTGCTCCGCGAAGCCGGCTTCGAGGCGGAGCAGACCGAGGCCGTCATGCATTGCCCGCGTGTGCTGGCCGTAATGGCGGCAAACGGCTTGGATCGACTGGGCGGTCCGGCCTCAAAGGCCAAGTTTCTGGGTCACCTTTTCGCCTGGGAGCGATTGAGCTGCTTGCCGACGCGTTTCTTCACCAGCTACCTGATCGCCGTAAAGGCTGTCCGCCTGTGATCGCCTAGTCCGAATAGGAATATCCCCACAGGAACGGAACCTGCCTCATCTTGGAGTCGACAAGCTCGATCAGCGCTTCCGACCAATGTGTCTCATAGCGACTCTTGTGGGGCGATCCGGACACGACCATGGCACAGGCGTCCAGATACTCGTCGGAAGAAGCCACGCCAAGGAAATCGCAGAGATCCCTCAGCCCGTCTCTCGGGCGCTCGATAAATGCCTCATGTCTCAGATCGAAGAAGTCGGACTCATGGGTCTGTGCCTTGATCTCCTCGACGGATTTGCAAAGGGAAAAATAGAAGTCTATGCAGCGCTTCAAATCGCCTTTCCGCTCCAGCTTCCTCGTTTTCATCGACATCGTGCTGATGTTGTCGTACGGGTTCCTGATTACGTGGACCAGCTTGACCCTCATGTGTAACGCTTCACGCAGGCGACGCAGCAACCACGGCCACCGACGCAACCGCAAGGTAGCGTCCTCACCCATCTTATCGCCCATGACTTGCAGCTGGATGAATGTGCCTTGCCGCTGATGAGGCACGACGTACGAGAATCCCTTGGATGTGCGTCCGGCAGCCGTGAAAGCTCGGGAGTTTTCGAGCAGCAGCTGGCAAATCTGCGCACGGCCAAACCCCGCATGGATATACTTGAGAACGCCAAGCTCGTGGCCAATCATCACATTGGGGTGCGCGTCCAGTAGAGAGCCAACAAGGGTGTGGCCGCTGCGCGAGTAGCCAATGAACAAGCAGAAGGTCTCTACCTCCTCGAACACCTGTGCGCCTTTGAGCCCGCGGTAGTACGACGGGAAATACTGAGCCGCCAGCGTCAGCATTTCCGTGCCCGTTCGGATGATCCGTCTCATCGCACTCCACGCAGCGAGCGGCCCCGCCGAACCTGTGGTCCGAGGCCCTGCCTCGCTAGGTTTTGGTGAGTTCGAGGATGGGGAACAGCCGCGCGTTGCGCTCGGGCCAGCCCCAATCAGCCATATTCAAAGTTCCACAGATGTCAGTCGGACCCTGAAACCGATTTGTCAATACCAAGGGCGTGTTAGATAAGACTGCCTCGTCGAACCACCGAGCGTGGGTAATATACAGCCTCGCATTCCTTTCGAGGCACCCGGGCACCTGCTCGAAGAAGCGCTTCCGCTGGAAACGGTGGCAGTGGTTCAATACGGAGAACGCCAAAGCGAACACGAAATCCCCTCCGACGCTCGCAAAACCGAAATCGCAAAGTGTTTGCACCGTCGGCTTCTTGTGGCTGAGCTTCTTGTCTTCTACGATCTGACGGGCTGCTTGGATGAAATCCCGATTGTAATCCACTCCGAAGTACCGCCCTTGGTCCAAGTAACCAATCAAGTGTGCGCCGCCGCGTAGTGGTCCACATCCCACGTCGAGGAACTTGTGAAACGGTTGGAGACCCATCTGCTTGAGAAAGAACAGTTGAAAAGCTCCCCGGAGCTCCCACGCATCGGGGCCGCCGGCCAGATACTGCTTGTAGCTCCCGTCCCGTATCTCCGCGGGGGTTAGCCTGATGGTTCTGAAGTAACCGCCCCTGAATTTGTAGGTCGCTTTGGACACACGCCTCAGCCCCGCCACAACGGACGCGGGCAGATGTTCGGTTGCAATCGATTTCAGCTTCCCCATGACCCGCTCAATGGAACGGCTCAGAAGTTCGGCCGCCTGCCGGCAAGGATTGGGCAACATTGAGGCGAGGCTCCTAGTCCTGCCGACCGAACGCGCCCAGGGCCTTGACCAGCGTCGTCTCGATCGGCCACCGCGCCTCGAGGCGCGTCACGCGATACCTCGCCACGGGGTAATAGAGCTTGGACAGCGCCGTCACCAGCGGGTTGGTTTTCTTATAGGGCGTAACGAAATGTCCTTTTCCGAGGAACATCAGGGGGAAGTCCATCGCCCTGACGAGCCGCTTCGTCTCCGCCGGGATCCAGGGTGAGTGTTTGGCAACGTTGCGGAAGTTGAATTCGGCCCATGTTTCCAGGCGCTGTGGCTCAACCAACCCATGCTTCACACAAGAGTCGTACAAAGGCGTTCCCGGGTAAGGGGTGTAGATATTGAACGTCTTGACCGCTCGAGGGTTCTCATCGGTGAGCTGTACCGCCAGGCGCACGCTCTGGCCAAACTCGTCGGGGGTTTCGGTGGGAAGTCCCATCATGAAGAGGTAGATGGGCACGATCGGATAGGGGATCAGCTTCCGGTTGGCTTCGATGACATTCTCCACTGTCAAGTCCTTCTGGAGGAGATCCAGCAGTCGCTGGCTCGCCGACTCGACGCCAACGGTAAGGCGCTTGACTTTGGCCCTCACCAGCAGATCCAAAAACTCCCGATCCATCCGACAGATGGTGTCGGCCCGAATCTGGAGCTTGCTGATGGAGATGTCGAGGCCGGCGCGCACAATCGCCTCCAGGATGGCGTGCGCCCGTTCCATATCAATGAAGAAGTGATCGTCGGTGAAGAGGAACCCGCGGATGTTGTAGTCGCGTATGATTCGTTTGAGATGATCGAGTACGGTCTCCGGCTGCATCGCCCTCCATTTTCGCTTGTGCATCACCGGGTCCCAGCAGAAACTACAGCGAAATGTGCAACCCCGGCTGGAGTTGAAGCTCAAGTGGTCGATACCAAAAAGCCGCCGCCGATAGTGATCGATCTGGACGAGATGGTAGGCGAGGGGCGGTTGGTCGTCGAGATTCACGAATGGCCGTTCTCCCGTCCAGTGAAACCGGCTGCGGGCGTCGGGGGCTGTGTGGGCTACTTGACCGCCATCGGCGTCGAGGGTCCGCAATCCTGAGGACTCGACTTGACCGATACCGTGCGGTGTCGGCGGGTTTCCGCTGCCGTCCTTGTACCAGATCCCGGCAACTCGGCTCAGGGGCGTCCCTGATTGCAGGGCTTTGACCAACTCGGGGAAGGTGGCCTCGCCCTCACCGGCCACGACAATATCCGCATAGGGATGGGCCAGCGTCTGCCGCGGCATGAGGCTGGGGTGCACGCCTCCCCAGACGATGGGAACGTCCGGATATCGTTCTCGAACAATCCGACAACCCTCCAAGGCGTGCAGGATCTGCGGGCCGGTCATGCACGTCACGCCGAAGCAGATCGGCTTTTCCGCGAGCGCCTCCAGCAGCTCTCGCTTCCACCGTGGGTTGGCAAACTCATCGATAATTTTGATTCGATATCCTTCCCTATCCAGAGGGGTCGCCGGGCAAAGCAAGCTCAACGGAAGCTCGACGCGCCGCTGCACCTGCCATCCGCGTCGGGGTGCTGGATTGAATAGCACGATATCCATCGTTGGCGTTCCTCAACTCGGCCGCTCGTCGGTCCCAAGCCACATGCAAGCTTCTTTTCTTGCGGCAAACTCTACCACGTTTGGACCTGAGTCAATCCCATTCCCGCTTGACACTCAAGTAACCACCCCACGTCGTTCCTACGGCCCCCACGGGACGCTCTTCGGCTTCCGGCGCTTGTCGAATAGGAAGGATGCAAGGCCAGCGTGGGGATGGTAAGTTATCGTCACCACGGCGCGATGCCGGATCAATCATGGCCGCACGCAAGCAGTTGCCCGATTGGCTGCCGATTGTGAATCCCCGCATGGTGCAGGGCAACTATCGGTCCTCCTACACCGAGCGCGAGATCGCCGAGCCGGTGGACCTGTGCGATAACAGCGGTCGGCTCAACCCCGCGGCACGCGGCTGGGCGCGGCGGCCGATCTTCCGCGCCAATCTCTCCGGACATTGGCCGCGGAAGAAGAAATGGAACTTCTGGAACTGGATTTGCCCGCGCTTCGTCTTCTCCGTCACCCTGGCCGACATCGATTTCGCTGCCTTCTGTGCCGTGTCGTTCATGGATTTCGAGACCGGCGACACCGTATCGGGCACGGTGTTCACGCGGCCACATTCCTTCGCGATGCCCGAGCAGGTTGAACGCCCGGTGACCTTCCACAGCCGGTCGATGGAGTATGCCAACGTCAACGATGGCGGTGACATCCAGGTCCTCTTCAGCGGAGCGGTGAAGAACGGCACGAAGCTCTCCGCCGATTTTCGCGTGTACAAACCGCCGGGGCACGAAAGCTTGACCGTCGTCGTTCCGTGGACGGCGACGCGCTTCCAGCTGAACTGCAAGGAGAACACCCGCCCGTGCGAGGGCTCGGTCACCGTTGGCGGCCGCCGATACGTGATGGATCCGAACGACTGCCACGCGGTGCAGGACTTCGGCCGTGGCCTGTGGCCATACCGCTCGTTCTGGAACTGGGCGGTCTGCACCGGCGTGCAGGATGGTCGCCCCATCGGCGTCAACATGGGCGCCAAGTGGACCACCGGCACGGGCGCCAACGAGAACGCCATCTGCATCGGCGGGCGCCTGTACAAGATCATGGAAGATCTGAGGTGGGACTACGACCCGAGCGCCGCGATGCAACCGTGGCGAGTGCGCTCGGCGCACTCGGATGCGATCGACCTGATCCTGCATCCCATCGCCGTACAGTCCTCCAACCTCAACCTCGGGTTGCTTGCCAGCGGCGGCGTATGCGCGTTCGGCCTCTGGAGGGGAACGGTCCGGATCGACGGGGCGATCATTCGCATCAACGATCTTATCGGCTGGGCGGAGGAGTTCGCGCATCGCTGGTGACTCCCGCGCCGGCTGAGCTATGTGGACAAACTCTTCGGGGTCTTTCAGCGTCTACACCGTGCCGAAGAATTTGAGGGCACAGGGATTGGACTGGCCAATGTCCGGCGGATCATCACCCGGCACGGCGGCCGGAGTTGGGCCGAGGGAAAGGTCAACGCAGGTGCCACGTTCCACTTTGCTCTCCCCCGCCCCACGCAGTGACGAGGTCCGCCCGGGAACCATCACCGTCCAGGCGCAAGGAGCCGCGATAGACGTTCGACTCGCTGACCGGCTTTAGATTCCTGTAGGTTTGGATCGGCTACGCGAGTGTCGTTTTCGGTGCCATTTTGTGCCACAATGCAACGTCAATGGGAAAGGGGATAGCTAGATGCGACATCTCTGGGCAGCAAGCGGCATTCTGGGTTTGGAATGTCGCGCCAACTGCATACCCCGCTTCATTTGGATCACTGTCCTATCCGTAGGGAGGAACCCATGAAAAGAGGGCTCGTCTTCAGCCTGTTTCCATTCCTCGTTGTTGTGTTCATCTCTCTTTTGTGCGGCAGCGCTCGGGCCTCCGACGGTTACCAGGACAAGGAGACTCGCGGACTCGTTGGCCTGGTGAAGGACGCGGCGGAGCTGGTCCACACCAAAGGGGAAGGGGCCTTTACCAATTTCCGTGTCTCCGGCAGCCGCTGGCGGCAGGGAGAGACGTATATCTTTGTGCTGGATCCCCAAGGGAACATGCTGGTCCATCCCGATCCGGCGATGGAAGGCAAAAACGAACTGGACCTAAAGGACATCAACGGGAAACCCATCATCCGGGGACTCATCGGTGCCGCCACGACGCTCCCCAGCAAACCGGAAGGCTGGTACCACTACCAATGGTCTGTTCCGGGCGAGATTCTTCCCCGATGGAAAAGCAGCTACGTCCGGCTCGTGGCTGCTCCGTCAGGCAGGAGCTACGTCGTCGGTAGCGGCATGTACAACGACCGCATGGAAAAGAGCTTTGTGGTGGATGAGGTGAAGGACGCCGTCGGACAGATCGAGAAGAATGGCGAGGCGGCTTTTCAGCTTTTCCATGATCCGACAAGTCCCTTCATCGCCAAGGACGCCTATATATTTGTCTTCGACATGGATGGCGTCGACCTCGTCAACCCAGGCTTTCCGAACCTGGAGGGACGCGACCTTCTGGACCTGAAAGACACCCACGGCAAGCACCTGATCCGGGAAATGCTCAAGGTGGTCCAAACCCGCGGTGCGGGCTGGGTCGACTATATGTGGCCCAAGCCGGGAGAAAGCGTCTCCACGCAGAAGTCGGCCTATGTAAGTAAAGCGAAGATGGGAGAAAAATTGGTGTTGGTGGGCTGCGGTGTCTATCTGGCCGATGCCCCCAAAGAGGTCCAGGCCGCGAAGAAGATGACCGCGCCGGAACTGATGACGCTTGTCCGCGAAGCAGCAGCGGTCTTGGAAAAACAGGGCGAGCAGGCCTACCCCGAGTTTCGAAAGAAAGGGTCCAAGTGGTTCCGGGACGATACCTATTTCTTTGTCTGGACGATGGACGGGACCAGAACCCTCCATGCCGCGGACCCAGCGAGCGAGGGCGAAAATGTGAGCGGCCTGAAGGACGTTCTGGGCAGGCCTATCGGCAAGATGCTCCTGGAGGTGGGTGCCAGCCCGTCAGGTGAGGGATGGATCCACTACGTGTACCCCGAGCCGGGGAATATCTTCCCGATCTGGAAGTCCACCTTTTTGAAGCGGGTCACTTTTCCTTCCGGGACGCAGCATGTCATCGGCTGCGGTATCTACAACATGCAAATGGATAAGGCCTTCATTGAGGATGTGGTCAATCATGCCGCCACGCTAATCGCAGACCGGGGGAAGGAAGCCTTTGGCCAACTGCGGGACAAAACCGGTCCCTTTGTCTTCATGGACACCTACGTGTTCGTCGACACCCCCGATGGCACCGAGTTGGTGAATCCCGCCCAGCCAAGCTTGGAAGGGAAGAACCTCATCGACCTGAAGGATCTGAAGGGGAAGCAGGTGGCCCGGGAGTGCATCGCCGCGGCCATGAAGGATGGCAGCGGCTGGGTGGAATACTATTGGTACAAGCCCGGACATAATACGCCTGCCCGTAAGCTTGCCTACGTGCGGAAGGTCCAATCAGGACAGGATATTTATATCGTCGGGTCAGGCGTCTACATGGAATAGGAAGCCATCAGCTGTCAGCGACCTGCCGGAAGACCTCAACTTTCCTACTACGAAGGAGAATGGGACATGAAAAGAATCTTAGTCGCAATGGCTTTGACTTTGTCGGCAACAATCGTTTTCGGTCAGCCTGCCTTCTGTCAGTCAAAAACAGGAAAAGGCTCATCGGCACAAGATCTGATGATCAAGAGCGAGGTCGAAACGGCAATCAGTATGCTGCAGACAATCTTTTCAAAACATCAGAAGGGTGAATTGACGCTTGAGCAGGCAAAGCAGCTTGGCGCCGACCTTCTTCGCGGGCTCCGGTATGGCAAGGATGGGTATTTTTGGGCGGACACGACAGAAGGTGTCAACGTAGTTTTGTATGGGCAGAAGGATGTGGAAGGGAAGAGCCGACTTGAATCGAAAGACTACAAGGGCAAGTTCATCATCAAAGACTTCATCGCAAAGGCGCAAGCTGGTGGTGGATATGAGAATTATTGGTTTCCCAAGGAAAATCAGGCAACCCCTTTTCCAAAGAGAGGGTATGTTCAGGTATTCGAACCTTTCGGATGGATTGTCGGTACCGGATATTATTTGACAACTGATAAAACGACAGGAGAACAAGTCAAGTAACCTGAAGCGTTTCAAGACCCGCCCTCGGCTCAAGCATCGGAGCATCTCGCGGCGATTCGGAGAGACGAGGACAAGATCCTCTGAACCTAAGAACGTCCTGGATGGCCTCAATAAGGGCTGCGGCCCGATGGACCTTTCAGTCCGGCAGGAGCTGCAAGTGGGAGCGCAGGTTGAGCTTCCGCCTCGCGATGCCGAGCTTCCTGCGGACGCTGGCCCGGTGAAAGAGGACCGTGTTGACCGACAGGTTCGTCATCTGGGCGATCTCCTTCGTTGAGCGGCCGTGCTTGATGTAGTTCGCCACGCGCAGCTCCGAGGGCGTGAAGTTGAACTGGCGCGAGGAAAGCCGGCGCGAGAAGGACGAGACGAGATCCTTCACGTTGGCTGCGACGATCTCAAGAATTGCCCGTTGCTCGTAGGTGACCCGGCCCGTTTGGAGCTTCCCAAGGTGCGGTAGGATCATCTCCTCGACGTTGTAGAGGATGTTCTCCTCGAGTTCTTTCTTGTCGTCCTCGCGTCTCTTGAGCAGGACCTTCAGGGCTGCGTTGGCCTCCTGGAGGCTCGCCGTGCGCTCTCGAACCAGCTCCTCCAAGTGGTGGCGCCGGTTCTCGAGCCGCTCCTCCATCTCCCTGCGGTCCGTGACGTCGCGGACGATGCAGATGAAGCGCGCCCCGTGGACCCCCTTGCGCAAGGTCCGGTAGGTCACCTCGACGAAGATCCGGGCGCCGTCCTTCCGACGCGCTTCGAACTCAACCCGGTCGCCCCGTGTCGAGCTCACGCTGCCTTCGACGAGCCCCTGGAGGGTGTTGGGCCCGAACACCCGCACCTCGGAGTAGAGCCGGCCGAGAACTTCCTCCGGCGCGTAGCCGAAGACCTCCGTCACCGCGTTGTTGATATCGGTTATCCGGCCGTCTTGGTCGATGCACACCAGTACGTCTCGCGCGTTCTCGAAGAAAGCCCCGAGTTTCTCGGATCCCTTGCGCGCCCGCGCCAGTGCCCGCTCGATCTGGGTGACATTCTTTTCGAGCGCCGCCATACGACTCGCGGCTGGCTCGACCGCGACCGAGCGCCGCCTACCAGATGCCTTGCGACGTTGTTGGGTGCTCATCTGAATAATACTTGCGCCGCCCGCGGGTTCTGCCCTCATCTCATATCTTCCTGATGGGTTTTCCCTACCAGTTTCCCATGGTTTTTCAAACGTTGGCAAGTCGATCACCGCTGCGCATCATCATGGACCAATCGGCGCACCGCAGGGCTCCAGGGGGAGGGCTTCACCTCAGGAACCTGCGAATACGTCGGAACGGGGTCACGCCCAGTAGTGAGGGGCCAACGATGCTCAATGACAGGCGAACCTGGGACCAGGAAACGGATCTTCTCGTCGTGGGCTCCGGTGCGGCCGGCATGACCGCCGCACTGGTGGCGCGTCTGGAGGGGCTGGATTCGCTCGTGCTGGAAAAGACCGGTCACTTCGGTGGCTCCACCGCCATCTCGGGCGGCGGTATCTGGATACCGAACAACCACCTGATGGAGCAGGCCGGCATTCCCGACTCCTTCGAGAATGCGTGCCGGTACATGCAAAATACCGTCGGAGACCGGACACCGAGGAAGAACCAGGAGGCCTTCGTCGTCAACGCTCACCAGATGCTCAAGTACCTGGCCGGTCGCGCCAGTCTCAAATTCCGCATAGCGGACGGCTTCCCCGACTATTATCCCGAGCGCCCGGGGGGTGTCACGACGGGCCGCACGGTTTTCGTTCCGCTGTTCGCCGGACGAAAACTCGGGCGCCAATTCGCCAGCCTCCGCGACTACAAACACGAAGCGGCAAAATCGATTCCGGTGACCCTTCAGGAATTCAAACGATTTCTTCTCTGCAAGACGAATCCGGCATTTCTTCTCACTGCGGCAAGAGTCGGGCTGAGAGCCGCTCTCGGCCGCGTCTTCGGGCGCCGGTACGTCGGCATGGGCAGGGCACTTGCGGCCAGCCTCCTTCGTTCCCTGCACGAACACGCCGTGCCGATGTGGCTCCAGGCGGGGTTGCGCGAGCTTGTGATGGACGGCGCCTGTGTGACCGGCGTCCTGGCGGAAAAAGAGGGCAGAGTAATCGCAACTCGAGCCAGAAAGGGCGTGGTGCTGGCGGCCGGCGGGTTCGCTCACAACGCTGCGATGCGGGACCGGTTCCTGCCGAAACCGGCGAGCACCGATTGGACATCCGCTGCGAAGGGCGACACGGGCGAAGTCATACGTGCGGCGATGATGATCGGAGCCGCAGTGGATCTCATGGACGACGCGTGGTGGGGGGCGACGTTGGTCAAGCCCGGCGAAGCGCCGGTGTTCATGCTGATGGAGCGTTCCTATCCCGGAAGCATCATCGTCAATTCGGCGGGCAAGCGATTCGTCAACGAGGCCACGTCCTATATCGATATAGGTCACAGCATCTATGAGAACAACGGTAAGGGCGGCGTCACAATCCCAGCACATCTCGTCATAGACCATCGCTTCAGGAGCAATTACTTGCTCGGTCTGCTGCCGCCGGCATACACGCCGAAGGCGCTCATCGAGAACGGATACATCAGGAAGGCGGCGACCCTGAGAGAGTTGGCGGTCAAATCAGGCATCGATCCGGGCGGTTTGGCGAAAACAGTCGAGCGATTCAACGAGTTCGCCCGCACCGGCAGGGATCTGGATTTCCATCGCGGCGACAGCGCGTTTGACCGCTCCTATGGCGACCCGAGCGTCAAGCCCAACCCCTGCCTTGCGCCGATTGCACAGTCGCCGTTCTATTCGGTCAACGTGTACCCGGGCGATCTGGGAACCAAGGGTGGGCTGGTGACCAATGAATGGGCGCAGGTGTTGCGAGAGGACGGCCGCGTCATCGACGGATTGTACGCGGCGGGAAACACAACGGCATCGGTGATGGGGAACACGTATCCGGGCGGCGGGTCGACGCTCGGACCGGCAATGACGTTTGGGTATCTCGCGGCAATGCATGCCGCTGGTCGCTCGCGGTAGCGGGAAGGCACACTGCTCGTCGGAGCAAGATGCGGAACTCGACAAGCGGGAGCGCAGTCGCGCATGGACTGCGAGTGGAGACAATACTAATGACCGGCGCGAGATCGGGAAAGATCGGTGCGCTGAAGCGACTGCGTGTGCATGTGACCACTCTGCTCAAACACATCATCACGCCCGCCAATCGCTTCTTGCTGATGATATCCAATGGGTGCCTGGGCAATAGCTTCCTTGGCGTACCGGTCCTGTCGCTGACCACTGTCGGAGCTAAGTCGAAATTAGAGCGCGTGACGCCGCTATTCTATCTGCACCATCAAGGGAAGATCATTTTGGTGGCTTCAAATGGGGGGAATACGAAGAACCCCGCGTGGGTAGCGAATATCAATGCCCACCCCGAAGTGAAGGTGAAGATCAAAGGCCAAGAGACGCGGATGCATGCCCATATTGCCACTGCGGAAGAGCGCCAGCGGTACTGGCCGATGGTGACGGAACTGTTCCCCACTTGGAAAACGGTTCAAGAGACCAGCGTGCGCACATTCCCCATTGCGGTGTTGGAGCCGCGTCGAGCGGTCTAGGCTGAAATCATTATGTCCAGACGCCGCCGCCGAGACCACGCTGCGCTGCCTACGTCAGGCTCTCCAAGACGGTCCAACTCCAAAGGGGAGGGTTTCGTGAATGGAACACTGACCCGAAGAGGCTTTCTTCAGGCGACCGGCGGTGCCGTAGCCTTGACACTCCTCAACCTCCGCTTCAGCGGTGTAGCCGAGAGCGCTCAACCGCCGATCTTCGACGGGCTCGGTGACGTCAGCTACCGTGGCTTTGAAGATCTGTACCGGAAGCAGTGGACCTGGGATCGCGTCGTTAAAGGCACCCATCATTCCAACTGCGGCTTTCAACGCTGCGCCTGGAATGTCTACGTCAAGGATGGCGTTGTCTGGCGCGAGGAGCAGCTCGCCATCTACGAACAAACCAATCCTGATCTCCCTGACTTCAATCCCCGCGGCTGCCAAAAAGGGGCTTGCTATAGCGACCGCATGTACGATCAATCCCGTCTCACCGTGCCGTTGAAACGGGTCGGCAAGCGGGGTGAAGGCAAATGGAAGCGGATCAGCTGGGACGAAGCGCTCACTGAGATTGCCGACAAGTTCATCGATGCCATGATCTCCGAGCAGGATGGTCCCGGCTCGATCTACT
This sequence comes from Binatia bacterium, assembly GCA_044450645.1. GTDB lineage: Bacteria > Desulfobacterota > Binatia > HRBIN30 > HRBIN30 > JAGDMS01. Next base: position 56,060 of record JBIOJG010000002.1, read on the forward strand.
GGGACCTCGGCTCAGCCTCGAGCAACGGCTGTCATAGCCTCGGTCTCACCCGTACCGGCTATCTGCTCGACACCCCAATCTTCGAAAACACATGTGAAATGGGCGATCATGCGCCCGGCGTGACCACGACGACGGGCAAGATCATCTTCACCAGTTCAATGGACGATCTCCTCTACAGTGATGTGATCCTGATCTGGGGTGGCAACCCGATCTACACGCATATTCCCAATGCACACTTCATTTGGGAGGCACGTTACAAGGGCGCCTACATTGTTACCGTTGCGCCCGACTTCAGCCCCTCCGCAATCCATGCCGACGAATGGGTATCGGTCAATATCGGCACCGATGCCGCTCTGGCACTTTCGATGGCGCAGGTCATCGTCGAGGAGAAACTCTACAAGCCCGAGTTCATGGCTGAACAGACCGACATGCCGCTCCTGGTGCGCCTCGACACCGAGCGGTTCTTGCGCGGGAGTGATCTGAGCTCAAGGGGCGCCGACGATGTGTTCTATGTCTTCGATACCGTCAAGAACACGGTCGTTGAGGCACCCAAGCGCAGTTTGGAGCTGCATGACATCAAGCCGGCACTGGAGGGAGTGTTCGATGTCAGAACCCCCAACGGTACGGTGAAGGTCACGACTGTTTTTGAGCGACTCAAGGAGCAGCTCAAAGCCTACACCCCGGAGCAGACCGAGCCGATAACCAGCATTCACGCCGCCAACGTGCGGAGGTTGGCAAGGCGAATCGCCAATGCCAGGGCGTGCTCCAATGTCTGTCAGACCGGCCTCTCGAAACACTACCATGGCCTGGAAATGGAGCGCAGTATCCTGCTCGTATTCGCCCTGACCGGCCACTTCGGCCGGCGGGGTGCGAGTTACTCGGCCGTCCCCATGCTCACTGTGTCGGGCGCCGATCCGCTCACCGTTGCCAGTGGCAAGTACACCCCCAAGATCGGTATCGGCCTCCTCGCGGCGCAGCACGCGACCGAGATGCTCCGACTGAAGATGGCCGGCTATTCCACCGAAATGATGGTGTATCATTTCGCTCGCGAGGATTATGCCCGCGGCAATATCGTGAGCACGTCGCTGTTTCATTACCAACACGGTGGCCTGAAGGAGCTCTATGGCGATGCCAAGCGCTGGGACCCTCATCTCAAGCGCGAGTTTGATGACTATCTCCAGGAGGCGGTGAAGAAAGGGTGGCAGTTCGTTCCGAAAACAGCCCCCCGCATCTTGTTCAGTGTCGGCGGCAATACGTTCCGCCGCGTCCGCGGTTACCACAAGATGATAGAATACATGCTGCCCAAACTAGACCTGTTGGTCACGTTGGAGCTGCGTATGAGCAACACGGCCCGCTACAGCGACTATGTGCTGCCGGCGGCGGGCTATTATGAGAAGGATGATATCACCTGGGGCAACGCGCTCGCGCCGTTCAGCCACGCGACTACTGAGGCCGTCAAGCCCGTGCGTGAGTCGAAGACCGATTGGCAGTTTCACTGTCTCTTGCTGAAGAAGATTCAGGCAGTGGCTAGAGCACGCGGCATCAGCACCTATCGTGATCGCCACGGCGAGGAACGGCGCTTGGACCAATGCTACGACGACTTCACCTTCCAGGGACGTTTCACGGAGGACAACGCGGAGGATATGCTCCAGGAGATATTGGCGGTGTCCACGAACTTGAATCGCAAGAGCTGGCAGGAACTGAAGGAAAAGGGCTTTGAGCGTTTTACCGGGGTGGGTCTGGGGCCGGTCTGTATCGGCAACGCTGCGGATATCGAACCGCACGAGACCATCGTGGCCAACAGTTGGCATGTACAGGACAAGGTGCCCTGGCCCACGCTGACCAGGCGCCTGCAATTCTACATCGATCACCCCTTCTTCCAGGAGATGGGAGAGGTGCTGCCCGTGCACAAGGATGATCCGCCGATTGGGGGCAACTACCCGTTACGGATGACGAGCGGACACAACCGGTGGTCGATCCACGCGGCGTGGCGTGACCACAAGGCACTCTTGCGATTGCAGAGAGGGGGGCCGGTGATGTTCATCAGCACCGGCGACGCCAACCAGCGTGGGATCGGTGATGGCGATGTGGTGCGCGTCTACAACGACGTCGGTGAGTTTCAAATTCACACCATGCTCTCCACCGCGCTGAAGCCCGGCCAGGTCGTTGTCTACCATGCCTGGGAGCCGTTTCAGTTCGAGAATGGGAACTCCGACCAAGTACTCACCCCAAGTCCGTTGAACCCGATACAGCTGGCCGGCGGGTATTTCCACCTGCAACCCATGGTGATGATGGGACAGCCCGGATGCACCGATAGGGGAACCAGAGTGGAGGTGGAGAAAGTCCGCTCGGCCGGAGTGTGATGTGTCCTGGGCGAGGTGTATGCTTATTAGTTATAGGCGAGCTGACCCTCAGCATATCAAGTACTTCCTGGGCGCGTGCTTGATCGGTGTGGCGATACGGTGGCCATATGAGCGCGATCCGCGTGGCTCTGTCACGGAGCGCCAGCCGTGGGACTCCAGCCCGGGTCCGTGAATGCAGCCGCGACACTCGTCCTGGTGATGAACTGCCGCCAGCGGGTACGCCGCCGCCGGTCGCACGTTCGGTCGACGACGAAGATCAGTCTCAGCTCGCCCCTGGAGCTGAAGCTGGTCACGTCGAAACGACAGCGCCGGGTGCTTGCGTGGAAGTGCTTGGCGAAGTGGACCGCTTCGAGAAAAATAAAGCGCCTGTCCTTCCACGCGGCGGTGCGGAGCAGCGGTGGTATGGGGCGGTCGGAGCAATAGATCGTTCCCTCGGGCACCATCTTCCGAAAAGCGAATCGCACCTGGTCGACTTGAAGCGCAGCCTCTGGCCGGCACCTCGTGCGGCCGAGGAGGCCTCCAACCACGCCCGTCTGCTGTGCAAGATGCAGCGCTGCCAGGCCGTTGCCTTCGAAGGGCGAGCCGGCAATTGAATCGACCAGGCCTCCACCCCAACTCAGGAGTGTCTGCACGTTGATGGGCGGCGCGACGCGGGTCGTTTCGTACCACGTCACCTGACCCGGGTAGACCACGGTTACCGCCCCGCCGCCGCGCAGCTGTTTGCCCACTCGTTGCGCCATGCGCCGGTGCCGCCAACGATTCTCCACCACCCACTCTTTGATGCTCCTGGTGCGCCCGAGCAGTGGTTCCGCGCTGCTTGAGAATCGCAAAGATCGGACGCGAACCGGCTCCCGAACTTGACTGAAACGTTCCAGCCATTCGGCAACGGGCAACACACTCGTGTCGCTGCTCTCGTCCTGACCGCGTTGCAGCATGACTTCCAGCAGCCAGGTGATGAGCAAGCTCGCAGCTGCCACCCCGAGGAGTTTGGTTCGCTCCGTGGGCGATCCAGCTTGCAGAACAAGGATGATGGCCAAGAGCAGAGCACCGCTGCTCAAGAGGACACCATAGCGTTGCTTGGAGAACGCCCGTATCTGGGCCTGGGCCAAGAGCGAACGGGCGACAAGAAACGGCCCCAGGAACCAATACAGGTCGCCGAGGTTCCGGCGCGTGATCACCGCAGCGAGCAGGCACGCCAGACCCCACAGGACAATCCCCACCAGCCACGCGAGGCGAAAGGCGAACTTTTCGTAGCGCCGCCGCAGCTCCGCCACGCACCTGGCGTTCAACCGCTTCAGGTCGAAGTACAACAGCTGCGCCCAGTCGAAACCCGCTTGAACTGCCGGCCCGACGCTGACGAAGAGCATGAACAGGCTCACGTCGTGTGTCGCATCGGTATGCCAGCGGAACACCGCGAGCATCAGAAAGGCATCCATCTTCATCAAGGCATAGGCTGCCCCGGCAGCCAGGGATTCCCAGACAGTCCTCCAGTGAGGGAGATGGGACTTCGCTGGCCTTTCGAGTCGCAGTGGAAACCACCCGAACAGTCGATACAGGCGAGCACTGTAATGAACCAGAAACATCGTGCTCAGCACCCCACTCGAGAGCATGGCGATCGGGAAACTCCATGGCCCCAGCCACCGCCACAGTGCCAAGACCAGCACAAAGCCAACGAGTTCAACGGTCATCATCACCGGCAGCGGCCGGTACACCCGTCTGACGGCATAGATGCCCGAATGAAACGTCAGGGTCACTAGGTCCAGCCCGAGCCGAATGCCAATCACTAGGACGTAGAGCTGGAGCACATTGAAGGCCCGACCGTGGCCCACGAGTTGCCACGTGACCCAACTCGCAGGGAACAGCAAACTGAGGACCGCCAGGAACACCGCGGTGACCAGCCACCGGCCGATCTCGCCTGGGATGTGACGCCCCTGAGCGTCACGCGCCAAGCGTCGCACGCGACCGCGCAGGACTTCGAGCGCACCCCACCAGAAGCTCCCCACGAGGCTGGCCACTGCATAGAGCACGAGGGTGGCGAGAAAAAAGGGCTGGTGTGGGAAGACAACGCGCAGGACGCTGAGCCTGAGAATGTGAAGCGCCGCTGAAGACAGGCAGCGGAGAACGAAGAATCGCAACCGATACACCGCGTAGGCACGTTCCCGGTTGCCCAGCAGCGCGTCCTCGAGTGTCACGACCCGTTGTTGGCGGCGAACCTGACGTCGCAACCAGGCGTCCAGGCCGGCCTGGCGCGGCTCCGGTGGGGTGCCCACGGGCGAGGTGAAATCGTCGCCAGCCGCCACACGGCCCGGCAGAGTCATCCGGGTGCTCTGGCGACCGCTCCGGCCGGGGGCTGTCGCGCGCGCGTCCATTTGTTTCGTGCGTGGAGCAGAGAGAGCAGGCGCCACTCCTCGCGCATCTTCCGGTAGGATACGTGCCGGAACGCGCGCGGTCCGAGCTGGCCGGTGACTGCCTCAAGAACAATCCGCGCGATGCCGTAATCCAGTTGCTTGAGGGAACCGCGATCCGTCACCACCCTGCGCAGCAGAGCCGCCGAGCGTTGTTGGGAGAACTCCAGTCGAGGGGAGAGGGCTCGATTGATCACCGCACACACGACGCGGCCAGTCGATTCCAGGCTCGGGCTCTTCACGGCTTGAGCGGTCCGCAGCGCACGGTGCCGGAGGTCAGTCAGGAGACGGCGGCGCTTCTCGCGGCTCAACGAAACGGTTCCCTGCGCCGAAATCAGACACCCCAGAAACGGGACCACCGTCGTGCCCTTCGCTTCCGGCCATTCGGCGGAACACCGGCCAGCGCCGGTCACATACAGGTTGCGGCTCTTGCTTTCGTTGAGCGTCAGCGACAGCGGAGCAAGGATCTCACGGATGCGGCCGTCGACCGCCCGGGCGACATTGGCATCGGGGTGGGCGAAGATGACGTCGTCACAGTAGCGCGCGTAGAAGGCGCCAGGGATCTGGTCCAGCTCCGCATCCAGCGGCGACAGATAGAGATTGAACAGGACACACGAAATGGGTTGGCCCGTCGGCACCCCGCGGTATTGGGTGAAGATCTCGCCTGGCGTGACGAACGCTTCGGGTCGAACGACGCTCTCAATGAGCCGCCAGTCGGCCGGCGAGAGGGAGTGGCTGTCGGCAGAAGCGCTGCAGAGATTCCGCAGCATGCCCCAGACCGGCGAGGGGTCGCCGACCGGAATCGAGTCGGTGTACGAATCGATGTCGCGACGAAGGACATGGAGCCCTCTGCGTCGCACGTCCGGCTCACGCCAGCGATGAGCACGGATGTATGACGCCAACGCGGAAGTAGCTGTCCACCACGACCGGGCTTTCCGATAGGAGTAGAGCCGATTGGAAAGCGACGGCGTAAGCGCTTCGTTAATGATTTCCGCCACCACTCCGTGCACGAGCAGATCGCTCAACCGGTAGGCGAACACCACCCGCTGCTTTCCGTTGGCCGTGATCGTGCGAATGCGTGCCGGCTCGAGCCGATATTCTCCACGGGCCACACTGCGTGCGATGAGCCGGGCTACCCGCGCGCGGTTCAGAACAAAGCTGGCGAGAGAGACCTCGGACTGTTGCAGTTCGTACAGCCGACCGGTTCGCAGATATTTCTCGTGCAGCTTCTCGAGCTGTTGCCGATAGCGACGATGATCACTCAGGCAGGCGTGCAGGTTCATCTCGGGTCGGCGGTGGTCGCGAGCCGGCGTTGGGCCAATTCGGAAGCGGGACTTGGCGTGTCGTTAGTAAAGAACGGCCTGGTTGTCGGCCTGGGTGTCGGCCTGGCGTTCAACGCAAGAACAAGACCGCAGTCTCTGTTTTTGCCCGATCGTTTGCAACGCGGGTTGCAAGAGCCGCCAAGCCCCGCTCCGATGCCTTCAAATGGTTTTCACCTGCCTAGTTCGACCCACTAGACGCCATCTTGGCGCAAAGAGCGTAGGCGCTGACGAACCAGCTCTCCTCGGTTTGGGCCATCGCCTCGGCTGTCGCTGCCCAGCCATCCATGTGTTCGCTCGGGAAGCTCTTCTTCAGTGCGATCGGGCCAACGACCATGCCCTGTCCGCTGATGAAGACCTGAGCGCCACCGCCGACGACGTGTGTACCTTCCGGGCATTTCGCGAACGCATTCTTGCGCATCTCGGTATTTTTCGCGCTGGAGAACTCGACGCGCTCGACGTTGTTCATGCCCGGAGGACCCGGCGGCCCCTGAATGTTCCACGAGATGGCCATCTCGCTGGGACCGCACTGCTGGCCTGCCAGCAGGATCCGCAGCTGACCGTTCTGTTTCTGATAGCAGCCGTTGATCACCTTGGTGTCGCGGTTGTCGTCGAGACTGGGCCTGCCGCCGCCGGTCGCCAGAGCACCGGTGGTCGCTCCTGCGAGGAATCCGGTGACTGCCAACGGCAACAGCAAGGTCCGCCACTTCGCCCGTCTGTTCATGAGATACCTCGTCTGTTCACACGCGGGTGTGCGTGGTCGTGGAGGTTGGTTAGACCCCAGGTGGCCTACCGGGTGGTAGCGTCAACATCAGAGCCCGCAGATAGTCGATGATTATGCCTGCCGGACGAATGGGCAGAGCGCAAGATGGCATTTTCCCCTAGGCGCAGTGGTAGATCCCCCAGCCAAGACCAGGTCGCGCTAGTCGACGCCCGTCGACGCGCCGCGCGTCAAGGACAACGTGGGTCGGAAGCGCGCTGCTGATGGTACGATGTGGACAGAAGGTAGCACGATTCACGACCTCAGTGGAATGACCGGTCCAGGCTGCGATACTGAATCGCCTCCGCCACGTGCGATGCCGACAGCGTGGCCGGGGCACCGTCGAGGTCGGCGATGGTGCGGGCCACCTTGAGGATGCGGGTGTAGGCGCGGGCGCTCAGACCCAGCTTGGCCATGGCGCGTTCCAACAACTGCTCCGCCGCCGGCTCGGTGGCGCAGAATTTCTTGATGTCGCGCGCCCCCATCTGCGCGTTGCAGAAAATCTTGCGGCCGCGGAAGCGCGCGAGCTGGAGGTCGCGGGCGGCGTCGACGCGCGCGCGAATGGCGGTTGAGGATTCGCCGGTGCCCTGGTCGGCCAGCTCTTTGTAACGTACCGCCGGCACCTCGGCCTGAATGTCGATGCGGTCGAGCAACGGCCCCGAAATCTTGGCGCGGTAGCGCTGTATCTGCAGGGCGGAGCAGGTGCACTCCTTGGTCGGTTCACCACAAGAACCCTCGGGGTCAGCCCTTGAAATGAGAAATAAGACAACGTAGAGAGATGCTTCCCATGGCTCGGCCACTGCGGATCGGGTTTGCGGGCGCCCTCTACCACGTCACCGCGCTGGGCAACGAACGAAAGCCCGTCTACCGAGACGATCGCGACCGGACGCGCTTCCTCGATCGGCTCTCGACGGTTGTCAACACCCATCGCCTGCGCGTGCACGCGTTTGTACTGATGCGCAACCATTTTCACCTGCTGGTGGAGACGCCCGAGGCCAACCTCTCCCGGGCGATGGGGCAGCTCATCGGCTCCTACACCCAGGACTTCAACCGCTGCCATCGCCGCAGCGGCCACCTCTTCCAGGGCCGCTACAAGGCCATCCTAGTCGAAAAGGACTCCTACCTGCGGGAGCTCAGCCGCTACATTCATCTCAACCCGGTGCGAGTCGGCGAAGTGAGCCGGGCGTGGGGGTTTGCGTGGAGCAGCGCAGCGGCCTACGTGGGCAAGGCACCTGTGCCAGAATTCCTGACCGTTGGGGACGTGCTCGCGCACTTCGGGCGACGGCGGGCGGTGGCGAGGCGTCGGTATGCCGAGTTCTTGGCTGACGGAGCGGCCACCAAAGCAGAGAAGCCATGGAGGTTGGTGGAAGGCCAGGTCCTGCTGGGAGAACGGGCGTGGGTGGGGCGGATGAAGCGGCGGCTTGCGGGGAAGCGTGCGCCTGAGGATATCGCGGGCATCAAGTCGTTGCGGCCGCGGCCTGCGCCCTCGGTGGTGATCGCGCAGGTGTGTCGGGCGGCGAAGGTGGAGCGGGCGACGATCTTGCAGCCGCGGGGAGACCGAGGCGGGTGGGCGCGCCCGGTGGCGATGGCGCTGGCCTGGGAAGTCTGCGGGCTCGGGCAGCGGGAGATCGGGCGACAGTTCGGGGTGGGTCCGCATGCGGTCAGCAAGGCGATTGCGCGGACGGCGGTGCTGAGGAAGAAAGGGGGCAAAGTTGGACGGGCATTGGAGCGGCGCCGGGGGTTGTCTCAGCGCGTGCGCGAGATCGCGCGCAATGCAACGGAGTAGGCCACCGACTTGATTCGCGCAATGTGCCACATTATTGTGTTACATATGAAGATCACCACGATTCGTGAACTGAAGCACGATACGTCCACGGTGCTGGGCTGGGTGGCCGCGGGCGAGAGTGTAGAGGTGCGGCGTCGCAACCACCCGGTGGCGATTCTCTCGCCGCCTAGACGCGCGCGGCGCAGCGCGAAACCCGATTTCGTCGAGCGGTTACGAAGCGTGTACGGATCCGTTGTGCTGCCGGTCACCGGTACCGAAGTCGTCTCCGACTCCCGCGGCGATACGTGAGCGACTACGCCGACACCGGTTTCCTGTGTTCCCTGTACGCGCCCGACGCGCACACGCGGCGCGTGGTGGTGCGCATGCGCCGGCAGACGCTGCCATTTCCGTTCACCTGGCTGCACCAACTCGAGCTGCGTAATGCGCTGCGGCTGCGCGTATTTCGACGCGAGATCACGGTGGCCCAGCGCGAGGCCTCGTTGAACATGATGCTGGCCGACCTCGCGTCAGGCGTGCTCGCGGTTGCAGCGCCCGCCCTGGCAGAAGTCATGACCGAAGCCGAGCGCCTCAGTGCTGTACACTCGGAGAAACTCGGAACCCGCAGCCTCGACATCTTGCACGTCGCGAGCGCCCTGGTGCTCGGGTCGACATCGCTCCTCACCTTCGACCGGCGCCAAGCAGCATTGGCACGAGCCTCGGGGCTCAGGGTGCCGTCTGTCTAGGGCCTGCAGCCGGCGTTGGCGGAGTGGCCTTCAGCCGCAACTGCCGTTGTTACCGCAACACGCAGCGGTTGCTTCCGTCGTCACCTGATAATCGCGACCCTTGGTCTCGCGCGGATGCCGTGTCGCATCCCGGGCGCAATCAAACGGCTTGGCGGTGTCCGCAGTCACGGCGACACGGGGTTCGACCGGCACGATGTCGCGTGCGTACGGTTCCTGTGTGTACAGACGAAAGGTCTTCTCGCACACGGCCATCGGCATCCCGCGGCGCAGGGTATGGCCGTCGTCGTCGCGCACCTCGCTCCACGGGCCGCGGTAAATGACCGCCTGATTGTGATCCCAGCAGGCTCCGGCTTTTCCTTTCCACGCCGATACCGTAACGGCGCGGAACTCGATGCCGTCAATCGTCCGCCAGGGAAGTGCGTCACGCTTGAGCAGTTCGATGCCGTAGAAGCCAGCCGCCGCGAACGCATCGAGGAATGCGCTCTCTTGAAACGCCCCGGCGATGCAGCCGGACCACAGCTTCGGATCCTGTTTCAAGCTGTCGGGAACGGGCTCGTCAGAAACGATGTCGGAGATCACTGCGCGTCCGCCGCGCCGCAAGACGCGAAAGATCTCGGCGAACAGCACCTGCTTGTCGTCGTCGCGCACCAGGTTCAGCACGCAGTTGGATACCACGACATCGACCGACTGGTCCGCCACCAACGGTCGCTCGCGTCGCTGTTCAGCAAGAAAACATTCGAGCTGGGCGAGATCGGCCGCTGACGCGACGGGGTGTCCCCGCAGGTATGCGTCCACAGCGTCTGGGTCCGTACGCAGGTCCTGAATCTTGCCCCGGCGAAAACTGACGTTGTCGTACCCCAGCCGCGACGCAATATCCGGTTGATAGCGTCGCGCCAGGGCGAGCATCTCGTCGTTCATGTCGATGCCGATGACCCGGCCAGACGGACCGACAATCTGCGCGGTGATGTAACAGATTTTGCCGGCTCCCGAGCCGAGATCGAGAACTGCTTCGCCCGCGTGCACGTACGCCGACGGATCGCCGCAGCCGTAGTCGCGTTCGATGATCTCCTGCGGCAACACGTTCAGGTATTGAGCCTCGTAGCTCGTGGGACAGCAGAGGATGTCTTCACGCTTGCGTGCGCCCTGCGTATACCGCTCACGGACTACGTCTTCGACGTTCACATGCATTGAATGCATCCTCTCCCTCTCCGCACGCGTTCTCGGCGGCGGGCAGCAATTCCGAGTTGTGCTCAACTCCCACTCCTTTGATCTCACTCAGATCGGCATGTTGCAAGGGAGGGGCGGCAATCGCACGGCTGGGTGGATCTGCAGACAGGGGGCGGAAGCCAGTTTCCGGAAGCAAGTCGGTCGATCACGCATGTCGCGACGATATGCTAGTCTTCGTCATCGGTACAGGAATCCGTTCGGGCAAGCTTGCGGCGGACTTCTGATAGCCGAGCTCGGGTGCTGACGTCGTGGTCACAGCCGGCGATCTCGACGGCGCCCGCGAACCCTTTTGTGAGAAACCGGCTCTTACGACGTATGACCCTCATCCCGCGCCGCTTCGGCACCGTGTGAGGGATTCGAACGGCCGGAACGCCTCGGTGGACAGTTCAGGAGGATTGAGCAATGGAACCATTCCCGCATCACTATCGTGTACAGGCCGCCGGCGCGGCCACCGGAACCGTAACGCTGTCGGCGACCGACTTGCCGGCGATCGTCACGGCCGCACCGGCCGAATTCGGTGGCCCCGGCGACCTGTGGTCACCTGAGACGTTGTTGGTGGCGGCGGCAGTCAACTGCTTCGTGCTGACGTTTCGCGCCATTGCCGCAGCGTCAAAGCTGCCATGGGAACAATTGACCTGCAGCGGGGAGGGCACGCTGGATCGGGTCGACGGAGTGACACGGTTCACCGGCCTCGCCCTGCATGCACAGGTGGCACTGCCGGCGGCCAGCGACGCAGAGAAGGCGAAGCGATTGCTGGAGAAGAGCGAGCGCGCGTGCCTCATTACCAATTCACTTGCCCTCCAGCCGACCCTCACCTGTGACGTGGAAGTTCGGCAATCGCATCGTCGTCAATGAAACGATCGATCTAAACTCCGGTACTGAATCGCTTCCGCAACGTGCGCTGCCGACAGCATGGCCGGCGCGCCGTCGAGATCGGCAATCGTCCGCGCGACTTTGAGGATGCGGGTGTAGGCGCGGGCACTCAGGCCGAGCTTGGCCATGGCGCGTTCCAGCAGTTGCTCCGCTGTCGGCTCGGTGGCGCAGAATTTCTTGATGTCGCGCGCCCCCATCTGCGCGTTGCAGAAAATCTTGCGGCCGCGGAAGCGCGCGAGCTGGAGGTCGCGGGCGGCGTCGACGCGCGCGCGAATGGCGGTTGAGGATTCGCCCGTGCTCTGGTCGGCCAGCTCTTTGTAACGTACCGCCGGCACCTCGGCCTGAATGTCGATGCGGTCGAGCAACGGCCCCGAAATCTTGGCGCGGTAGCGCTGTATCTGCAGGGCGGAGCAAGTGCACTCCTTGGTCGGGTCACCATGAAATCCGCAGGGACATTCCTGCGTTGCCCTTTTGCCAATCCGCCTAAGTGCCCGAAAACCCGTGAGTCCGTCATATCCGAGGGAGCCGAGATCCATCGGCGATCACCTCCGGAGGAAGCGGGTGGAGTTGGGGCTCCTCCAACGGGAGGCTGCCGAAAAGTTGGGCGTCTCGGAAGCTAGCATATGGCAGTGGGAGAATAACCAGACCGAACCGAAGCCCTATCTCATCCCCCGGATCATCGATTTTTTGGGTTACGCCCATACGAACCGCCGGCTTCCTTCGCTGTTTGGCTGGCCGTCGCCCGGAAAGCCAAAGGGTTCTCCAAGAAACGGCTGGCAAAGGCGCTGGGGGTCGACCCGAGCACCGTCGGCCGTTGGGAGGCCAGCAAGACCGTACCTGCCGTCGAGGTTCGACCCCGCCTCCGACACATTTTGGGCAGAGGGGCATCAAGGATACCAGGACGCAAAACAGCAACGTCCCGCGCTTCCTCTCGAACACGACGCTCGAGACGTACATCCAAAACGACGCGTCATGTCTCGTGTGCCACACCTTTGCCACCGACGCGCTGGGTCAGGACGCCAACTTCAGCTTCCTCTTACAGCTACCGCTGCTGATGACGGCACACTGAGCCGCGACTGTTGACCGGGACCGGACCACGTCGGCGCTCCGCCGTGGTGGATTGTGGCTAAGCGTAACGCCGTATGCTCCACAGCCCGACGCTCACGAGGATCACGGCGCACGCCAGCAGACCGATGGGTCCGATGGTTGGCGCGGCCGTAGGGACAGCGAGCGTAAACTGCGTAACGAGTCCTACCGTATCGACGAGATCGGCGGTGCCGCTTCCGGCGCCGCTGGCGATGGTTGTCGCGCGCGAGACCGGATCGCCGGCGGTGTTCTGCGCGTCGAATCGCGCGGTGGCGGCGCACGTCGGAATCGTCACGTCGAGCAACAGGTTCCTGCCGGTCGTTGCATCGAACCGGAAGGGGGCGCCGAGCGGGATCACGATATCGAAGTGGCGCGGCGGGCCGCCAACATCGGCGCTCGACAATGTGAGGCTGCCGCTGAAAACGGTGGTGACGTCGGCGCCGACGTTTGCAGCAAAGATCGCGCTCAGCGAATCGGGAGCCGCGGTAGTGGAAGAGAGTGTAATGGTAACACCGGGAATCGTCGTTGGTGCGAACGCGCTTGGAATGAGCGAATCGGGGCGAAAGGCGATCCGCGTAATGCTGCCGCTGCCAACTTCGGAGCCGAGATACACCTGCTGGTAGCGCTGGCTCGCTAGGGCCAAGAGACTGCAGTTGAATGGGAACGCGTTTTCGGAATTGCCTTCAACGGTTGCCTGCGTCTCGGGAACGACTACGACACGGTCCGCCCACGCCGCGCGTCTGTCAATGATCGTTAGCGCTGCCACCAGCCCAAGGGCGACGATCAATCGCCTAGCCACCGTCCGCATAGTTGACCCCTCTCGACCGTGTGCCCGACCTACGGCAGCGTCGCGACAAAGGCCTCTTCGCGCCCCGCCGGGCTTTGACCGCTGCCCACAATGACCTGCCCGTCGGCCGAAATGCCGCCCGCGTTCTCCAGCGTCCAGCCCGCCAGCTCGCTTTCCAAGCCCGCATCCGTCAGCACGTTCTGCAGAGGGCGCATCCCGTGCGTGGCGTCCCAAATGAAGGCTACGTGTTCGAACGCGCTGATGAGATTGACCTGTCCAACCACGACCGCGCCGTTTTGGGACACCGCACGCGCGACGCTCGTCTGCTCGCCGCCCGGCAGGTCGCCGAGCAGGGCGGCGCTGCCGGTGCTGCTCCACAGGCTCGCCTTGAACGGTATTGGCGGCGACAAGGTGATCGCGCTGCTGCCGACGATCACCGTTCCGTCGGGCGAAATGGCGAACCCCTCGGCTCCGACCGTGCCGGTTGCCAGTGGCAGCGCAACCATGCCGCCGGCGCTCGTCCATCGAAACGCGACCGTCGTCGTACTCATGGTGCTTTCACCGGTGATGACGCCGCCGTCCGCGGATACCGAGGTGGCAACACTGGCTCCTGTAGCGCCGCTCAGAAAGCCGAGTTGCTGCAAGCCACCCGCGGCCGTCCAGCGAAACGCGACCGGATCGTTGTACTGGAAGTTTGCTAGACCGACTAGGACGGTGCCGTCAGCAGAGATGCCGGTGACGGCTTCGGGCGGCGGATCGGTCGACGTGACAGCCAGCTTGGTGATGCCGGTCGCCATCGTCCATTGGAACGCGTCGAACAGATCCAGAAACGCGCTGGTTCCGCCCACCACGGTCCCGTCCGCACTGACGGCGTTGGCCTCGCTGTTAGGCCGGTCCGGTAGGTTTCCGAGGCCAATCATCCCCGCGGCCGCTGTCCAGTGAAAGGCTTCGGCGACACCTTGGCTGTCGGTGCTCGACCCAACTACGGCATTGCCGTTCGCCGACACGGCGCGAGCCCGAGAACTCAGGTGTTCGGTGAGGACACCGAGCCCCTGAAACCCCAGTGTTCTCGGCGTTGCCGTTGCCGTCGGCGCGGGGCTAGGGGCTGGTGCTCCATTGTCACCTCCCCCGCATCCTGTCAGACACCCGACGCCGAGCGCGAGCGCCAGCATTCCCGCCATCATCAGCTCGACGTTCTTCATCCTGCTTCCTCCTTCTTCCTCGTGCCGTGGCTCCTTGCCGAGCCATGCGGAAACTTTGGTTCAGTACGTGATTGCGCCCGGCATACGAAGCGTAGTGGGCGTCGTTCCCGCTTGGCACCCGATCCGTGTCTGAATCAGCAGATCAAACGTTTCATGTTGAGACTTCCCCGGAATGTGGGCGATTCCCACCTGCTGAGTGGTGATGGACGAGAAAACACCCACAGGTCCGGTGCTCCCGTCCTTGAAGTCAACGAAGATACTGGGCTGCAGGCCCACCGCGGTGCAGAATCGCGCCTGGCTGTCCTGCAAGACCAGCGCGCCCGGTCCATACGACATCCCGGCCTGCGGAATGCTCAGGTTGGTCGTAGTGGCTCCGTTCAAGATCCATGTAAACCCGCTTCCCCCCGAGGTTGGTGTAATGGTGGGAGTCGGAGAGACCGTGGCACCCGACGGCGCGGTGGCAGTGATCGTGGGGGTCGGGGTGCCCGTCGGAGGAACTATTGGACTGGGGGTGCTGGTCGCCTGACCAGTGGGCGTCGGAGTCCCCCGGGTCGGGGTGCCCGTCGGAGGAACTATTGGACTTGGCGTGCTGGTCGCCCGGCCGGTGGGCGTCGGTGTCGTTGGGTTCGCCGGCGTCGCCGTCGGCGGCAGCATACCGGTGGGGGTGATGGTTGGGGGCGGGGTCGGCGTGGCAGTCGGGCCGCCGGCATCCGTGCAGAAATCCGTGTTGACCGTCGGACGCGGTTCACCACAGAGCGGGTCGAGGAGCTGGCCGCCCAGTGTCTTCCTTGCCACCAGCTTGTCGGTCATCCAGGCGGTCTTGTCGAAGCAGCGGCTGAGGTTTGCGCCGATTTGGTCATAAGACACGGGGGTGAAAGGAATCGGCAAGGTGAAGGCAAAACCGAGACACCCGCTTGCCGGGCAGTCGACCAGCGACAGCTCGCCGGGCGTAGGGGTCGGGGCTGTGGTCCCGCTCGCAAACGTCGCCCAGTCCTGGCAGATCACGTCGAGGGGGTTTTGCCTCGAACCGTCGGCATGCGCGAGGGAGTCGATGTCAGTCTGCAGCCGTTCATCCTGGGCAATGCACTTGCCGTTGCTCTTGGAGCAGGCCTTGCATCGCGTGCCATCGAAGTAGCAGACGTTGCGCGGCATGCAGCGTTCGTAATCGGGCCGCTTGGAGACCTGGAAGTCGTCCTTGATACCCTTGTGGTCGAGCACGAGGGTGAGCACGCCGTTTGCGTCCACGGTGGGTACGGGTAGATCCTTGCACCAGCCGGTATGTTGTGTCGGATCGCACGCATCGCGCACGCCCGACTGGAAGGTGCTACCGGTTGCGTGCAGGTGCGGCGTCACGTGCACGTAGCGCCCGCCGAGGCTGCTCAGACTGCTCCCGGCGCCGACATAGAGCTGATAGCTGATGCGGGAATCGTTGCGGGCGAACAAGTTGTACAATACGTAGCTCGAGCCGCCAGTGAACGTGGGCGGACGCATGACGCAGGTGCGTGCGTTGATGCAACTGATGTCGGGTTTCGAGGTACCGGCGCTGGTATCGATGTAGTAGAGCGCACCGGATTGCGACGTGAGCCCCGGCGGCTCGGTCATGGTTAGGTAGGTCGCGTGCCCGACGTCGGGGCCGATCATATAGGCAGCGCGGCTGCAGCCGTACAACCCGGGGCTCGACGCGGAGCAGACCGCGCCGCAGGTCTTGTCCTCATTCGGGAAGCGCCACTGACGGTAAATGGGGATTAGCGGCGAGCTGATGACCGTTGCCGGCGTAGGCTTCGGCGTGGGGGTCGGTGGCGGAATGCACGCACACTTCTCTCCTGGCTGATCGTCGTATCCGTTGTCGCAGACCAGGGTGGTCCACGGCTGAACGGAGGTGTCTTGACTGACGGGCGATGCCGCCAGCGGCGCCAGCATGGTGGTCACGAACTGGTATGGAGAAGTTTGCAGTCCGAATGAGAGACACTCAGGCGACTGCGCCGGTGCGTCGAAGAAGTGATTGCGGCTCACCGAGTTCGACGGCACGGTCGCGCTTGAGACCGACCCGGTGGCGCCGGTCAAGCTGCCATCGAGGTCGATGAGGATGGTGGAGAAGTCAACCGGAGTCGTCGGCAGCACATCCGGCAACGGCCCGAAGATCTTCGCCGCGGCGTTGGGGGAGATCAGGTTGCCCTTGATATAGGCGCGCGTCCGGTCGATGACGTTGTGCCTGCACGTGCCCGGTCGCGGGGTGGGGTTCATGTAGCCATCGCCCGCCCCGTAGCTCAAGCAGCTATTGAGATCTTGCAGCGCTGCCGGCACCGTGCTGAGGAAGGCGGACCCCCGATACGTAAAAGCAGGCGGGTAGTAGAAGCCGTTCGGCTGCTTCCAACCGATGGCGGCGTCGATCACCTCCATCTTGTGGAGGTCGAACGTCCCGTCGTTCTTCATCACAGCCGGCTGCTGGGTCGAGCTGTAGATGCCGCACGGAAGCTCCCCTTGGCACTGGGCCGCCGTCTTGCCCTGGCAGGGCTGTGGATCGCACTCCCACGAACCGACGTTCACGAACGTATTGCCGTCGGCAAAATGCGGCCCGTCGTAGATGGTAATGAGGCGCTTGGGCTGAAAAAAGTCCCGCCAGTATCCGGTTCCTTCGGTCTCCAGGTTGCAGGTGCTCTTTGGACCCTTGCAGGGCGCGAAGTTGCCGAGGTCGCTGTCCGCCGCGATCTCGAAGATCGGGCCTGAGCGCTTGGCGTACTTGCTGGCGCTCGCACCGTACTGCGAGGTGCCGATGAAGAGATTGTTCTTGGCGAGCGAGAAGTAGCCCGGGGGCACCTGTATCCAACTTCCGGCGGTCACGAAGGTGAGCCCGCCGAAGAGCTGGTCCGTCATTGCGCTGTTGAGGAACAGATAGAACCAAGGCCGGAACCAGATCGAGCCGAAGTTCACCTCCGCCCAATTGTACGAGGTGGTAAAGCGATCGATCACCGTGGCAACGCAGCTCTTGGTGTTGGGCAGGAGCGCGTTGTCTTCGGTGCCGGTCTCGGCGACCTGGGCGCAGTTGGTGAACAACGAGCCACCCGACCCGGCGGTATTGGGCGCGATCGGCTTGAAGTCGCCGTTCACGGCCGGCCGGCTATACTTGCCCTTGAGATCAGCCAACGACTTGCCGGCGATGTACGGATTCGGGACCGCCGTGTAACCCACGGTGTTCTCGGTAGCGATAGTGCTCGACGCCGGCGGCAGCTCCGCCGACGCCGGCAGCGCGAGGGCAGCGGTCATGCAGGAGTTGCCGCGAAAGCGCAACAGGGGCGCCTGATGGTCGGCAACGACGTTGTAGTTGGCCAGGCCGTCGAACTTGTGCTCGTTCACGCACGTCAGCCAGGGCGACGTCACGCAATCGGCGTTCGTCGCGCAGTTGGCGGTCGGCGCCTGACAGTTGGTCGCGGCTAACGTCTGGCAGCAGTTGTGCGTCGAGCGGCTTGGACCGCTCACCCCGGAGGCCAGCAGCCAGTAGCAGGAGCCGAAGCCGTGGACGCCGACCGCGCTGTTGCCGACGAGTTCGTTGTAGGCGTTCATCGTCCAGAACATGACCGGCATGTACGTGTCGGAGCCTGTGAGCCGGTCGGGGCCGTTCGGGTGGCTCGGGTCGAGGTCGGGCTCTGGTTTCAGGATAGCCCCGTCGAGGATCGGCGGGACGTAGCGGGCAGTCAGCGGCAGCGGCGACAGCTTGGCCTGGGCAGTGAAGTACTCCTGCAGCGAGGCGCGGGCTTCGACGCCGAGATTGTGGCAGAGCTTGTTGTTGATCTCGGAGCCGTCCTCCAGGTAGTACGCGTCTCCCACGGACAGATACCCGACGTTGCGGGCTACGGTGACGTCGTGCGTGCCGTGCACCACGACGAAGCGCGTCATCGAGTCCCACACCGAGCTGTCTTTGACGAAGGCCTGGTTCTGCGAGTAGGCGGTCGACTTGAGCAGGTGGAAGTGCACGGGATAGTGGCCCTGGCGGCCACCCTGGCCGAGTTGCTTGAACTCCACGCCCTGAATCTCCGCGGCCTCGAAGCCTTGTCGAACCATGACATGGCCGCCGAAGTAGCAATCCGGCTTGGTCTTGTCCTGCACGCAGTCCTTGACGGCGGGAAAATCGGACTGCGCCGTTGTCCCCAGCGAGCGGATCTGGATGCTGCGCGACAACAGGCCTACCGCGGCGCGCAGATCGGCGGCCTTGCGATTGACTTGATTGCCAGGCGTCGGGCTGGGCGGGCTCGGAATCGTGAACGAAGCGCCCAGCGCGTCGGTATCGAAGATCTGCGTGTTGTGCGGGTACTGCAACGTGTCGACGCTGATCTGCGTGTGCAGGCCGTCGTCTGTCGTTTTGACGGCGTTGATCGTCCGCAGCTCTGAATGGCCGGGGTACCAATCAGTGGTGCCGATCACGATTTGATCGCCAATGCCCCACTCGTCGACCGCGCGGTCGAGCGTTATCACCGTCTGCTTGACATTATTGATCTTCGTGTCCGTGTCCTGCGTTGCGTCCAAACGTGCCCAGCTGCTGCCGCTGAGGTTGGCCCAGGCCCGCATCTCGGCGGCGTCGAGGTTCGACTGATCCGTCGTCGGCACAACACAGTGGTCCTTCGCGTCGTACTTCTCTTCCCACACCGCACCGTCCAGACCCTGGAGCGGTTTGGCGCCTTTGTAACCGAACAATCGCAGCGTGCCGCCGTAGCTGACGCCGAGCACCTTGTAGCCGAACGGCGTGGGGTCGAAGTTCAGGTTATGGTAGTGCTCGAGCAGGAAATTATTCGGGTCGGCAGCGGGTGCGGGGCAGGGAACGGGCGCGCCGGCCCCGAGCGTGCAGCAGGGGTCGGCCGAGTTGCTCGCGGTGCAGTAGAACGTGCTCTTCTCCGGATTCCCGGCGGGGAGACACGGAGCATCGGAGCTCGGGTTGGTCAGGCACTGAATCCCGGCCGGCGGGTTCGGCACCGTCGCGAGCACACTAGGGTCGTCGCCGTACAGACCGATCGAGAGCTTACCGTTGTTCTGCCCGAACGGGCATCTCGCCGACCCGGCTTGCAGAACACCTCCGTACTCCACGAGCAACGACTTCACCTGAAAGTCGATCGTCTTGCCCTCGTCTTCGACGAAGTACAGCGCGCCGTTGGCGAGAATGTTGACGTTTTCGTAGACGTAGGGTTGAGCGCCTCCCTGCTTCACCACAAAGCAGGCGGTGACCGGTTGCGGCAGCGTCATACCCGGCGTCAGCTCCGTGCAGGGCGAGGGGACGTAGTCGGGACAGATGCCTTTGCCTAGGGGCTTCGGGGTCGTTGTGGGGGCGGGCGTCGGCGGTACCGGGCCGATTCCCTCGTCCGATCCGCAACCCGCCAGCATCACTGCGCCGAGAGCGAGCACAACTGGCCAGCGCTTCACCGCGTCTCTCATTCGCCCCATCACGCCGTGCGGCTGCAGATCGCCCATCGGGAACCTCCATCCTTCACACCCCAAGGTGTTGAGGCCAGCTGGCACCATACCCTGTTAGTGAGATCAGAGCCAGATGGGTGTCTCGGTAAAGATTCTTGGCACGGCTGGATTCCGGTGAAGGAAGGAAAGTATAAGATCGCCGGAACACCCCGGCGAGCGGCATTACCGCACCGGGCTCCTGCCTTAACGCCCACGGCGAGATGTGATACCGCCCAGCAAATGCAGAACCGGCCAGAAATGACGATATCCGTCGAGGATTTCGGCGCAACACGGACCCGCCATGGATAATGCCGCGAAGCGAGGCTTTACCCAATGCGCCCCGAAGTTGCTGTGCCTGCTCTGGCTCGCGGTTGTGCCCGGTATTCCCGCGCGCGCGGGCGCAGGGGAGCCGCGGCCGGAGGCGCCTGCGGTGCTCGACCGTTTTCTCGGCGATTGGGAAACCGAAACCTGGATCCGCCACGACAGCCCGCCCGCGCGTGAGGTTCACACCAAAGGACGGGCAACGTGTCGCAAGACGTTGGCTGGCCGCTACGTTGAGTTCCGTTCGTGGACCGTTCCTTCCCGTGCGGCCGAGCTGCAGATCATGACCTACGACGCCAGCGCCCACCGCTTCCGGCAATGGGTCTTCGACTCCGACGGTTATCGGCATCAGGCCGACGGGGCGTGGGACCCGGCAACGTCAACGCTTACGTGGGCGGGCACCATCAACGGCGCCGCCTTTGTCATCGAGGATCACTGGATCTCCACCGGCCGGCTGGAGTGGACGCTCCGACGCAAGGGTGCCGACGGGCGATCACTGCAAATGATCAGAGGGCTCGTCACGCGGCGCAAAGCGTCGTGACCGGATCCAATGCCGACGCACGCAGCGATGCGCGGGAAGGTTCAGCCGCATCATATGCGAAGACGCTGGGGCGCGATCCTCTCCCTATCAATCCTCCTGTCGAGCTGTGCCGTGTCGCCTCCTCCGACGACACCGACCTCCGCGCCGGCGTTCGAGGCCACGACGGTGCGCCGGCTGGACGAGACATTCGACCGGACGTTACGCACCCTCGATACCCCCGGCGCGATCGTCGGCGTGTGGTCGCGCGGGAGGGCATGGACGGCCGAGCGCGGCGTGAGCGACACATCGGCGCGGTCGCCGTTCACGGCGCCGATGCACACGCGCATCGGCAGCGTGACGAAAACGTTCACCGTCACCCTCTCGCTGCAGCTGGTGGACGCCGGACGCGTCCAACTCACCGACACGCTCGATCGCTGGTATCCGGACATTCCGCACGCCAATCGCATCACGCTCGCGATGCTGAGCAACATGACCAGCGGCATCGGGAACTACAGTGCGCAAGACTCATTTCAGCACGAGCTGTTTGCCAATCCGCGGCGGCACTGGACGCCGGCGGAACTCATCGCCGTCGGCGTCGCTGCGCCGCGCCCGTTTCCACCGGGCCAGGGATGGGAATATTCGAACACCAACACCGTCCTCGTCGGCCAGATCATCGAGCGCGTGACGGGCAGGGGATTCGACGACGTCCTCCGGGAGCAGATCCTAGACCCGCTGGGCCTGACGAACACGTTGTATCCGCGTGATGCGACGCTGCCGCCGCCATACGCGCGCGGCTACACGACGCAAGGCACGGAGGATCAGAGCGTGCAGGACGCCACCGATTGGAATCCATCGTGGGGATCGACGGCGGGCGCGATGATCTCGAATCGTGATGACCTGCACACGTGGGCGGTGGCGCTGGGCACGGGGCAGCTGCTGCAACCGGCCACGTTCGCGGCGCGCATCGCGCCGCAGACCGTCGGCGTCGGACCGAACACCGCCGATCGTTACTACGGCCTCGGGGTGGGCTACGACCACGGCTGGCTCGCGCACACGGGCGAACTGCCCGGTTACAACACGGTTGTGGCATATCATCCGCCTTCGGACACCGCGATCGTCGTCATGACCAACAGCGACATCGGCGATCCGGCCCGGGTACTGTGGAAAGCCCTCGCCGCAGTCGTCCTGCCGTCAGCGAGCTACTGAGGCTCGCGTAATATGGTGACAGCGGAAGCGCCCTTCGATACGCCGCCAAAAGCGGGCGCCTACTCCCAATGAACCGTGCGGTAAGGGTTCCCCTCCTTACCAAGGAGGGGCCAGGGGAGGTTTGGAAGGCCGCACCGAATCTACCTCCCCCTACCCCCTCCTTGGTAAGGGGGAGTATCCGGGTATTGACGGATGACCGTCAACTCGGCTATTCTCCTCCCTTGTCGGAGGGGGAAATCTCTTCCGCAAGGGGGTGGCGTAGATGGAAGGTGAAACGGGCATTTTCACGTTCCGATTGTCCATCGAAGTTGGAATTTTCCTTATCGTCGAGGCTTCCGTGTGGACGCTGATTGGCGACCAGCCGCGTTGGCTGCTTTCGCTGACAGTGGCGGTCGGAACGCTAGCATTGGCCGCATCGCGGTTAGAAGAATGGCTGAGTCGCAGGCCCGCAAATTCATGGGCAAAGCCAGTGCGTGTTCTCTATTACTCGACCGCAGGCTTGTTCGTGGGCGTTGTTGCCTACGCCGCCGTACGGGATCAATGGCCGCTGATCCTAGATGCAGGGCAAAAAATATACGAGCGCTTTCATTCCGCATCATCCCCGTTTCCGATCCAGTTCTATGACGCGGGCCACGGAGCGGACAGCGCCACGATTAAGGATGTTACCCCGGCGTTTCCATGGAAGAGTTTAGCGGAGGCTGGGGCGCTCTTTGTTGTGGCTGCTGCGAGCATTCTTGTAATCGTCAGGAGGTGTAAGCTCGGCACCGGAGCCAGCCAGCCGCTATCCCAATCCGCATCAGCGCCGCCCACATTCATAGACGTGCATCTTGGACCAACGATTTCCACGGGGGTCTATGGTGTCAACAAGTCGGACGTGCCGATTGCCAAGTACCGGCTAACTGATGCCGCTGCGGTTTCTGCGGCTTTGCCACCTGCATCGGTAAGCGAACGCGATGTTGCCAAGGACGCTTGTGCGCGACTTGTCCGAACAGCGATCGCCGCGTGTACAACCCTTCTCGACTCTCCGTCGCGAGCAACCGCAGCCGCCGTCGGTGAGCAGTTCGAACACCTATCCAAATTCTGGGAGATTCATGGCGGATTATTAGATGACGAAGAAAGGAATCAACTGAGTGCAGGCTTATTGCATCTCGGGGCTGCAGTAGAAGATACCGCCATTAGCGTTGATCCAACTAACCTCCAATGGCAGCGTAGCGTGCGCTTCTTCCTTGCCGCAATGGAACGTATCGCCCCGTCGCCAGCGGCGCCGCCGTCGATGCGAATGGACGTCCTTTACGCAAACGTACACTTGATGGGCCTGGGACCAAATAGGCTCATCAAGACCGAGCTCATGGTCCAGTTTCACAACACCAGTTCGCAACCGCTCACGGTATACGGGATTGCTACATCAGTTGCCGATGGAATCACGGAGATCAAGCCGGCAGCAGATCCACTAGCCAACAATCCGGAATCAATAAATGTCACCAGGGTCCGTGTACGGAATCAATCGAATCGGGAAGCTGTAGACATGACTCGCGGCATTCAAGTGGCTGCCGGTTCTGCTTCGGACATATACGTGTGGGAAACTCCGGCGCTCCTGCCCCTATCGGCGTACCCGAAGGACGCTAAGCTCAGGGTGAAACTGTCCGCCATGAACCAAGCGGATTGCTGGGAGGATATTCCTTTCCCTTGGCATTTGCTTCTTGAGAAAATCATCCTAACCCTAAAGCCTCGGGAATGGTAAATGGCTAAGCCCGCCCAAAAGATCATCTTCTTCTACTGCTACCAGTGCAAAGACTACGAGCTGAAAACCAGCCCGCACTTCCGCAATCAGAAGCAGCGTTTCGCCCGACGCCGCGCAAAAGAACGCGCCGCACAAGCCAATGCGGAGGCGCCGTAAAATGGCAGCTCTAGTTGCCGTGGTCCGCTGGCGTCGAGGGCGCTCTGCTGAAGCACCCGCCAGTTGCCGCGCTTCAACAGCCTGCTATCGCCGTTTCGAAGATCTCTTCGTTGTGGCGGTTGTTGTAGCGGAACGTGAATTCCGCCAGGTACAGCGGCAAATACTTCTTGCTGACGTGGTGGTAGCTGCCCATAATGCCGCGCTTCAGCAAAGACCAAAAGGACTCGATGTGGCCAGTGTGCGCTTCGCCGCGCACGTACTCGTTCTGGCTGTGCGCGACGACTTCGTGCCGAAAGCCCTTGTCTTGCAGCTTGCGATAACCGCCCGCATCGTCGGTGACGACCAGCCGCACCTTGGGGTCTACGGCTTCACGCACGAAGCCCTCCAGCGTTTCGGTGTCGGTGTTCTCAATCATCTTGGCAACCACGCTGCCTTTGCGGCTGATGGCGCCGATGACCGGGGTCTTGCCCTGCCAACCGGTGCCTTGGCCGCGCTTGCCGACATGGCGATTCTTGGTCTTGCCGCCGATGAAGGTTTCGTCCACTTCGACCACGCCCATGAGCTTGCGGAACTTCGGGTCATTCATCGACGCGCGCAAGCGGTGGCACATGTACCATGCCGTCTGGTAGGACTTCGCGCCGATCTGGCGTTGAATCTGCATGGCGCTAATGCCCTTCTTGGCGTTCAGGATCGACCACAACACCTCGAACCACACCTTCAGCGGATACTTGGTATCTTCGAAGATCGTACCGGCGGTTATGGAGAAACGATAGGCGTTTCCTTTACGGCAGTCCTTGTTGGAGCACTCCCAATGCCACGGGCGCGTGGCCAACGCATAGACGTGGTCCGACGTGCCGCAACGCGGGCAAGTCACACCGGCCGGCCAGCGGTGCTCCATCAAAAACTGCTTACAGGTTTCTTCGGTCGGGAAGGTGGTCATCAACTCGCGCAGCGTCATCATGTCTGTTTCCCTTTCGCTACGGAGAAGATAACACACGAAAGGCTATCCGTCAATACACGGATACTCCCCTTGGTAAGGAGGGGTTCATTGGCTCAACATACCTGCGCCACGTGGGTTCGGTTCTCGGGGTGAACGGAGAATCTGTTTCCCGAGTCCGATAAGCGACCAACTGTCTGACGCAGTACACTAGCGGGACAGGCCGCTGCTCTACGGCTGGCGGCAGGCAGCAAGGAACCGGAAGGAGACGAAGGATGATCAAACACTTCGATCACGTCACGATCGTTGTCCGGGATGTCGAGAACGCCAAGAGGTTCTTCGGCTTACTCGGGTTTGAAGAAGAGAAGTCGGTCGTAATATCGGGAGACCAATTCTCCCGTTACATGGAGGTCGACGGCATCGAGGCCGAACATATCACGCTAGTATTCGCCCATGCCTCTCCGCGAACGGAAGTGCAGCTACTCAAGTACCGCCGCCCCGATCCCATCCCGGATCCGCATGTGGCCAAGCTGAATAAGCTGGGGTACAACCATGTCTGCTTCGCCGTGCACAACCTCGACACAGAGGTAGAAAGACTTAAGGCCAATGGCGTCACGCTCCGGAATGAGATCATGAACTTCCACGATCGGAAACTTGTCTTCCTAGCCGGACCAGAAGGTATCACCGTGGAGCTAGCGGAATGGCATTGAACCGGGAAGCATCTATGTGCCACGCTCAAGGCAGGTCGAGGGGGGTGGCGGCGGACGCTACTGGCTGTGTCGATCATGGCAGCCCTCGTCGATTGCGGCGGCGGTAGCGACGATGACAGCGGTGTGTCAACGCCGCCACCGTCGCACACCTCGACGCCCACTCCAACACCAACCACCGGACCGGGGGCTCATCCTCAACGTCCATGATGTTGATGCCGCCACCTTGGCGACCACCCCGGTCAGCTCCGCCGTGCTCTCCATTCCGGACGCTTCGGCACTCTTCTTGATTCCCTCTCTCGCGGCCGGCAGGTTCGGTACCACGCTCCACGATCAGCTCGTTCTGGCATATCACGGCGACCCGGAGGTTTCCGCGGATGTGAACGACCAAGTGGTGACGATCGACTTTGATGCGACTTTGCAGCCGACTGTGAAGGCAGCCTTGAACCTGGAAACCAAATCGTGGGCCAACGCCTTTGTGGTCAGGAGCGGGCGGTTGAACTGGTTCGGCCAGTTCGACCAGGCTGTGATCCTGGCTGCGAACGGAGACTTCGGCGCGCATCCCGATATCGCCACGATGCGGGTGCTGACGTTCGGCTGCGTTGAGTATTGTGCGCCACGTGGTATGCGGCGCCAGGCTGGGGCAAACCGGAACAGCTCCTGCGGCACCGCTACCTCCGCCATCTGGAACACGATGTAGCGCCCGTGCGCCACCACCTTCGCGCCGATCTTGACCATCTTAGCGCCTGACAGGCCTGGGCGATCCTTGGCATTGAGTTTGGTTTTGCGCTGAAGATATGACACGCTTGTTGTTGGCGCTCTTCGTCGCACTCCGGACCCGTAGGGGCTCATTATGGTCAGGAAACTGATCGGTTTCATCCGACATTGGTCTAAGGAACTCCTCATCGCAACAGTCCTAGCGGTTCTCGCTGCGGTGTGGGTTGAAGTCTACAAAACCAAGAAGGAGCGCGACACGTTGAGCCGGAACACGAACGCAGTTGCGACGGTCATCGCATCCAAGAATCATCAACCGCTTGCGCAAGGAAGCGGTGTGTTCATCAACGATACCGGGCTGCTTCTAACGAATTATCACGTCATTGATGGGGCGGATGATATAATCGCCCGACTTCCGACGGGAGCATATTACCAGCTCAGAGAACTGAAGGGCGGCGACCGGCGGGCAGATATTGCTATTCTTCAGTTCGACGCCCAGGAAACACCCTACGTGTTCGGCGTAGGTGATTCTGGCGCCATTGAATCTGGGGAGAGGGTGATCGCGATTGGTGCACCGCTTGGGCTGGAGAGCACGGTATCAGAAGGGATCATCAGCAACCCGAAGCGGTCGATTCGGGGTTTGGATTTCATCCAATTCACCGCCCCGATTTCCTCCGGAAGTAGCGGGGGAGGCTTATTCGATTCTGCGGGTCTCCTGGTGGGCCTGACTAGCTCGTCGCTACCTGCGCTGGCCAAACTGGAGAAAGAAGCGGTTGCGCAGAATCTTAACTTCGCCGTTCCCATCAACCTTGTGAAGGATTCGATGGGGGGCGTCGATAAGCGCCTCACCGAGGGGAGTCCAGAGTACTACTACTCGCAGGGGTCAATAGCTGAGAGTAAGCACGAGTGGGACCAGGCGATTGCAGACTATCAGAGGGCGATCGAGCTGGATGACAAATACGCCGCTGCATATCTCGGTCTTGGCGGGGTGTACTACGAAAACGGAGATTACGATCTAGAAGTAGCCAATTACGAAAAGGCGGTGCAACTCGATCCGGCCAACTACAAAGCCCAGTATTGCCTCGGTTCGGCCTATGAGGACCAAGGGCAGTACGAGAAGGCGATCGACAGACACAGGGCTGCGATAGCGATCAAACCTGACAAGGATGCGCTTCATCAACTCATTGTGCTCGATTTGGTTCTGGGGCACCGAGACGAAGCCGCTCAATTAATTCCTCAGTTGAAGCGATTGGATGCGGGACAAGGCCGCAAGCTTGAGTTGTTGCTCAAGCGGCCGGGGTGACGAGCTGGTTGTCGATTCCCAGGGCAGCGGAGATCGGACGCCCTATCATCGATTACTACGTTGCCTGGTATCAAATCGCCCTGTAGAACGCCGGCCTGGTCTATCTCGCCCTGACGATAGACAGGGGTGTCGTATGTGTGGGTGGGACCGACTTCGTTCAACAACGCACCCACGGAAAAGATCTTGCGCACTGAGCCGACGAAAAAACTGTACTGAGGCCTCAGATTGATGAGTACTTTCCCGGAGTCGACCACGCGCAGCCCCCAAGTGGCGCTTCGGTAAAGCGGCTTGTCGAAAACCGCCTGGATACCAGCGGGAACATTTGCAGCGTTCGTGTTACTGTCACTGCCGCATCCGCCGACAACGATGCAAACCGCAGGGAGAAGGACAAGAAGGGAAACAGAAAGCTTCAGATCGCTCATTTGAGTTAGCTTACCACCACAACAGTTTGCGCTCCAGATATCATGCACGACCCACTAGCGATGACGGAATGGGATATCTTCGCGTGGTCGCTCATGGGGTCAGGCCTGGAGAGTTGGTTTTAAGTGCTGCAGCCTTTGGTTTCCTGGCGGCCTCTCAATGGAACGACCGATCCAAACTCCGATACTGAATCGCCTCGGCCACATGCGCCGCCGACAAGGTAGCGGGGGCGCCGTCGAGGTCCGCGATCGTACGGGCGACTTTGAGGATGCGGGTGTAGGCGCGGGCGCTCAGGCCGAGCTTGGCCATGGCGCGTTCCAGCAGCTGCTCCGCCGGCGGGTCGGTGGCGCAGAATTTCTTGATGTCGCGCGCCCCCATCTGCGCGTTGCAGAAAATCTTGCGGCCGCGGAACCGCGCGAGCTGGAGGTCGCGGGCGGCGTCGACGCGCGCGCGAATGGCGGTTGAGGATTCGCCGGTGCCCTGGTCGGCCAGCTCTTTGTAACGTACCGCCGGCACCTCAGCCTGAATGTCGATGCGGTCGAGCAACGGCCCCGAAATCTTGGCGCGGTAGCGCTGTATCTGCAGGGCGGAGCAGGTGCACTCCTTGGTCGGTTCACCATGAAATCCGCAGGGACATGGGTTCATCGCAGCGACCAGCATGACGTTGGCCGGGTACGTGATCGACCCGACGGCGCGCGAGATGGTGATGCGCATTTCTTCGAGCGGCTGCCGTAAGACCTCCAGCACGTTCTTGCGGAACTCCGGCAGCTCATCCAGAAACAGCACGCCATGGTGCGCCAGACTCACCTCCCCGGGCTTCGGGATGGTGCCGCCGCCGATGAGGCCGGCATCGCTGATGGTGTGGTGTGGCGACCGAAACGGCCGCGTCGACACCAGCGCCCGCCCATCCATCAGCCCCATGACGCTGTGCACCCGCGTCGTTTCGATTGCTTCGGCGAGCGTGAGCGCCGGCAGAATGGTCGGCAGTCGCTTGGCCAGCATGGTCTTCCCCGAGCCCGGCGGCCCCACCATGATGACGTTGTGGCCGCCACCCGCGGCCACCTCGAGCGCGCGCTTGACGTGCTCCTGCCCCTTCACTTCGTTGAAATCGACGTCGTAATGAGCGTCATTCGTGAAGATCGCACTCAGATCGACTCTCACCGGACTAATGACACGCTCGTCGCGCAGGAACTCGAAGGCTTCGGCCAGCGTGTTGACCGGAATTATGGCGACGCCGTCGACCACGGCCGCCTCGAGCGCGTTTTCCGGCGGCAGCAGGATCCCGCGCAGCTCCTTTTCGCTCGCAGCCGCCGCGATCGGCAACGCCCCCCGAACCGGTTTGACATGGCCGTCGAGCGACAACTCCCCAAGGATCGCGTACTCACGCAGCCGCTGCGGCGGCAGGTGTCCGCTGGCCGCGAGAATGCCCAGGCCGATCGGCAGATCGTATGCGGAACCCTCCTTCTTGATATCAGCCGGCGCCAGATTGATGGTGATCTTGCGCTGCGGAAATTCGTATCCCGAGTTCTTCAGCGCGGAACGCACCCGATCTTTGCTCTCCTTGACGGCACCCTCGGGTAGCCCGACCACCGCCATCTGCGGCAACCCGGAGGCAATATCGACCTCCACCTCGACCAGGATCGCGTCGATGCCGTGAACTGCACTGGAGAGGACCGTTGCCAGCATCACCAACCTGTAGGCGGGCCGACTGTAAACAGTGTAGCCTGAATAATCAAGTCGACATCAAGATGACATACCACTCTCCAATCCACGAAGGTAAAACCAATCATCTCTCAGCAAGCACTTCTCTTGCGCCGCCGCAGCCGGATGCCGAGATAGGCCACGATGGTGACGTTGACTGCCAGGGTCATGACTCTGACGGCGCTGGCGTTTCTGACGATCTCGTAGATCTCGATCGGTATGAAGCCGGCCGTCTCGACGATGGTCAGGTATTCGGCCCACGCCATGTCGAACAGCAATCCGACTCCTTCGATCGCGAACAACATAGCGTAGAACACCGTGGCGGCCGCAAGCAGTTCCGACTGTCTGCCGTCGAGGGCCAGGAGCTTTGACAGCGCCGCCTGCAAGTACTGGTTGTCTGGATCCACATGCAGCTTGAGCGCCCACCAAATCAGCCTCTGCGTGGGGTTGTGTCGGAGGAGGCGGAAAATGGTAGCCAGGGAAGCCAGCAGCACCACCGCCTTGACCAACTTGAAGAGCCCAATCAGCCGCAGGAGCCGAAAACTGGATGTGGCCGGCATCAAAGGGCTCTTACCCTGCATTGAGAAGGAATGGTACAGTGTCCTTCTCAGATTCTCCGGCCCTCGGCTTTCAACTTTTGGCTTTTGACTGGTACACTCCTCCCATGCCACTCGATCCCCAGGCGCAGGCGTTCCTTGATCAGGTTCAGGCGATGAACGTTCCCCCGTTCCACACACTGTCGGTCGAGGAGGCGCGCAAAGCGGCGGAGGCATTGAGTGCCTTCCATGGCGCTCCGGAACCCGTCGGCAGCGTGGACAACCTGGCCGTGCCAGGCCCCGGCGGCGAGATTGGCCTGCGCGTCTACACCCCTGAACAGGACGGACCGCTTCCGATGTTGGTGTACTTCCATGGCGGCGGCTGGGTTCTCGGCGATCTGGAAAGCCACGACGGCGTATGTCGTGCGCTAACGAACGCAGTGAACTGCATCGTGGTGTCCGTTGATTATCGACTGGCCCCCGAACACAAGTTTCCGGCCGCCGCAGAAGATGCATACGCCGCGGCGCGGTGGGTAGCAGAGAATGCGGCCAGCCTCGGCGGTGACCCGAAGCGCATCGCCGTCGGTGGCGACAGTGCGGGGGGCAACCTCGCGGCCGTCGCCGCATTGATGGCCCGTGACCGCGGCGGACCGCTCCTCACGTATCAGCTGCTCATCTATCCCGCGACCGACGCCTCATACGCCACGGCATCCTGTCGAGAAAACGGAAACGGATACCTCCTCACCGTCGACATGATGCGATGGTTCCAGAACCACTACCTGCGGAGCGACGCCGATCGCGACGACCCGTACGCCGCTCCGTTACGGGCCGGCGATCTACGCGGCCTGCCGCCGGCGCTGGTGATCACCGCCGAGTTTGATCCGCTCCGCGACGAGGGCGAAGCGTACGCGGCCCGTCTGCGCGCTGCCGGAGTTCTCGCCGATTTGAAGCGATACGACGGCATGATCCACGGCTTCTTCGTAATGGGCGCGGTGCTCGACCAGGCAAGAGCAGCCATGGGAGAGGTCGCTGCGAGCCTCCAATCAGCTTTTTCTTCTCCTGTTTCTCCCTCTCCGCGAGGGACAGACAACCCGTTGAAGAGGTTGATCCAGTCATTTCGTTCTTCGCGATGACGGCCGCCAGCAGTGTTGCTGATCTGCAGCGCGTGGAGCAAGCATGGGTCAGACCCGCGTTACCAAGGAGAACTATCACGGCTGGAGCAACACCTATCGGCTGAGCAACGGCTTGCTCGAAGCCCATGTCGTCACCGACGTTGGACCACGCATCATCGACCTGCGTGTCCCCGGCGGCCCGAACCTTTTTCAGATACGCGAGGGTCTCGGTGGGAAGAACGAAGCGGCGTACGTTTTCCGGGGCGGGTGGCGGTTGTGGATCGCACCCGAGCGCACCGAGACGACCTACGCCCTCGACAACGCCGAATGTCAGGCCGAAGTCATCGGTGAGGGGAGGCTGCAGGTCACCGCCCCGCCGCAACCGACGGCCGGCATCCAGAAACGCATCGAGGTGAGTCTGGCACCCGGTGAGCCACGCCTGCGGCTGGTCTCGCACATCAAGAACATTGCCAGCCGGCCGCTCACCTATGCGGCGTGGAGCTTACCGGTCATGCAACCGGGCGGCCGCGCCTTCGTGCCGCTCGACGTCGGGCCATTGATTGCCTTCGGCGCCACCCGCCACCTCATCCTCTGGAGCTATGCGAAGTTCGCCGATCCGCGTTATCAGTTCGGCGACCGGCTGCTCCAGGTCGACAGCAGCAAAGTGATCCCGCCGCCACCCGCGCAATCAGGCCGTGCTGCGGACGAAAGCAAGATCGGCGTCGATTCGGCTCAAGGCTGGACAGCCTACCTGCTTGGCGGGGCGCTCTTTCTCAAGCGTTTCCCGCACGCAGCCGGCCAGTATCCCGATGGCGGCGCCACCATCGAAGTCTACTCCAACCACGAGATCGTCGAACTCGAACACCTTGGCCCGCTCACCACCATCACCGCCGGCGAGGAGATCGTCTTCCCGGAAGACTGGTGGGTGTTCAGTGGTGCGAACGTACCCGCCACAGAAGTCGATGCGCTGGCGGCGCTGCAGGGCTACATAGCGCGTGCGCCGTTTCCGTGAGCACCGCACGGCTGCCTTTTAATGTCCTGAGTTCTGTGCTCTGAGTTCCGAGCTCTTGTGAGGAGGACCTATGTTCACGCGCGCAGATGATTACCCGATTCACCAGACTTCGGACCCAGTAGCATACGTCGGCACCAGCGACCGGAATTTCTACGATCGCTATTTCTTCAACGGCTACTCGCGCGACGGTGGTGTGTACTTCGCGGCCGCGATGGGCCAGTACCCCAACCGCCAGGTGATGGATGCGAGCTTCAACGTCGTCCACCGTGGCCGGCAGTATGTCGTACGCGCCTCGCGCCGTAGCGATCCGGAGCGCATGGTGACCAGCGTCGGCCCGATCGCGGTGGAGATCATCGAGCCGCTGCGGAAGCAGCGCCTGGTGGTGCAACCGAACGCGTACGAAATCAGCTGCGATCTCACCTTCAGCGCTCGGGCGCTGCCGCTGGAGGAGCCGCGATTCTTCCGTCGGATCGACGGGCGGGTGTTCATGGACTACACGCGCCTCACGCAGCACGTCACCGTCGAAGGCACGCTGACGGTGGCGGGAGAGAAGATCCGCATCACGCCCGATCGCTTCTGGGGCTCGCGTGATCGCTCCTGGGGCATCCGGCCGGTCGGCGAGCGCGAGGCCGGCGTACCGCCCAGCGCGTTTCAATTCTGCTGGCTCTGGTCGCCAGTCAACTTCGAGGATCTGTGCACGCACTTCGACGTCAACGAAGACGCCGATGGCACACGCTGGCACGAGACCGGCATGGTCATGCCCGTCGGTGGCAGCATCGAAACCATGCAAGCCGTCGAGTATCGGATTGAGTGGCAGTCCGGCACGCGACATGCGAAGCGCGCCGAGATCAGCATGCGCCGCCGCTCGGGCGAGGAACTGCTGATCAGTCTCAATCCGCTCTACAATTTCTACATGATCGGGCTCGGCTACCAGCACCCGCAGTGGGGGCATGGAATGTACGTCGGTGAAAACGAAGTCGGCGGCGAGTCGTGGACGCTGGCGGACATCAACCCGGCCGTGCCGCTCTATCTGCATGTTCAAGCTGTGTGCGAGGCCACGTTGGGGAGCCGCCACGGCATCGGGATCCTGGAGCAACTTATTATTGGCCCACACCAGCCTTCGGGCTTCAAGGACCTGCTCGACTTGGCCCCGTAACACGGCAGCATTCGCGCACGCCCAAGTCACCGGGCGTGGCGCGGCCTGATTTCAGCTATACTGCCGCCGCGGAGGAGCAGCGTGCCCAGCGACCCGCACCACTACGAAGCCGACGAGATCCTGCGGGATGGCGGTTCGATCCATATTCGCGCCATCCAGCCGGACGACAAGCAGCGACTGCTGCGTCATTTCCAGCGGCTGGGGCAGCGCTCCGTCTATTTTCGGTTTTTCGGTGCGAAGAAGCGGCTCACCGACGAGGAATTGAAGCGCCTCACGGAGCCTGACTTTGTCCATCATGTCGGCCTCGTGGCGACCTTGAGAGAGGGAGAGGAAGAGCACATCATCGGCGTCGGCCGTTTCATCAGATACGAAGCCGATCACCGTGCCGAGGTCGCTTTTGCCGTTGCCGACGAGCATCAAGGTCGCGGTATCGGTACGCTACTGCTCGAGCATCTCGCCCCACTCGCCCGCGCCAACGGCATCACCGAGTTCGAAGCGGATGTCCTTGGTGAGAACAACCGGATGTTGCAGGTCTTCTCCAAGAGCGGCTTTGTGGTGCGCCGGTCCATCGAGGACGGGGTGGTCCATGTCACGTTTGCTACCGAAGAAACAGAGCAGCTTCTCCAGGCCACACACAGTCGCGAACGGCTGGCCGCGGCGCAGAGCGTGAGGAGCTTCTTGAACCCGCGGTCCGTGGCGGTGGCTGGCGCGTCGCGGCGCCCGGGCACCATCGGCGCCACGCTCGTCGCCAACCTCAAGCGCTGCGGATTCACCGGTCCGATCTATCCGGTCAACCCGGAGGCGGACGAGATCGAAGGGCTACGGACCTACCCCAGCGTCAATGCCATAGGATCTCCCGTCGATCTGGCCGTTATCGCCGTCCCGGCGGCGGCGGTGGAAGAGGTCGTGGCGGATTGCGCTCGTGCCGGCGTGCACGGCGTGGTGGTGGTTTCGTCTGGCTTCGCGGAAGTGTCCGAGGCAGGCCGCGCAGCCGAAAGGCGCCTGATGCAGCTCGTGCGCAGCTCGGGCATGCGGATGGTGGGACCGAATTGTATGGGCGTACTGAACACCGACCCGGCGGTTTCGCTCAACGCCACCTTCGCGCCCACTTGGCCGGCGGCAGGCAACATCGGCATGCTGTCGCAGAGCGGTGCGCTCGGCTTGGCCATCCTCGATTATGTGCACCACCTCAACATGGGGATTTCGACCTTCGTGTCCGTCGGCAACAAGGCCGACGTCTCAAGTAACGATCTGATCTCCTACTGGGCGGACGACCCTCGCACCAGCGTGATCGTGCTGTACCTGGAAAGCTTCGGCAACCCGCGCCGGTTTGGCCGCATCGCTCCCGAGGTGGCGCGCCAGAAGCCGATCATTGCCGTAAAATCGGGGCGATCCGCTGCCGGCACGCGCGCTGCCTCCAGCCACTCGGCGGCGTTGGCCAGCCTGGACGTTGCCGTCGATGCGCTGTTCGAACAAGCGGGCGTGATCCGTACCAATACGCTCGAGGAACTCTTCGACGTGGCGGCGCTGCTTTCGACACAGCCGGTACCCGCCGGACCACGGGTGGGGGTGGTCAGCAACGCCGGTGGACCGGGAATCTTGCTGGCCGACGCTTGCGAAGCCCGCGGGCTCAAACTCCCAGAGCTGTCGGCCGAGACGCTGCGGACATTGCGTGCATTTCTGCCCACGCAAGCTGGACTGGCCAATCCGATCGACCTGATCGCTTCGGCCACTGCAGAGCAGTATGAGCGCGCGCTTGCCGCAGTGGGAAGTGATCCAAACGTCGATGCCGTGATCGTCATCTACATCCCGCTGTACGTGACGCAGACCGAGAAAGTTGCATCGGCCATTGCCCGTGGCGCCGGCAATGTTCCCGCGCACAAGCCACTCTTGTCGGTGTTCCTCTCCTCCAGGGGCGCTCCCCCGATGCTCAGCGGTGGCACACGGGGCCATCTGCCGTCCTACAGCTTCCCCGAAAACGCGGCCATGGCGCTGTCGGCGGCGGAGCGTTACGGGCGCTGGCGCCAGCGCCCGCAGGGCACGCCGTTGACGCTGGACCGTTTTGCGCAGAGCACGATCCGCGCCGTGATCGATCGGGTTCTGAATCAGGATCGCGGCCCGCAGTGGCTGCAACCGAAGGATCTGGTCACGGTGGTGCGCGCCGCTGGAATCGAATTTGCCGCGGCGGAGCAGACCCTACCGAGTGAATCGGTCGCGACTGCGGAGCGTATGGGCTATCCGCTCGTCGCCAAGGCGATTGCGCCCGGCCTGATCCACAAGAGTGACGTGGGCGGTGTGATCCTGGGACTCGAATCTGCCGAGGCGGTGCAGGCCGCGGCCGATACGTTGGTGGAGCGGATGCGTGCCGTCGGGGCGCACCTCGACGGCATTCTACTCCAGCGTGAAGTGCGCGGCGGCATCGAAGCGCTCGTCGGCGTCACCACCGACCCGACCTTCGGACCGCTCGTGGTCTGTGGGCTCGGCGGCGTGCTGGTGGAGGTGTTGCGCGATGTTTCCTTCCGTCTCACCCCGGTCACCGACGTCGACGCAACGGAAATGGTTGCCAAGCTACGTGCGAGCAAACTGCTCGACGGGTACCGCGGAGCGCCACCGGGAGACCGTGCGGCGCTGATTTCAGTGATCATGCGTATCTCTGCGCTGGTGGAGATCATTCCGGAACTGCGCGAACTCGACCTCAACCCGGTGAAGGTATTGGCACCAGGACAGGGCGCGATGGTGGTTGACGGCCGTATGCGCGTCGGCGCCCCCCGGTGATCCAGGTCATGCTTGTTGCTGCGAGCGGGCATTTCGGTTCTCCCCTACCGAACGGTAGGTAAGGCGGTGCGCGCTGTCTAGCAAGGAGCGCGGACTAGACCGGAGGATGGGATGAACCTTACACGTCGGAATTTTCTGCGTTCGGCTGGAGCGGCGAGCCTCTTGCTCTCTCTGGATCGCCTCACGTTTGCGCAGCTCGGTCCGGCAGCGACCGCACCGAGCGCGCCACCAGAGTTGCCCAATTACCGTGGCTGGGAAGACGTTTTCCGGAACAAATGGACCTGGGACAAGGTTGTCCGCAGCTCGCATTTCGTGAACTGCTGGTACCAGGCGCACTGTGCTTGGGATGTCTTCGTCAAGGACGGTGTCGTGTGGCGGGAGGAGCAGGCGGCAGATTATCCGGCCGTTCGTGCTGACACGCCGGATTTCAATCCGCGCGGCTGCCAGAAGGGCGGATGTTACAGCGCTCGCATGTACGATCCAACGCGCGTCAAGTATCCCCTCAAACGCGTGGGCGAGCGCGGGTCGGGCAAGTGGGAGCGCCTGTCTTGGGACCAAGCGCTGAACGAAATCGCCGACCAGATGATCGACACCATCACCCAGGAAGGAACCGATCGCATCGTGTGGTCGCTCGGCCCTTTGTACACGTTCGGCACCTTTTCGGCCGGCCAGATGCGGCTCAATCTCCTGCTCGACAGCTCCGGTCTCGATATGAACACCGAGATCGGCGACGGCCATCCCGGTGCGGCGGTCACCTTCGGAAAGATTGTCGCCGAACGTTCTCTGGACGACTACTTCTTCTCCGACATGATTCTCATTTGGGGATGCAATCCACTCTACACGCAGATCCCCAACGCCCATTTCTTTACCGAGGCCCGTTACAAGGGCGCGCAGATCATCGCCATCGCTCCCGATTACAACGCCTCGGCCATTCACGCGGACCAGTGGATCACCATCAAGCCCGGCACCGATGCCGCGTTTGCCCTTTCGCTGGCGCAAGTCATCGTCAGCGAAGGCCTGCACAACGAAGCCTTTCTGCGGGAACAGACCGACATGCCGTTCCTGGTCCGTGTGGACACCGGACGTTTCCTGCGCCAGAGCGACATGGTGAAAGACGGCTCAGCCGAGATCCTGTACGTTTACGACCAACAAACCAAGCACATCGTCGAGGCCCCGCGGGATACGCTGACGCTCGGGGCCATGGTGCCCGCCCTCGATGGCACCTACGAAGCCAAGGCACTCACCGGGACCGTCGAGGTCCGTCCGGTGTTTACGTTGCTCCGTGCCTCGCTCGAACGCGACTACAGTCCAGAACGGACCGCCTCGATCACCGGTATCAGGGCAAGCGTGGTTCGCGATCTCGCCCGTCGGATCGCCAAGGCCAAGGCCGTAGCCAACGTCACGTCGAGCAACTTCGCCAAGTTCTACCACGGCAACCTAATGGAACGGGCGCAGATTCTCGTCTTTTCGCTCTGTGGCCATATGGGCAAAAAGGGGAGCGGTTACAGCGCGTTCCCGTTCCTGACCCAGGATGGTTTCGAAATGTTCGGGTTCATGAAACAGCCGGGGTGGATGGGCAAGCTGCGCTTGGCGGTGCAGTTCTGGCCGATGCTGCGTCAGCTCAAGAAGCCGGGAATGACCGACGAGATGGTTCGCTATGAGGCCGGCGCCATGCAGTTCCGCGAAGGCGGGATGGTCTCCGGCGTGATGTTCTGGAACCTTCACGGCGGGTTGATGGAGGTCAGCGGTCGCTCAAAGGAATGGGATCCGCACTTGAAGCGGTCCGTGGCCGAGTACATGAAGGAGTCGCTCGACAAGGGGTACCAGTACGTCTGGCCCAAGCCTGGCAGCCCCCCGCGGATCATTTTCGAGTATGGGAGCAACATTCTACGCCGTTTGCGGGGCTACCCATATGTGCTAAAAAACCTTTTCCCAAAGCTGAAATCTTTCGTTACTATTGACTGGCGCATGACATCGAGTGCCCTGTATTCCGACTACGTGCTTCCGGCCGGCGGGTGGTACGAGAAGTACGAGCACAAGTGGGGCACGCCCTTGATGCCGTACATTCATGCCGGGTCGAAGGTGACGAGCTTTCAAGAGGCGAAGCCGGACTGGGAAATCTGCGCCCTGCTCGCCAAAGCAGTCCAGTCACGTGCAAAGGCTCGAAACATTTTGAAGTTCAAGGACCGCCACGGTAACGAGCGGCCATTGGACAGCGTTTACGATGACTTTACAATGAACGGCTCCTACACCGAGCAGGACGAGGAGAAAGTGGCCGCCGACCTGGTCCAGATGGCCAGCAACCTCACCGGTGTGGAGTGGGAGCACCTAAAGAAAAGAGGCTACGCCCGCTTCACCGGCACCGGTAACAGCGGCGTGTCGATCGGCAACGCGTGCGACATCACGCCTGACGATACCGTCAGCCCGTTTACGCACCACGTCGAGAAGAAGCAGCCCTATCCGACACTGACCCGGCGTATCCAGTTCTACATTGACCACCCCTTCTACCTCGAGCTCGGCGAGACGCTGCCGGTACACAAGGATCCACCGAAGGCCGGGGGCGACTACCCGCTAACCCTCAGCGGCGGCCATACCC
Source organism: Binatia bacterium (assembly GCA_044450645.1). Lineage (GTDB taxonomy): Bacteria > Desulfobacterota > Binatia > HRBIN30 > HRBIN30 > JAGDMS01. Next base: position 94,942 of record JBIOJG010000002.1, read on the forward strand.
GTTGGTCGATCCACTCCGCTTGGCGTGACGACGCTCGCATGCTCCGGCTACAGCGTGGCGAACCGGTCATGTATATGAGCGTTGCCGACGCTGCCGCCCGCAACATCACGGATGGCGGTCTGGTGGTGGTACGAAACGACATCGACAGTTTCCGCATTCAGGCGAAGATCTCGCCTTCGGTACGCCCCGGCCAGGTGATCATCTACCACGCCTGGGAGAACTATCAGTTCCGGGATGGCAAGGGGTTCCAGAACCTCATTCCCAGCCCGCTGAATCCGGTTGAACTGGCTGGCGGTGAAGGACACCTGCGTCCGATTCAGATCTGCCTCCAGCCGAGCCAAAACGACCGCGACACGCGCGTGGAGGTGGTCGCGGCGTAGGGTGAAGGCGACTGAGGGCTCGAGACGAGGATACCGGGCCAGTCCAGCACGAGGAAAGGGAAAGGCATTGCAGGAACGGATTATCGTTTTGGGGGCGCATCCAGACGACGCCGAAATCGGCGCCGGCGGAACGATTGCTGCCTACGCCAAGCGCGGTCACTACGTGCTCATGGTCAACGTACGCGTGCCGGGTGGAAATGGCGACACGTCGGAGGAGGAGCGGGGCCGTCGACATGCGGAATCGATGGCAGCGGCGCAAGCACTCGGTGCGGAGCTGTTCAGCTTCGGGTGGGCGCGCGACGCCATTCAGCCGGGCGCCAAGCTGGTGGGTGCCATCGATGACCTGCTGGCCGACGTCAAGCCGACTGCGGTCTACACGCATTGGGTCGGAGACAGCCATCCGGAGCACGTTGGCCTCACCCGTTCCGTCTTCGCCAGTACGCGGCGCAACCGCTGTTCGGTCTATATGTACGAGGCGACCCTTCCGGGCGGCATCACCGGCCACGCCTTCCGCGCGCAGAAATTCGTCGACGTCAGCGACACCATCGACGCCAAGATCGATAGTCTCGCGCGCTACGAGACGCAGCTCGACAGATACGGCCAGGAGTGGTTGGATGCTGTCCGCGGGCGCGCTGCCCATCGCGGCTTTCAGATGGGCACGCGCTATGCCGAGGCCTTCCAAGTGGTGAAGGAAATCGCTGCGATTTGGGACGCCCGCGGGATATGAGTGTCGCGCTGACCCTGCCGCTGAGCCCCGCAGAAGCACGGCGGGTCCTCTACCAGTTATCGCTGGCCCGCGTGTTCGAGGAGCGCGTGCTCAAGCTGGTGAGCGACGGCAGCATCCGGGGAACTACACACCCATACGTCGGGCAGGAAGCCGTTGCCGTCGGGGCGTGCTTGGCCCTGCGTCCCGACGATCTCGTGATCAGCACGCATCGAGGTCATGGCCACCTGCTGGCGAAAGGGGGCGACCCGAACCGTCTGATGGCCGAGCTGTTCGGCAAGGCCACTGGGTACGGTGGCGGTAAAGGCGGCACCCAACACATGGCCGACTTCGCCATCGGCCACCTGGGCTCCAACGGCATTACCGGGGGCGGCATACCGATCGGCACCGGGGCCGCGCTCTCGGCGCAGATGCGTGGCAGCGGGCAGGTAGTGGCGGTCTTTTTTGGAGACGGGGCCACCAACCAGGGAACCTTCCACGAATCGCTCAATCTCGCGGCCTTGTGGCGGCTGCCGGCCGTGTACGTTTGCGAGAACAATCTCTACGCGATGTCCACGCCCTTCCATGAGGCGTGTGCGATCGAGCATGTCGCCGATCGGGCGGCTGCCTACGGGATACCCGGCGTGCAGGTGGACGGCATGGATGTCATGGCGGTCGCGGCAGCGATGCGCCCGGCGGTGGACCGTGCCCGTGCCGGTCGAGGCCCGACCCTGATCGAGTGCAAAACCTACCGCTTCCTTGGACATTCGAAAAGTGATCAGCGCGTTTATCGGAACCGCGAGGAAGAAGCGGCCTGGCGTGATCGGGACCCGATCGCACGCCTTCGGGCCGCGGTGCTGGAGCAATCCTTGGTGAGCTCGGCTGAACTCGATGCGATTGTCCGCGATGCGGTAAGCGCCGTCGATGAGGCGGTCGCCTTTGCTCAAAGCAGTCCGTTCCCCGAGATCGGAGACGTCACGTCCGGCGTCTTTAGCGACGAGCCATGCGTGAGTTGACCTACTGGCAGGGGATCCAAGAAGCCCTACGCGAAGAAATGGTGCGCGACCGGCGCGTGTTTCTCATGGGTGAGGATATCGGCGTCTACGGCGGTGCCTTCGGCGCCACCCGTGGCCTACTGGCTGAGTTCGGCGCGGAGCGCGTCCGTTGCACCCCGATCTCGGAGGCTACGATCGTCGGTGCCGGCATTGGCGCGGCAGTTACCGGGATGCGGCCGGTCGTCGAGATCATGTTCATGGATTTCGTGACCCTGGCAATGGATCAGATCGCGAATCACGCCGCCAAGTTCCACTACATGTACGGCCCCCAGGCGTGCGTGCCGCTGGTCATACGCACGCCGGCCGGCGGTGGCCGGTCGTACGGTGCAACTCACTCGCAGAGCCTGGAAGCGTGGTTTTTGCACGTGCCCGGGCTCAAAGTGATTACCCCCGCCACTCCCGCCGATGCCAAAGGGCTCTTGAAATCGGCGATCCGCGATGACAACCCGGTTCTCTGCGTCGAGCACAAGTTATTGTACGCGACGACCGGTCCTGTGCCGGATGGGGATGTGACGGTACCCTTGGGGCAGGCCGCGATCCGACGTGAAGGGATGGATGTCACGCTCGTTGCCTATTCATATTACGTCGGAGTGGCCCTACAGGCGGCTGAAGCGCTGGCACGCGATGGTATCGAGGCTGAAGTGGTGGACCTGCGCACACTGGTTCCGCTCGATACCGAAGCGGTCCTCGATTCGGTGCGCAAGACCGGCCGCCTCGTCTGCATCGAGGAAGGCACGCGTACCGGGGGCGTCGGTGCCGAAATCGCGGCACGCGTGGCCGAAGAAGCCTACGAGTATCTGGACGCTCCGATTCGACGCGTTGCCACTCCCGACATTCCGATCCCGTTTAGCCCTGTGCTTGAAGAGGCCGCCCTTCCCAAAGTAGACGGCATCATCCACACCGTGCTGGAGTTGCTTCAGAGGTGAGAGACTAGTGCAGCCCGTCATTCTTCCCGTGCTCGGGGCCAACATGACCCATGGCACCGTGCGTGCGTGGTTCAAACAAGAGGGCGACCGGGTGGAGGTGGGCGACGCGCTTTTCGAGGTCGAGACCGACAAGGTCAACGCTCACGTGGAAGCCGAGGCCGCCGGTGTCGTGCGCCTCATTGTCGCACCAGCTGGATCCCAGGTTCCCGTCCTCGGAATCGTTGCCTTTGTCGGAGCGGCGAATGAATCGGTGCCTGCGCCCGACACGTGGGGCGGGCTCGTGCCCGTCGCAGCAGGGACCGCCTCTGAAAACTCGTTGACAGGTCCAACTGATGATCGGTCGGCCTCCGCCGCCCGGGCGGGTTCGTCCCCTCCAGCGGCGAACCCGGTTGGTGCTGGCCGCGCGGCAACCAACCGGCGCGCTGCCAGCCCGGCCGCGCGCCGTCTCGCACGCGAGCGCGGTGTGGCACTCGATCGGATTCGTGGAACGGGGTCCCGCGGTGAAGTCACTTGTGCCGATGTGGAGGCGGCGGAAATCTCCGTGCCTCGAGTCCAGGGCGACGGACAAATGGATGCGGCGTTCTTGCAGATGCTGCGCCGAGATGCTGCCAGCTTTCGCGCCCTTGCGTCGGACGTAAAGGTGCATCTCTACCGGCTGCACGGCGCGCAAATTGGTGAAGGCGTTCGCATCGAACCCGGGGCACTCATTATCGCGCAGGAGATCGGTATCGGTGCGGTGTCCACTATCGGTGCGGATTCCACCATCGAGTGCGACCGATTCCGCCTCGGTCGCCTCGTCGCGTTCGGCAAACGCACGCGCATCCACTGCCGCGAAGTCGAGATCGGCGACGCGTTGTGGTCGAAGGACGAGGTGGTCATCGGCGGCGGCGGCAGCAACGAACCTGGAGCCTGCCTGACCGCGGGCGCTGCGTGCTTCTTCGGAGAAGGCGCATATCTCAATACGTGCCATCCCCTGCGGCTCGGTGACGAGGTCTGTATCGGGTCACGCGCCATGCTCTTCACCCACAGCCACTGGCAGTCAGTGCTGCGTGGGTATCCGTCGCTGTTCGGACCGATCGTGATCGGCGACCATGTGTTCGTCGGTAACAACGCATTTATTTTCCCCGGGGTCACTGTTGGGTCGGGGGTCACCGTGATGGTGAACTCCTTCGTCGCCCTCAATGTGCCGCAGGACACGCTCGTGGGCGGAGTCCCGGCGCAAGTGATCCGACACATCGTGGCACCATCGCATGCCGAGCAGACAAGCATCGTGCGCGACCGGCTCATTCCGGAACTGGCCGCCGGGCTTGCAGAGTGCGGTCGTCAAGTGACGCGACGCGATGACAATGATGATGCGATCACCCTCGACCTCGGCAATGGCGCTGCGGTACGATTTCTGCCGTCATGGGATCCTGCCAGCCAGCCTCAGTCCCGGCGCCTGGTCATGCTGACCTTCGCCCAGGCGCCCGTCACGACGCTTCCAGCTGGCATTACGTGGTTTGATCTCTCCACATCGCGGATATCCGGCGTTCAGGATGAGCTGTCGGACGAGGTGCGAGAATTTTGCCGCCGACGTGGCATCCGCTTCCAGCCCTTCGCCTGGCGCTATGGTGTGGGCCATTTCGAAGGCGACCGGTTCTATTCGCGCGCAAGAAGATAGCGCTACGTTTCGGTGCTGACATCGCCCGATGACTCGTAGTCACCGGCAGCATGGCGGCCACCTCGTTCTGCTGCTCTTCGTACCCCCTGCTCCTACCTCGTCAAGTGGCCTCGATCGCACTATTAGAACGATCGCTGGCGTGGTATTCCTAGACCTGGGAATAGGGCATATCTGAGAATCGGACAAAGACAGTACCGCTTTTGAGAAGATGCGATAGTGACGATAAGTTCCCCTTGGGCACGTAACTTGTACATCCGAGCGGCCTGCCGGTCTGGAGAGGATTGCCACGTGATTTGGAAATGTTGAAACAAGAAACAAGCGCCAAGGGATCTATTCTCGTCGCCGAAGACGAGGCGGCTGTTCGCGAGAGCCTCGCAGAACTGCTGCGCGACGAGTCTTATCAAGTAACGGCAGTCGTTGATGGCACAGCCGCCATCAACGCTTTGGACACCTCGGAGTTCGACCTCGTACTCTCCGACGTTCGCATGCCGGGTGCGGACGGGCTTGCCGTGCTGCGGCATACCCGCGAAGTGGCACCCCAGACCTTGGTGCTGCTGATGACGGCGCACGCGACTGTCGATTCCGCAATCGAAGCGTTGCGGCGGGGCGCGCAGGATTACCTGCTCAAGCCGATCATGCTCGAAGACGTGCTACACAAGATCGACTACTTACTCCAGCACCGTCAGTTGGCGTGGGAAAACCAGATCCTTCGCAGCATGGCTGATCGGAAATGGGACTTTGACAGCCTGGTCGGCCGGTCGGCGGCAATGCGTGAGGTGATGAACCTGGTTCGGCGGGTTGCGCCGACTCCGAGCACTGTGTTGATCACCGGGGAAAGTGGCGCCGGCAAGGAGATCGTCGCCCGCGCGATCCACCATTTCAGCGAGCTTCGGGACCGCATATTCCTTCCGGTCAATTGTGGCGCGATTCCAGAGACGCTGCTCGAGAGTCAACTGTTCGGCCACCTGCGCGGAGCCTTCACCGGGGCGATCAGCAATCAGGAAGGGCTGTTCCAGCGGGCCCGTGGCGGCACCATCTTCCTGGACGAGATCGGCGATCTGCCATTGAACCTCCAGGTCAAGTTGCTCCGAGTTATCGAGACAAAGGAAGTTCTGCCGGTCGGGGCCAGCGCGCCGCTCAAGGTGGACATTCGAGTGATCGCGGCGAGCAACCGCGAACTGCATCGCGAGGTGGAAGAGGGGCGGTTTCGTGACGACCTGTACTATCGTCTGAACGTCTTCGGCATCGAGGTCCCACCGTTGCGCGAGCGGCGCGAGGACATTCCTTTGCTGGTTGAACACTTCATTCGCTTGCACAACCGCGAACTCAAGAAGAATTGCAACGGGGCTGACAGTGCCACGCTGAAGGTCCTCATGTCTCTGCCGTGGAAGGGCAACGTGCGGGAGCTCGACAACGTGATCGAACACTCCATGATCCTGGCGGAAAGTGACTGGATCACCATCCGCGACCTGCCTCGTGCCTTGCAGCAGGAAGTCGGCTTTCCTGCCCCCGTCGGGGACGATCTGCGTAACGCCCTGCGCGCTTACGAGAAGGCCCACATTCATGCCGTGCTTGCCAAGTGCAATCACGACAAGAAGGCGGCCGCCGAACGTCTCGGCGTATCGCTCTCGTCTCTGTACCGTAAGATCGAGGAGTTGGAGATACGGGTAGCCGACGGTGACGGCAATCTCTGACGCCCATGTACCGTTTTCTCGAGTCGCGAGTTGCCGACTACATGACGCGGCCGGTGGTGACCGTCACTCCGGAAACGCCGGTGCAGGAACTCGAGCGCCAGTTTGTTGATCATGACTTCAACGGCTTCCCCGTACTGGCCGCTGGCGTCCTCGTGGGCGTAGTAACCAAGTTCGACGTACTCAAAGCGTTCATCTTCACGCCACAAGCCGTGGTGCCGCGCTACGACGAGTTGTCGCGCCGCACCGCAGCGGAACTCATGACGCGGGACGTGATCGCTTTTGCACCGGAAACGCCGCTGACCAGGGTACTGCAGACGCTGGTCGATTCTCGCGTCAAAAGTTTTCCGGTCATCGAGAACGGCCAGCTGGTCGGGATCATTGCGCGAGAGGACGTCGTCCGCGCGCTGCGTGACGCGTCCGAGGCTGCACCGGTCTGAAGTCGCCGCTTCGAGAGAGGAAAGTTGGCGCGCCAACTCACGTCTTCTGCTGATCACGAGGCCACTGCTGTGACCACCGGCCGCCGCGCTTGCCACGGCGCCTTCTGCGTGAGCTTCTTGAGGGTGCGTTCGATCAAGTCCCGTGTACCCCAGTCACTCCAGTGGACATCGTCAACCCGTTGCACGACCAGATGCTCCGGAATCCGCTCCAGAAAATCACGGGAGAGGTTCCAGGGTCTCAGGTTCGGGTAGGCATCGCGGAGCTTCACCGGGTCGTCGGTCAGCGCCCATACACCGTCAAACTCCTCTGCCATCACAGCGCGCATGAGTTCCAGCATTCGGCGAAGCTGGAAAACCATCACAAAGGAGTTCCACAAGCCGCCCCGGCGGAGAAGATTTCGGGCCACATGGATGGGCGGCTTTTCGTGGAACCTCTCGACATGGAACGCACGGCCGCACTCGGCGAGAGGGGCTAACTGACCAGCCGGCATACTGACCAGCCGGCATAATGTAGCCGTACCCGGGCTCGGGGTGATCCGGGCGGATGCCCAAAACAACGATCTTGTCGGGCATCTCCTCCACCACGCGAGTTGCGTGACCGACATGGTCGATGAAGCCGCGGTCGTCCCCGACGTAGTGATCACTAGGGAATAGCCCTACAATGGCTGCCGGATCACGGCGCACCAGCGCGAGCAATCCGAACAGCAACCCCGGTCCGGTGTCGCGATTGCACGGTTGCACAAGAATGTTGCCGTCGGGCAAGGGATGGAGTTGTTCGCGGGCGATATCGAGGTGAGTGCTGTTGATAACGACAAGCGTATTATCCACCGGCACGTAGCGCTGCGTACGAATCAGCGTCGTTTCCAGCATCGAACGCTCGCCCATGATCCGGCAGTACTGTTTGGGAATCGGGGACCCGGTGATCTGGCGAGTCAACTCCTGCAACCGAGTGCCCTCCCCGCCAGCGAGTACCACAGCCCAGTGCTTTCCCTCTGTCCGTCGTTGCATTGGTTCTCTCCGCGGTAACGCGAGAGTCAACGTCTAAAACGTAAGAGCAATGCATATGCCGCTTATGGTTGACCGTAGAACCTCACCGGGGGGACCGTTCGCGTGTAACCGGTTCCAGACACAAAGAAAACTTTTGAGCCAACGTTGCAGAAATCGGGACTGTCTCGGTTGCGATGCCTCTGACGTTTCGGGTCACTCGACGTGTTTGAGATACGTGATGATCGCCTCGGCTTGCGCCGCGTCGAGCTTGGCGCGGTAATGCGGCATGCTGGGTTTGTGCTGACCAACCATGTGCCATACCGCCGCTCGCAGCCTCTCCGCATCAGTGCGGGAGAAATAGGAGCGATCGAATATTATGGCCGGCGGGTGCACGACCTCACCCACACTGCTCCTGCCGCGGCCATCGTCGCCGTGGCAGTTGGCGCAGTATCGGGAGTAGAGATCGAAACCCGGCGAAAGCAGGCGCACGTATGCAACGAGCGCGCGCCCTTCTTGTTCGCTGACGCGGGGGACTAGCGCTGGCATGCCCTTGCGCCCATGGCGCGCCAGTCGGATCAAGTCGGTGTCTCTCACTGATTCTCGGAAGCTCGGATCCGAGAGATCCCGCGGACGTTGGACACCAAGAGGAAGGGTTGCGCCCGGTTTTCCGTGTGGCCCATGACACTCTTCGCAGCGACAGAGAAAGATCGCCTCTCCGTCATCCGCCAGACGCCAGTTGATATAGGGGAGATGCCTGATGTGGGAGAGAATCTCTTCAACCTGTGTGGTTTGAGACCGTAGCACCGCGGCGTCAAGAGTCAGCTCGAGCGGCAGTCCTTCCCGCACCCGACGCGCAAGGTCCTTCATATTGCTCCGCTTCACGAAATCCCGGAGATCGGTTGGGGGCGGGGCAAAGATGGTAGCATCCGGTCCATCGCCTCTACCGACCGGACCGTGGCAAGAGGCACAATGCATCCGGTACAGACAACCACCGTCGAGTTCGGCAGCCGCCCTGCGGCTGAAGCCGAATACGACGCACGCCAGCACGATCAGCGCTATCGCAATCAGGTGTCGCAACGGAGCACATTCCTTCCGAATGGATGTGGCGTGGCCTTGGGGGGGCGCGATGTTGCTCTTGAGCAGGCTTCGGTCCATGGCGTATCCGTTGCCGCAATTGATCGCAAAGCCCAGGCCAGCGAAAATGGGGAAAGACTGAGCCGACGATTTGTCTAATCTTCTCCGTTCCAGGAAACTTCTAGCCCATCGTCAGCGGCCCACCCTTGGGAATGACCAGGGAAAAAGGACAGAGGTGAGTCACGCAGCCCCAGAGGTATGTAATTTGCGGAGACGCTCATTGCGATGGACGCCTTTAAGCTCGACCGTGTTCTGTTTGCGACGGATTTCTCACCGGATTGCGAGTCGGCATTTCAGTATGCGACGGCTCTCGCGCAGCGTTTCAACGCCCGCCTGTACGTCCTCCACGTGCTTCTAGCAACAGAAGCCGAGCAATCAGGGGAGTCCTCGGGCCGGGACGTGGCCATCGCCGAACGGGGGACCGTCAGTGCGATGCGGCGGCTGCGCAAAGCTCTGCTGGCGAGGCACGACGACTACATGATGGCGGCAATTCCTGGACAACATCCATCGCGCCGGATCGTTGAAAAAGCGCGGCAGCTCGGTGTGGACTTGATCGTTCTCGGTGCCCACCATGGAGCCCCGCCGCCCTTGGCTCACGACGTAGTGAGAGAGGTCTGCGAGGCCAGCCCTTGTCCAGTGATCTGCGTCCCCTGTCTACCGCAAACAAATTCCCACGACGGAGACTGTCTCCGGGAGTGACGGTAAGGATGGCAAAGGAACCGAGCATTGAAGACATCATGCGGCGAGCGCCCTTGACTACTACGCCACATGAGACCCTCGCTGCTACCCAGGACGTGATGACGCGGGAAGGGATACACCAGCTACCGGTGGTTGAAAACGGGGTGCTGATCGGCATGCTGTCCGATCGCGACCTGCATGCGCACAGCGGGTACCTCGATCGCACCAAAGTGGATGCTGCCATGACCTCGGGGGTAGTTACCGTGGCCCCGACCGATACGGCACACCGCGCCGCGCGCCTCCTGATCGAGCGCAAGATCAACGCGTTGCCGGTTGTTGAGGGCGACCGGCTTGTCGGCATCGTGTCGAAAACCGATCTGTTGCGTTTGCTCGTGAACCTGCTCGATCCGGCTCTCAGCGCCTAGTCGCAGGGGTAGGCCGTCCCGCGTGGGCGGTCATTATTCACCCGGCTCGCCTCAGTCGGCGGATCCCCACATCCGTCAAGAAGAGGAGCATCGCGGCAGGAATGAACAGCCAATCGAGTGGATGATCCATGCGTTGGCTGCCAGTGCTCCGCCCGACAATGGTTCGGACCGGCGCGTCGACTGCGCCGTCAGTTGCCGAGGTCAGCTCGTTGAGCAAGGCGAGGTTTGGTTGCTTGTTCTCAAACTCCTCTTGTGGCTCTTCATCGCCGTCGGGCACCGCAATGACCTCTGTACGCTGGCTGACCTCCCGCGTGCCACTGCGTTTGGTGATCGTCAGGGGGTACCGCCCGCCAGCCAAGGCCGGCAGACGGCCGGTGAACTCGCGTGGGGCGCGGGGGGTGAGCGCAATCTCCGTCGCATGGTCTGGATCCGAGAAGATCCTGGCCATGAGCAGGCCGTCATCCAGATCATCGAAGGAATGGATGGTGAGCGTTGCGTGTCCGTCAGCTCGATGCACCTCGATCGCGTAGTCCCATGGGGTGTGTTCCCGCACGGCCCAGTGCACCAATTGTGACCAGAACTTTCCGAAACCGGCCCAACCGATCCAGGCCTCCGCATCGTCACCAGGGCTGGCGGTAAAGGCGACGACCCGGCCGAGTCCGTACTGCCAGGCTTCGAGTATCGGATCCTTCTTGTCGCGGCTCAACACGTAGAGCAGCACATCGGCTCCCGGCTTGCTCCGAGAGTACGCGTATCCGCGCAGGTTCGGAAATTCATTCTGTCGGAGGCCCCGCAACACTTGACTGACACCGGCTGCACGCGGCGTGAAGGTTCCCTCCTGCCGCTGCGCCTGTGGTAACGCGTTGGTGGTGTCCTTCACCAGCAGCTCCGGCAACACCTCGACATTCTCGACATGGTGGAACAGCCCTCCGGTCCGGATCGAGATGTCGTGCAAGAGATTGAGATTGACTGTGTCATCGCCAATGCGGATCGTGGTCGCGCTGATGCCGGCCTTCGCCAAGGCTGCGATCAGCGGGTAGTGATCAGCGGCGTTACGGTTGGTGTCGCCGTCGGTCAGGAGAATCACGTGCTTCGTGTTGATGCGCGAATCGATCAGCTGTGTCCGCGCCGATTCCAGCGCATCGTAGAAATCGGTTCCCCCGCCGGGCTGCAGTTGGGGAATCTTATTCTCCAGGACGGTACGGTTCTCTTTCAACGGCCGCAGCTGCGCTATCTGAAACGGCTGAGAATCGAATGCGATCAGGCCAACCAGGTCAGTGTCTTTGAGTTGGCCCACCACCGCCAGTGCGGCACGTTTGGCGTAAGCGAGTTTTGATTCCTCCTCGCTGCGTTCCAGCCGGTTGCGGATGTGGTAGCCCATGCTGTTGGACCGGTCGATCAAAACGAACAGCGCCAGGGGCTCCCGTTCCGTGCGTGGCGGCCTGCGGGGCTCCAGGGTCACCGGCAGCATGCGTTCCAACGCCGTCTTCGTGAAACCGGCGTCGCCGTACGTACGCTCGCCGGCGGCAAGAATGAACCCACCGCCGAAGTCTTTAACATAACGTTCCAACGCATCGAATGCCCGTGCCGACAAGGCGTTGGCCGTGACGTCTTCGAAGATCACGCAGTGGTAGCGGAGGAGTTCATCGATCTGCGCCGGAAAATCCACGGGTGCCATCTCGGTCACGCTGAGGTCTTTACGCTCGAGCACGCGTGCCAGCGGAGAACGAGTCCGCGTCGAGACCAGCAACGCCCGCGTCTTGCCGCCCACCATCACGGTCGCCTCGCGATAGTTGTTGCCGGCGATGGCATCGCCCGCGGCCGAGACCTGGACACGCAGCCGGTGGCTGCCGGCCCCGGTCAAACGGTATGGAATCTCAACCGCGTTCAAACCGCGTTGAAGCGTGAGGTTCTGGTTGCCCACCGGCTCGCCGTCGACGAACAACCCGAGGGTCACCGACCCGAGGGTCGTCGACCGGTCCGTTCCCATGTTGCGCAGGACGACGCGCAGCGGGAAGATGTTCCCTTCCCCCACCAGCGGCACCACGGCCAACTTTTCGACCGCGACGTCTGGAGCGTCAGTGTGCGGGGGAACAGCAGCATAAATGGTCACGCCGGATCGCCGGGCACGAGGAAGTTTGGCGAGACTGTTGCCTCGTGTTTCATTGCCGTCGCTGATCAGAAGCAGGCGATGCTCGGCATCGGGCGCAAACAGTGCCATTGCGCTATCGAGCCCCTGACCGATGTCGGTTGCGGTTGTCACCACCGATGCACTCGACATGTCGACGCTTCGCGGCGGGCCTGGCGGCTGAACCACAGTCGTATCTTTGGCGAACGCCACCACACCCAGCTCATCCCCGGGCGCCAGCGCTCCGGCAACTTGATCGAGATAGCGTTGCTCCCATTTGCGGCCTTCCGCATCGATGCTTTCGGAAATGTCCACCGCCGCCATCAATGACAGCCGGTCGCTTGGCAGGCGCGCGCTGACCCCAACCCCCGCAAGCGTCAACACCAGGAGCCCGAACGCCGCTACGCGTGAGCCCAAAGCCAACCGGTGTCGACCGAGTTTGCTTCGTGCAAGCGCGATGAAGAGCGGGGCGCACAACAGCAGCAGAAGGGCAGCAGGGTGACGGACTGAGAGGCTCAGCGTGTCAGGATGTGCAAGCAGGTATGCGACGCTGGGGCTTGACGTCATGCCGAGCGCCTCTGCGCCACGACCCATTCGAAGAGCAAGAGGGCGGCGGCCGCGTAGTACACCCAGGAGCCGTATTCATGCCGGGCAGATACCGGTGTGGGCTGCACACCATGCATGACCGGCTGTGGCGGCATTGTCACTTCTTTGCCCGATCGTCCGATGTCCGACTCCACGGGGTCGAAGAAATTCGCCAGCAGCAGCTGGCTCGTTCCGCCCACGCTGACGCGGTATTCGCCGGCATGAAGCGGCTGGAGTGTCGTCTGCCCAGCAGGTAGCGTCACCACGTCGCCGTGCGGATCCTGAACCTGTGCTGGCTCGTTGGCCAAGTTGCCCAGCGGCGTCACTTCGCCAGTCCTCACCACGCGGGTTTCCTCGCCGTTCGGCGCCAGCCAGCCGAGCAAGTTCATGAAGAAGAAAAAGAAGTTGAGATTGTCGCTGCCGAGCAAACGTTCGCTCTCCAAGTCGAACGTGATGCACGCGACCCGGTGTCCATTGTCCTCCCCCGCCAGAGCCAGCGGGAATTCCCGCGCAGCGTCCCGCGACCACAACAGCACCTGACTCCACGCCGGCGGCGTCAGGATGCGGGCATGCTGTAGTGGCAACGCCGCCAGTGGCCGCAGCGACTGGAGGACCGGGTGGTGCGTGTCCCAATCGAGGACTTCGACGTTTTCCGCGTCATCTGCGATCGGGAACAGTGAGTTCCCGCGGGGCGGATAGATGTAGAGCGCGTTCGTTGCTGGGTATGACTGCGGCACGAACCGATTGAAAATCACCAGGTCAGCCAGTCGTGCCTGATCGGGGCTGAATGTCTCTGGATCCACGACCGCTAGCTGAAGCGCTGCGGTTGCGGTCACCACCTGACGCAGGTCATCGACCAGAGGCGAGGAGGGTGAGACCAGGAGCAAGCGCACCGGCCGCACCGACCGAATCCAGCCGAAGGCAACGTTGTCAGCCTCCAGCGCGTCGCTGGCCTCGAGTTGCGCCACGACCCGTCCCGGACCGGGGAAGCCGTGCACCACGAACTCCCTGGACTCACGAGGCGGCAGCGTGAATCCGGTCCGATTCACCACGCGGTTTTCCAGCCGGACGGTGAGGAATCCATGCCCTTCGCGATGACCGAAATTCTCGACCAGCACGTAGGCTCGGGTCCGGCGGTAGTCCTGGAAGCGTCCCTGAAATACCTGCAGGGCCTCGATGCCGATATTGGCGTCGGTCTCACCGACTTGGAAAACCCTGGCGTGAGCCCGGCTCGACTCCGGCAATTGACTGCGGGGCATATCGGTAAACACGTCCAGCTCGGTGGGGATGTCGCTCCGCTGCATCGCGCTTTCGGCAAACGCCAGAGCCACCGAGAAGTCGCAGCCCGTATCCGTGGGCGCCAGTCGCTCCAGAGCCTGGGCCACAGCATCGTGCTCACGCGTGAAGTTCACCAGCACTTCAGGCGACGGTGCGGTGGTGATGAGCATGACTTCTTCATCTCCCTGCAAGCTCTTCAACAGCTCGAGTGCCTGCTCGCGTGCTTCGTCGAAACGTGCGCGCCGGATCTCACGCGCTTGCATGCTGGCCGATGTGTCCAGTACGAAGATGTGACGTCCACGCTGTGGCGCGCTGGCGCCGTTGGACAGGTATGGCCGTGCCAATCCCGCAATGAAGCAGGTGAGCAGCAGCAGCTGAAGGACAAACAACAGATCGGGCCGGAAGCGCCGCGCCCGCAGTGTGTCCTCACGCACCGCTTCCCACAGGAGTAAGGACGGGACCACGACGCGCCGCCGCCAGCGCTCCCAGAGATAGAAAAACACCAGAACCCCGTAGAGCCCGGCGAAAAGCAGCGCGAGCGGTTCGGCAAAGCCCATTCTTCAGTCCTGAGTCCTGAGTGCGGAGTCCTGAGTGAACACGGGGCTCTTCACTTCCGCATAGCTTGCTCTCTGGTCACTTAGCACCCAGGACTCAGCACTCAGGACTTCTCTTCACCGCAGTAGCCCCAACGCCGGCAGATCCCGGAACAGAATTTGGTCCAAGCCGGCGGCGGTGTCTGTCGTCGAGTAGATGATTTCGCACCGGTTGCAAAATTCCCGCAGTTGCTCCAGATGTGCGGAGAGCGCTTGCTGGTAACGCGCCAGATTGTCCTGGCTGAGGGTGATGAATCGCTGCCGGCCGGACTCGACATCGGTCAGCCGTCCGCGGCGAAACAGCGAGGAGGGATCCCGTTCTCCCGACCCGATGGCACGTAACGCTGCAACCGTGAAACGCCGCGCTACCAGCTGCTGCAACGCGGCTTCGTACCCCGCCGGTTCCATGAGAAAATCTGAGATGACGACGGCTACTCCCGGGGACCGATGGTCGCGCAGGGCAGCCGCGATGCCGGAGGCCAGAGCGGTCTTGCCGTGCGGCCGTAACTGCAGCAGAAAATCCCGCAATCGCAGCACGGCGTCGCGGTGTCGGAAAAACGGCGAGCTGAAGTACAGCCGCGGCCAGACTTCCCCGAGGCCGACGATGCGTACCGGGTCGTTCCTGCGCAGACTGACATAGGCAAGGCTCGCTGCCAGGCACAGGCTGAAGACGAACTTGTTGTCGGCAGCCGGAAATGCCATCGAGGCCGACGTATCGATAAACAGGTGCAGGGGGGCTTCGCGTTCGGCGCGAAAGGTCTTGATCAGTAGTTGGTTCAAGCGGCCGTACGCGTTCCAGTCCAGATGGCGCAGGTCGTCGCCTGCGTTGTACGCGCGGTAGTTCTCGAGCTCGATGCCCGAGCCTTGAGCACCACGCGGCATTGGCGTGTTACCGGGGCGCGTACTCAGGGAGCGGCGTACCGTCAGATGCAGGCGATCGAGCTTGCGCAGAAACGCTGGCGCCAGCACGCTTGCGAGCGCCGTCGCGGGCAGTGGCGCCGCTGCCTCACTGCCGGAGTGTTCGGGCTGCATGGAGCACGCGCTCGATCAGTGAGCGCGGATCGATCCCGTCCGCGGCGGCGGCGAAGTTCAGGACCAACCGATGATTGAGGGCCGGGATCGCGACCTGATCGATATCGTCGTAGGTGATGTTTACCCGCCCGTTCAGCAAGGCCCGCACTTTGGCACCGAGCAGAAGAGCCTGTCCGCCGCGCGGGCTGGAGCCGAAGCTCACGTAGCGATTGATCTGCTCATCGGGCCGCAGTGGCGCGCTCTCACTCGGGATCAGCTTCGAATCGGCCGGCAAAGTCGTCCGCACCAGGGCCGCGGCATACTGTTCCAGATGCGGGGCCACCAGGACCTCGCGCACCAGGGCACGCAGGGCCTCGACCTGTTCCGCTGCGTCCTCGCGCGCAAAGACCGGCGTGACAGTCGGCAGCGTCGGTCCGGTGGTGCTGCCGATGATGCGCTGCATGTCGGCATGGTTCGGATAGCCGAGCATGACCTTGAAAAAAAACCGGTCGAGCTGCGCTTCCGGCAACGGATAGGTGCCTTCCATCTCGATGGGGTTGAGGGTGGCTAGGACGAAGAACGGCGGCGGTAAGTGGTACGTGGTACCCGCAACGGTAACCTGCAACTCCGCCATCGCCTCGAGCAGGGCCGACTGCGTCTTCGGGGTCGAACGATTGATCTCGTCCGCGAGCAGCACGTGGGCGAAAAGCGGACCTGGCATGAAGGTGAACTCGCGCCGCCCGTTTTCCTCCACCACCATGCGTGTGCCCGTGATATCCGCGGGCATCAGATCCACGGTGAACTGGATCCGATTGAATGACAGGTTCAGTGCCTCGCCCAACGTCCGCACAATCAGCGTCTTCCCCGTTCCCGGAACGCCTTCAATCAACACGTGGCCACCGGCGAAGAACGCCACGAGTATTTGATCGAGGGCGTCGCGGTGCCCGACGATCACGCCGTGAAGCTGATCGCGCAGGCGATGGAAGACGGCCTGAAAGTCCTGCACCGCGCGCTGCGGAGTGTCGGCGCTCATCGGCCAGCCCTCAAAGAGAAGACGCGCCTGACCAGATCTTCATACTCCGGGGGGATTTCGGTCTTGCGCAACGCGTCGTCGGTCAGTTGGCGATCGTTCAGAGCCATGCCGCCGCTGCCGCTTTCGGTGGGACCGGCTGAGCCGGTGCCCGTCCCCTTGCGGCGCAGCTGGGTATCTTGCTGTTCGACACTGTGAAGAAAGGAAGTGATCGTCAGCTTGAACCGTTTCGATTCTCCGTCTCCCGTGGCCAGGTTTCCTGCGTTCGGTTCCATGAGTCCTTGTGGGTTGGAGCCTTCACCGGCGCCGGGAGAGGAGCCCTCAAAGTTCTGAGGCGCGTCTGATCCACCCTCGCGTTGAGCAGCCCCGCTGCCGGATTGGGGCCGATCACGGTTTTTCTCGTGATCCGTATCGCTGGCGTTCCCGGACATCTCGGCACCGCTGTGACGCTGCGCGTCATGATCCTCGTGTGCCCGCCCTTCATCACCGGAGGCCCCCGAACGTGAGGCGAGTTGGTCCTTAATGTCCGGCGTCTCGGTACGGAATGCCTGGTGGATCGCGTGTTGGAGGCGATCGGTCAACGACGCCGATCCGTCCTTGGGCTCGATCGACCCGACACCCGCAGCAGGCGGGCTGTCTTGGTCCATTGCCGAGCGTGGTCCAGATCCGGAGTCTGCACCAGGGGGAAGGTCGGTCCGTAACTGCCCTCCCCCCTGTCTTGCCATTTGATCTGTTGTTGTTGTGCCTCCGGCGGATGACGGCCTCACCGATACGGGTCCATTCGAGGCTACCAGCTTGTTGCGCGCGCTTGTTGCTGCGGGTGAAGCCGGCCGTGCCGTGTGGCGCTCGACCAGCGTCGTCGCGCCGAGCGCGAGGAGTGAAGCGATCACAAGAACTGCGGAGCGCGGAATCCGGCGCGGTGCAATGCGTTGCGCTTGCCAGCGCGCTCCTAGGGCCAGGGCTTGCGCTACCAGGACCGGTGCGAGACGCGAGGGGCGCGGCCGCAGGCGCAGGTCGACGAGAGTGGCCAGGCGATCGGTGAGCTGCCCACGTTCATCAACCAGATGTGCAGTGGCCCGTACATCCAGCCAATGCCGTCGCGCATAGACGACGCACGCCGCTCCCGCACCGATGAGCACCAGCGTGCTGCCCCAAGCGGCGATACGGAATACGGAGGCCGAAGCCCGCAGCCCCAGGATGATCAGGAGTGCCGCCACCAGGAGCACAAGACTCATCGCGAGGTAAGCACTGTGCTGAGCGGTAACGAAGTTCAGCCGCCGCCGCAGCGCACGCAGCCTCTCTTCGACCTCGGCAAGGCCCAACGTGATCGCTGGCATAGGGTGCGCGGCACGAGCCGCTCAAGAACAATAAAGGAGGGTACTAGGATGGTCAACTCAAGGCGGCACGCATATCACCTATTGCTCATGCCTCAGTGCCTATCGTTCCCTCTCCTCCCAGCAGACGGTACCGATGCAGGTGGCAAAGGGATCTGAGACTAGGACAATAGCGAGCTTACCAATCAACGCATCCCTCTAATTGCGAAACCCGCCCCTTTACCTCCGGCCGCGGCCGCGCTGCATCTGGCGGAAGAACTGCGTGCCTTCGGGTTTTTGGTTCTCGACTTTCGTACTGAAGATGTGCGTGGTCTCTTCCCACATGCGGTCGCGGGCGCGCTTGAGGGCGGTGCGCACGCGGTTGCGCCGCATGAGGTCGCTCTGACAGGCGCGCAGATCGTCCTCGGAAATTTCCAGCGTTCCCGTACGCTTGTCGCGCGAGAGGTGCACGATGATGCCGGGCCGATCGGCACTCTGAAGTTGTTCGATGGTGAGGACGGTCTTCTTGTCGATCCCCCGCATCATGGTGTTGAGGAGCTCCTGTATTTCCATTGTGGTCATGGATCATCCTTCTCCCGCGAGGCGTGAAAGTTCCGCCGAAGCCGTAAGCGACTGGCACGAAGAGCGGGAGTGCGCTCGGGGGAGTGTCAGAGTACGGGGCAGAGGGGGGGAAGTCAAATTGCCGCGCGGGGCGGTGGACGCAACGACTGCCCTCACCCTAGCCCTGACCCGCGGAGCGCGAGATAGATCTGGCTCTTGCCTGGCTTCTGCCGTTCAGAAACTCCTGCAAATAGCGCGCGGTATGCGAACGGGCGCCGTTCGCAATGATGTCCAACGGCACGCCCATGGCGACCACCTCGCCGCCTGCGTCGCCACCTTCCGGACCGAGATCGATGATCCAGTCCGCTTCCTTGATGATGTCGAGGTTGTGCTCGATGGTCACGATGGTGTTGCCCCGGTCGACCAGGCGGTGCAAGACGTCGATCAGCTTTTCGATGTCCGCGAAATGCAAGCCGGTGGTCGGCTCATCCAGCACGTACAGCGTCCGCCCGCGGGATTGCTTGCCCAGCTCATACGCCAGCTTGATGCGCTGGGCTTCGCCACCGGAGAGCGTGTTGCTCCCCTGACCGAGCGTGAGGTAGTCGAGGCCGATGTCATGCAACAGCCGCAGGGGCTGGGCAATGGCTGGAACCGCGGTAAAGAAATCCACTCCCTCCTCTACCGTCATGCGGAGCACCTGGGCAATGCTCCTGCCATTGTAGCGCACCGCCAGTGTCTCGTCGGTGAACCGCTGCCCCTCGCAGGCCTCGCAGGTGACGTAGACGTCCGGCAGGAAGCTCATCTCCATCTTGATCTTACCCTGGCCCGCGCAGGCCTCGCAGCGTCCACCCTTGAGATTGAACGAGAAGCGGCCGGCAGTGTAGCCGCGCATGCGCGCCTCCGGTGTCATGGCGTAGAGCTTGCGAATCTCGTCGAAGAAGCCGACGTACGAGGCAGGGATGGACCGTGGCGTTCTGCCGATCGGCGTTTGATCGACCTCGACGACGCGCTCGATGCCCTGGTAGCCCCTGATGGCCTGGTGCGCGCCGACGTGACCCGTGAATAATCCAAGCTGACGCCGCAAGCCGGCATAGAGCACGTCTCGCACCAACGTCGATTTCCCCGAGCCGGACACCCCGGTGACGCACGTCCAGGCACCGAGCGGGATCTCGACATCAATGTGCTTCAAGTTGTGTTCGGCGGCCCCGTGGATCGTCATGCGCGGAAGGAGGGCCACGCTTCGGAGTGGTCCCAGCCGTCTGCGTGCCTGCCCGAGAAAGCGCGCGGTAACGGAAGCCGGGGATTGGTGCAAGGTGTGCGGCGGCCCCATGGCGACCACTTCGCCTCCGTGCACGCCGCCGCCGGGGCCGAGGTCGATGACGAGATCCGCCGACTCGATCGTGGCCTCATCGTGCTCGACGACGATGACGGTGTTGCCATGCTCCTTCAGTTCCCGCAGCGTCCCAAGCAGCATGCCGTTGTCGCGTGGGTGCAATCCGATCGTGGGCTCGTCGAGGATGTAGCAAACGCCACGCAGGTTGGAGCCCAGTTGCGCTGCCAGGCGGATGCGCTGGGCCTCGCCGCCCGACAGGGTGTCGGCGCGGCGGTCGAGCGTCAGGTACGATAGTCCAACCTGCTGGAGGAAGTGCAAGCGCGGCAAGATCTCTTTCCGAATGTTGGCGGCGATTTGTTCCTCGCGCCCGCTGAACTGTCGCCGTGACAAATCCGCGAAGCAGGCGGCCACCGACTGCTGGGTAAGTTGCCAAATGGCCATGCCATCGACTTTGACGGCCTGTGCACGTGGGTTGAGCCGCCGTCCGTGGCAGGCGGCGCAGGCATGCTCCGTCATGAACTGTTCCAGGACCGCCGAATCCGCACCCTCCTCGTCCAGTTGCTGCTGCAAGACCGCGAGCACTCCGCCATCTCCGCTGCCGTTTCCGTGAAACAAACGCTGCTGCTGGCGCGCCGTCAGCTGCGCCAGTGGCTTCTCGGCGGCAACGCTGTTGTGCTGGAGAATCCGCTTGATCGCGCGCGTCACTGCCGCTCCCAGCGGCTTCAGCGCGGTGAGAAGCGCCGGCCCGACCGGCTGCAGCGGATCGCCGACCAAACGCTCGGGCGCGAAGCTGAGCACGCTGCCGATGCCGTCGCAGTCGGTGCACGCGCCTTGGCGGCTATTGAACGAGAACAGCCGCGGATCCAGCTCCTCGTACCCGATGCCGCAGCGGGCGCAGTACAGGCGTTCGCTGAATATGTGTTCGCTGCGCGCGCTGGCGACGATGACTGCCCCACCGCCGAAGCGCAAAGCCGCAACCACGAAGTCCGGGAGCTTTGCCGCCTCGCCGCGGGTGATATCGAGAGTGGCGACCACGATGTCGATGTCGTGCTCGCGATAACGGGCCAGCGAGGGGACTGGTCGCAGGGGATGCATCTTCCCGTCGATACGCGCGCGGGTGAAACCCAGTTTGCTCGCGGTGCGGAAGAGCTCCGTGTAGATGCCCTTGCGTCCTCGCACCGCCGGAGCCAGCACCGTCACCGTCTCGCCGCGGAACTCGCGCCGAATGCGGTCGACGATCTGCTGCCGCGTCAGCGAGGTGAGAGGCCGCCCGCAGCCGGTGCAATGCTGCACGCCGATCTTGGCGTAGAGCAGTCGCAGGTAGTGATAGATCTCGGTGACCGTGGCCACGGTGGATTTCTTGCTGCCACGGCTCAGGCGCTGCTCGATCGCCACCGTGGGTGGCAGCCCCGCGAGGAATTCGACGTTGGGCCGCGCCATCACCTTGACGAACTGGCGGGCATAGGTGGACAGGCTGTCGAGGTAACGGCGCTGCCCCTCGGTGTAGAGGATGTCGAACGCCAGCGTCGACTTGCCGGAACCACTCAGACCGGTCACGACGATGAAGCGATCGCGCGGGATGTCCAGGCTCACATTGCGCAGGTTGTGCTCCTTGGCGCCGACGATGCGCATGATCCCGCGTGTCTCGGCAAGTGCCGCGGGCGCCGGCACGGCCTGCCGCGCCAAAGTTGGGCCGTACCGCAGCGGGGCGTCAGCAACAGCGCCGAGCTGAGGGAGCAATGCACGCAAATACCTGGCGGTGTGCGAACGCTCGGCGACAGCAACCTCTTCCGGCGTGCCGGCGGCAACCATCTCACCACCGCCATTCCCGCCCTCGGGACCGAGATCGATGACGTAATCGGCCGCTTTCGCCACCTCCATGTTGTGCTCGATGACGATGAGCGAATGGCCGCAATCCACCAGCCGGTGTAGTGCCCCGAGCAGCTTCTCGACGTCAGCGAAGTGCAAGCCGATGGTGGGTTCGTCAAAGAGGAACAGCGTGTGGGCTTTGGCGTCCCGGCCCATCGCCGCAGCCAGCTTGAGGCGCTGCGATTCACCTCCGGACAACGTATTCAGCGGTTGCCCCAAATGCAGATAATCGAGCCCCACATCGGCCAGCGACTGCAGCCGACGGATCACCTCCGCATGCCCGGCGAAGAAGGTCAACGCCTCACGCACGGTGAGGCCGAGCACGTCGTGGATCGTCTTCTGGTTGTACGCCACTTCCAGAATTTCTGCGCGGAAGCGCTTCCCGCCGCACTCGGCGCAGGTCACATACACGTCGGAGAGGAACTGCATCTCCACTTTTTCGAAGCCTTCACCTTTGCAGGCTTCGCAGCGGCCGCCGGGGACGTTGAAGGAAAAGCTGGCGCTGGAGTATCCACGCATACGCGCCAGCGGCGTTTGCGCGAACAGCGCGCGAATGAGGTCGAAGGCCTTGAGGTACGACACCGGGTTGGCACGCGGCGTCGTACCGAGCGGTGATTGATCCACCAGAATCACGTCGGCAATGCGCTCTGCTCCTTCAATCCGCTCGCACGCACCGGGCGTCCCCACCGATTGGCCCAAATGCTTCTTGAGTCCACGGTAGAGCACATCCTCGATCAAGGTGGATTTTCCGGAGCCGGAAACACCCGTGACGCACACGAAGCGGGACAAAGGGAACCGTACGGTGACGTTCTTGAGATTGTTGGCCGAGGCCTTGTGCACCACCACGCTCAAGCGCGGAATGACGCGGCGGCGCCGGCGCGGCGCCGAGATGCTGCGCCGGCCCGCGAGATACTGGCCGGTAAGCGAGCCGGAACGCTCCAGCAGGTCGGCGTAATTGCCGGCAAAGACGACCTCTCCGCCAGCTTCGCCTGCTCCAGGGCCGAGATCGATGACGTGATCCGCCTCCCGGATGATCTCCGGATCGTGCTCGACCACAACAACGGTGTTCTCCTTAGCACGCAGCTCGTGCAGGATGCGCACCAACCGCTGGCTGTCACGCGGGTGCAGGCCGACGGACGGCTCATCGAGAACATAGAGCGTGTTCACCAGCGAGGAGCCGACGGCGGTCGTCAGGTCGACGCGTGCCAACTCGCCGCCAGAGAGCGTGCGTGATTGGCGGTCGAGCGTGAGATAGTCGAGCCCCACCTCGAGCAAGTAGCGCAGCCGGTTGCGTACCTCCGTCAGGATGAGATGCGCGATCTCCTCTTCGGATGGCCTCAACTGCAGCGCGTCGAAAAACGCAGCCGCTTCGGCCACACTCATGCGCTGGACATCGGCAACGCTGCGGCCGTTGACCTTGTACCACAACGCTTCGGGCTTCAGCCGTCCGCCGTCACAGGCGGGACACAAGCGGTAGCTGCGGTAGCGCGACAGGAAGACGCGCACGTGCATGCGATAGGTGCGGCCTTCGAGCCAGCGGAACCAACCGCGGATGCCATAATACTTTCCTTCGCCCTCGATGATGAGCTGACGTTGCCGCTCGCTGAGCTGCGCGAACGGGATATCGATCGGGATCTTCTTCTTGCGGCAGAAACTGAGCAGCTCGCCACGCTCCCATTCGGTGGCCCGCGTGCTCCACGGCTTGATCGCACCGTCGGCAAGGGGCTTGCGCGGATCGGGGATGACCAGATCGAGGTCCAGGTCGATGATGCGGCCGAAGCCGCGGCACGTTTCGCAGGCGCCCAGCGGACTGTTGAACGAAAACAGGTTTGAGGTCGGCTCGCGGTACCCAATATTGCAGCGCGGGCATTCGAGCCGGGCCGCGTGAGGCTCGCGGCGGTTGCCCTGGTCGGGAAACACCAAGGCCAGTCGTTCCTTGCCGAAACGGAATGCCTGTTCCAGGGAATCGACGATGCGCGCCTTCTGTTCACGACGGACCGTTATCCGATCGGCAACGACCACCAAGGGGGATGAAGGAATTTCTACTTCCTCGATGGCCATCACTCGGCCGTCGACCAGCAGCCGGCGGAAGCCGGAGCTGGTGAACCCGGCCCGCGCTTCATCCCAGGGGAGGCGCCCGGGCAGTGCCACTTCGAAGGTCACCAGAACGCCGGTTCCTTCCGGCTGCCGCAGCAGCTGCTCACACACCGACTCGGCCGATTCCGCAGCGACGACCTGCGCGCACTCGCGGCAGTGCAACACGCCGATCTTGGCGAACAGCAGCTTGAAGTGATCATGCAGCTCCGTCATGGTTGCCACGGTCGAGCGCGAGGTCTTGACGGTGTTGCCCTGGCTGATGGCGATGGCCGGGAGGATGCCGTCGATGTGCTCGACCTGCGGCTTGTCCATGCGGTCGAGGAACTGCCGCGTGTAGGCAGAGAAGCTCTCGACGTAGCGACGCTGACCCTCGGCATAGAGGACGTCGAAGGCAAGGCTGGACTTGCCCGATCCGGACGGTCCGGTGACGACGGTGAGCGCGTTGAGGGGAATGCGCACGTCGATGTTCTTGAGGTTATTCTGCCGCGCCCCGGTAATGGTGATCCAGGAATCTTGCATACTCAACGATCTCGAAAGCAATATGTATAGCTGAAAACGTGCGGCGCGCTACACTCGTCGTCTAAACCGAGAGTGGGCGCGGCACGCCGTCGCTGGCGCGCAATGGCCTTCGGTGGCTGCTTCCCCACCGGCCCGGAACGCGCGTGCCGCAGCGCGCGCAACAACCGTTGGCGAGGTGATTGGCAAGGATCCGATACCCGATGCGCTCGACGACCGGCGCGCGGCAGCGGGGACAATAGGTGTTCTCGTGGCCGGCGACGCGCCCTGGAAGGTTACCGGCATACACGTACCGCAGGCCCGCCGCTTCTCCGCTGGCGACCGCGCCTAAGAGCGTCTCCACGGTCGTCGCGTCGCGGTCGGTCATCTTGTAGTCGGGATGAAACGCGGTGACGTGCCAGGGGATGTCGACGGAGACCGACGCGAGGAAGCGTGCGATCTCGGCCAGCTCTGTGAACGAGTCGTTGAAACCGGGAACCACCAATGTGACCACCTCGACCCACAGATCCATTTCCACCAGGCGGCGAATGGTGGTCTGCACGGTTTCGAGCACACCGCCGAGCTTGCGGTACTGCCGGTCGTTGAAGCCCTTGAGGTCGACTTTGTAGAGATCTACCCACGGTCGCAGGTACTCGAGCACTTCGGGCGTGGCGTTGCCGTTCGAAATGTACGCGGTCGTCAGCCCACGGGCTTTGGCGATGCGGAAGATCTCCACGGCCCATTCGCTGGTAATCAACGGCTCATTGTACGTGCTGGCGACGATTTCCGCGCCGTGATCGATGGCCAGCTGGACCAGCTGTTCCGCGCTGCAGAAGCGAGGCGGAACCCCGGCGACCGGATCGCGCAGCACTTGCGATGTGATCCAGTTCTGGCAATAGCCGCAGTGGTAATCGCACCCCAGCATACCGAAGCTCAAGGCGAGAGCGCCAGGAGCGGCGTGGAAGAAGGGCTTTTTCTCCACCGGATCACACTGCAGCGCGGCGACGTAGCCGCGCGGCACGCGCAGGATGCCGTCGCGGTTGAAGCGCACTTTGCAGACGCCGGCCTTGCCATCGGGAAGATAACAGCGATGGCCGCAGGCGACGCAACGGACCGCGTTGTCCGTAAGCGCCTGGTACAACTCACCCGCTGTGGCTTGTTCGGTCAGGAACTGCTGCAGCGGTCTCGGCGGCTGAGACCCGCTTGGCATTGTGCAAAAACTATAGATGTGACGCGCCCGCGTCGCAACGGCGAGTCGAGAACGCCCGTCGGGTCTTCGAGCGGGAACGGCCGGTTTGCTGCCGGTCGTTCCCGCTCACACCAGATCAGTTGGTTGCGATGTTGATCCGTCGCGGTTTAGCCCGGGCGCTCTTCGGCAGCTCGAGCTCGAGGACGCCGTTGTTCATGCGTGCCTTGATGTGGTCCGCATCGATGTCCGCCGTCACGGTGAATCGACGCAGGTAGTTGCCGATGTTGTACTCCGTGTAAACCGGCGATAGATTTTCGTACTCCTGCAAGGAGACTCGGCCTTCGATCGAGAGCACGCCGTCGGCGAGGTTGACGTCGACCGAGTGCTGATCCACGCCGGGCATGTCCGCCCACAGCCAGAGGCTGTCGGCGGTCTCGCAGATGTCCACCTCGGGCACGTACGTACGACCCGGACGGGTCTGTTCGCCGCCGGCGAGTTCCTGTTTCTGCTTCACGGTTAGTTCCTGCTCTGTCATGATTCAACGACCTCCCTTATATGACGCGACTTCAGGCGGCTTTCACGGTGATCTGGCGGGGCTCGGCCTCCGCCTTCTTGGGAACGCGCACCGTCAGCACGCCGTGCTTGTACGCCGCTTCAGCCCGCGTCAGGTCGAGGCTCTCCGGCAGCTGGAGCGAGCGCGAGAACTCGCCTGCGTTTCTCTCGCGCCGATGGAAGCTCGCACCCTCAGGGCCGCGCCGATCGCGTGTCCCCTTGATGGTCAACGTGCGACCATGGGCTTCGATGCTGAGGTGATCGGGCGCAACGCCCGGGATCTCGAGCCGGACAACGTCGCCATCTCGGTCGCGGAAAATGTTCACTGCGGGGAAGACTCCGCGGCCAGAAACGCCGAGGTCCAAGTCGAGCGGGTTCTGGAATGCACGCTCCAATTCGCGCTGAAGCGACAACAGTCCACTCACCGGGTCGAGGAATAGTGCCATAAATGACTCCTTCTCTTGTTTGTTCTTTCTGCGGTGCCGCTAGTGGCCGGCGCCAGTGTGCCAGAAGGTAAGGCCGATCGCGTGCTTGTCAAGGTGGACTATGGGTCTATTGTGGGCCGCGAGCCGCGTGCTACAGACAAGATGCCGAGATCACTCAGGACGACCGAGAAAGGACTGACGCCATGCAGTACGAGAGCATTCAGTACGACGTCGAAGAGCGTATCCTGACTATTACTTTGCAGCGACCTGAGAAACTCAACGCCTTCACGGGGCGGATGTGCCGGGAGTTGATCAGCGCCTTCGAGCGCGCGGATGCGGATGATGACATTCGGGTCGTCATCGTGACGGGCGCGGGCCGAGCCTTCTGCGCCGGGGCCGATTTGAGTGAAGGCGGGGCCACCTTCGACAGTGAGGTGCATGGCCGGGATGAGACGCTGGACACCCACCGCGATGGCGGCGGCTTGGTGACGTTGCGCATTTTCGAGTCGAAGAAGCCGGTCATCGCCGCCATCAACGGACCGGCGGTCGGCGTGGGTATCACGATGACGCTGCCGATGGACATCCGCATCGCATCGACTGCCGCACGCATGGGCTTCGTCTTCGCCCGCCGCGGTATCGTTCCCGAGGCGTGCAGCAGCTGGTTCCTGCCCCGCGTCGTGGGTATCAGTAAAGCGGCGGAGTGGGTGTACACCGGCCGGGTGTTTGGCGCCCAAGAAGCCCTGGAGGCCGGACTGGTGAGCCAAGTGGTTGCGCCCGAACGGTTGATCGAGTCGGCCCGCGCGCTTGCCCGCGAGATCGCGGACAACACCTCCGCAGTGTCGGTCGCGCTGTCCCGCCAACTCCTGTGGCGCATGCTGGGCGCCGATCATCCCATGGAAGCCCACAAGATCGATTCGAAATGTATCTATTGGATGGGAAAGTCGCCGGATGCATACGAGGGCGTAACGTCGTTCTTCGAAAAGCGGCCGCCCCGCTTCGCGCTCAAGCCGAACGCCGATCTGCCCAACTTTTATCCGTGGTGGGCGGAGCGCAAGTTTCGGTGAGTCCAGTCACTTCATCGCGGCGCGTTGACCGCTGCGTTGGTTGCTAAGGGCATCGGCGGCGATGTCCTGACAAATGTCATGGGTAAGGAACTGCCCGTATAGTCTACGTAGTTTCACTGAGATTTTTCTTGCAAATCTCCTGAATTCGCGCGACTCTTCTTTCATGGATAGACCGGGTATACACGAAATCCCCAAAGCCAAGGTGCTAGCGCGTTTGCGCGACATGAAACTGCGCGTCGAAGAAAGTGATTCCTCGTCGCGCTATGATTTTGTTCTCAACGGTCGGATACGCGTAGCATTACGCACGGCCTTCCCCAGCTCCTACCGCCGTCAGGTCCGCCTGCGCCGGCGTCTCTACAGCTACGTGTACCGCGCCTGGAATTTCAACTTCCACCACCGTGGCCGCATCGACGAACAGTATTGTGACTTTTTCATCTGTGTGCCGTTGGGAATGGCGAAGTCGCTCGACCTCAGTAGAGCATACATCATCCCGTGGGATGCACGCAGCGGCAAGACCTTCTACCTGCCGGACTCACGACGCACCTATGCTGGTAAGTATGCTGACTACCGCGACGCCTGGAATCAGTTGCGGGAGGTTTGCCGCGCCCAGGCGGCGTGAGTTGACACGTCCGTAGCCACCGGTTTTTGAGGCGCACGCAGTCCCCTCGCAATGATGACATGATCGCAGGGGATCGCGTGCGCCTCTTGATTCTTAATCGCCTCCTGCCTGATCGGTGCCAGACGCCGGTCGCTACCTGATTTGTTTCCGAAACGTCAAGCTGGCAAGTCCCAGGATCACGATCCCGTACACCAAGAGGATACCCGCCTCTCCCTTCAGGGTCTCCCAGCCGACGCCCTTGAGAAAAATGCCGCGCACGATCGTGATGTAATAGCGCAGTGGGATAATGTAGGTGAGTTTCTGCACCAGCGGCGGCATGCTGGCGATCGGGAACATGAACCCGGAAAAGAACATGTTCGGCAACATGATGAACTGCCCCGCCATCGACGCCTGCTGCTGGGTGTTGGAGATCGTGGAAGCGACCAGGCCCAGGCCCAGGCAGGTGAGAATGAAGAGTCCCGTGAGTCCGAAAAGCAGCGGCAAGCTTCCGCTGATCTTCACACCGAACCAGAAGGTTCCGGCCAGCACCACCATGGAGACGTTGATGTAGCCGAGGCCGATGAAGGGAATCGCTTTACCCAAGATCAGCTCGTACGGGCGGATCGGCGTCACGATCAATTGCTCCATCGTGCCGCGTTCTTTCTCGCGCACGATGGCGATCGCCGTTAGAATGACCATGGATTCCATCAGCAGCACGCAGATGATTCCCGGCACCATGTACCGGACACTGCGCATCTCGGGATTGAACCACACCCGCGGCTCGAGATTCACGACCGGGTGCTGGCTGAACCCAGCCGGCCGGCCGTGGTCGGCAAACTGCACTTCCACCGCCTGCGTCAGCGTGATCTGTTCCAGATAGGCCGCAGCGATCGTGGCGGTGTTTGAGTTGCTGCCGTCGACGGCGGCCATGACCTCAGCGGGTTGACGCCGCTTGATGCGAGCGGAAAAATCCGACGGGATCGTCAGGGCCACACGGATGCGGCCGCGGTCCAGCAGCCGGTTGATGTCCTGCACGCTCCGGCAAGGAGCGGCGATGCGGAAATAGCCGCTGCCCACGATGTGCTCGATGTAGGCGCGGCTTTCCGTCGATTGGTCGTAGTCGCAGACCGCCGTGTCGATGTCGGTGATGTCGCTGGACACGACGTAGCCGAAGATGGTCAGCTGCATCAACGGCATGATCAGGATCATCCTGAACATACGCCGATCGCGGGTGATCTGGATCACCTCTTTCCACATCACGTGAAAGATGCGGGAGAGTGAGGCGGTCATCGGCGCCACTCCTTCTTCATCCCAGCTTTTCCTGGAAGCGGCTGGCGCTGAGCCACACGATAGCGGTGGTGAAGCAGAGCAGCATGACCGCCTCGGGCCACAGCACAGACAGGCCGACACCTTTGAGGTAGATGCCGCGAATTGCGGTCACGAAGTAGCGCCCGGGGAAGAAGTAGGTGAGGAACCGGATCACGATCGGCATGTTCTCGATGGGGAAGATGAAGCCGGAGAGCAGAATCGACGGCAACAGCGAAATGAAGATGGCGGCCAGCATCGCGTTTTGCATCGTGTCCGCAATGGTGGAGACGAAGACGCCGGTACCGAGTGAGCTGGTGAGGTAGATCAGCGAGAAGATCGTCAGCTGCACCAGACTGCCCTTGATCGGCACGTGAAAAATGAGGTAGCCGGCGCCGACGATGATCATGAGGTCGATGAAAGCGATGATGACGTATGGAATGAGCTTGCCGATCATCATTTCCAAGGGACGGATGGGTGAGACCAGAATCTGCTCGAGGGTGCCGCGTTCCTTCTCCTTGACGATGCTCAGCGCCGTGAGAATGGCGCCGACGATCATCATGATGACCGCAATGACCCCGGGCACGATGAAATTGACGCTCTTCAGCTCCGGGTTGTACCACATGCGGCTCTTGAGCTCGATCGGAGGCGTGCTCAGCGCCGAGTTGTGAGCGCCCTGGGGCTTGCCCGTGCCGACGCTGCTGGAATAACGGGCCATCATGGCCAGCAGGTACCCTTGGGCGATGGTCGCGGTGTTGGAGTCGGACCCATCGATGAGTGCCTGCACCGTCACCGGCTCACCGGAGCGGATGTGCGTGGCAAAATCGCGAGGGATCACCACCGCCGCCTTGCTGGCGTCGCTCGTCAGGTCTCGGTTGAGATCGCGTTCATTGTGGGCCCAGCGCACCAGATGAAAATAGCCGGAACGGAGCATCTGCTCGGTGAGATCGCGGCTCTCGGGCGTGTGATCATAGTCCAGGATCGTCAGCGGCACGTTGTCCACGTCGTAGCGGATGCCGTAGCCGTACATGATCAGCATGCAGATGGGATACAAGAACGTCAGAATCAGGCTGCGCCGATCGCGCACGACATCGATGAACTCCCGGCGCATGATGGCACGGACGGTGCGTACCGACAGCGCCCGCCTTCCCGGCCCACGAGGGGTAGCCTCGGCGGATGACCTGGTCATGCGGCCTCGCCGTTGCTGCCGCTGGCCTCCACGATGGTGACGAAGGCGTCCTCCAGCGACGGCTCGATGCGTTCCAGCCGCTGCACGGTAATCCCGGCGGCCTGCAGCCGGGCTGCGACCGCGGTCCGCGCGGCGGTTTCGTCGTCGGCGACCAGATGCAAGGTGGCGCCAAACAGCGCCACGCCGGCCACT
The DNA here is from genome assembly GCA_044450645.1 of Binatia bacterium. Classification (GTDB taxonomy): domain Bacteria; phylum Desulfobacterota; class Binatia; order HRBIN30; family HRBIN30; genus JAGDMS01. Next base: position 125,828 of record JBIOJG010000002.1, read on the forward strand.
GTCTGCTCCAGTTTCAACGCGGCGAAGGCGCCCATCAAGTTGCTACACTCGAGTTCGAGCAAGGCGCGGAACATGTAGCGGCGCTTCAGTGTTGCGGGGCTGCCGGTGGCGACCACCTTCCCTCCATATATCAACGCCAACTCGTCACAATGCTCGGCCTCATCCATATAGTGCGTGGTGACGAACACCGTGATGCCACGCGTGGACAACTCGCCGATCATTTCCCAGAAGTTGCGGCGCGAGGCGGGATCGACGCCGGAAGTCGGTTCGTCGAGAAACAGGATCGGCGGCTCGTGCAGCACGGCGCAACCGAGGGCCAGCCGCTGCCGCCAACCACCGGCGAGTTCCGCCGTCTTGAGGTGCTCGCGGCCGCGCAGCCCCGCCATGTCTACGGCCCAGGCGATGCGCGCCGCACGCTGCGCCCCATGGACGTTGTAGATGCCGGCAAAGAAACGCAGGTTCTCCTCCACCGTCAGGTCCTCGTACAACGAGAACCGTTGCGACATGTACCCGATGTTGCTCTTGAGTTGCTCGGTTTGACGTAAGATGTCGAAGCCCCCGACCGTCCCCTGTCCAGCGCTGGGCCGCAGGATGCCGCACAGCATGCGGATGGTGGTCGACTTGCCGGCGCCGTTGGGACCGAGAAAGCCGAAAACCGTGCCGGTGGCGACTTGGAGATCGATGTGATCGACGGCGACAAAGCTGTCGAACACACGGGTCAGCCCGCTGACGTCGACGGCGAATTCGGTCATGGCGGGCTGACGCTCGTATTGGCGGTGACGGGTGCCGCCTCGGCGCGGCGATGGATGTACGACAGAAAGACGTCCTCGAGCGACGGCTTCCGAATCTGCCAGTCCTGCACGTCGATGCCCGCCGCGCGGACGTTCCGCAGGCCGGCGTCGACGTCAAATCCGGTCCGCGGAATTGTCACGTGCAGGTGTTCCCCGAAGCTCACCGCTTCCTCCATTCCGGCAACGTGCCGCAGTGCCCGTCGGGCGCGCCGCGAGTCGGTGCAACGGAGATCGAGGATGACCGTTTGGAGTTCGGCCCGGAGGGTTGCGGGGCTGCCGCAGGCGATCAGCTGACCGTCCAGCAGGAACCCCACCCGCCCGCAGCGTTCGGCCTCGTCCATGTACGGCGTCGACAAGAAGATGGTCGAGCCCTCGTGCATCAAATCGTAGAGGATGAGCCAAAAATCACGGCGGGACACGGGATCGACACCGATCGTAGGCTCGTCGAGCAGCAAGATGCGTGGTTGGTGAATGAGGCACGTGCACAGACTGAGCTTCTGCTTCATGCCGCCGGAGAGATTACGTGTCAGCCGATCTTGAAACGGCCCCAGCCGGCTGAATTCCAACAACCGCGTGATGCGCTTGCGCCGCTCGCCGTGCGGCACGTGCCACACCTCGCTCACGTACAAGAGATTCTCCGCCACCGTCAGCGTTTCCGAGAGGCTGAAGCGCTGCGACATGTAACCGATGCGTTCCTTCACCAGAGCCGGGCTGGTGCTCACGTCGATGCCGTCGATCCGCACAGTCCCCCCCGACAGACTCAACAGACCGGCCAGGATGCGCAGAAAGGTGGTCTTGCCGGCGCCGTCGGGCCCGACCAAACCGAACAGTTCGCCCGGTGCGACGGACACGCTCACGCCGCGCAACGCGTGCGTGCCTGCATAATCCTTGGCGACGTCGGTGGCTTCGATCGCAGCGGACATCAGAGGTTGAGGCACTGTCACCGAGTCATTGATCCCATTCGTCAATGAGGGCACGACTCAATGGGCCGGCGGATCAATTCTCTCAGGTCCGTGGTTGAGCGGGAGCAGCGCATCGGCCGGCATGCCGGCCTTGAGCGCCTGGTTGCGGTTCTCCAACTCGATCTTGATACGGTAGACCAGTTTGACACGCTCGTCTTGCGTCTGGATGTTCTTGGGAGTGAACTCGGCCTTTTCCGAAACGAAGGTCACCTTGCCGGAAAACGGCTGTGATGGAAACGAGTCCACGGTGACGTAGGCCTTCATGCCTAGGGCCACTTTGCCCAGATCACGCTCGCCCACGTACAGGTTCAGCCACGGGCGCGTCAGGTCGCCGAGGGTGATGACCGAAGCGCCGGCAGGCGCCATCTCTCCCACCTCGCGGTTCTTGGAGAGCACGCGGCCGGCAATCGGCGCAAACAGCTGACAGCGCGAGAGGTTCAGCTCGGCAAGCTCCAGCGCCTTCTCCGCTTCCCGCAGCTGCGCCCGCCCTTGCTCCACTTCCTCGCTGCGGGATCCCTCCTTCAGCATGGCCAGCTGGGCGTGAGCCCGATCGCGGGTCGCCTGCGCCCCGGCGAATGCCGCTTTGATGCGATCGAATTCCGACTGTGACGCCACGTGCGCTTCGTACAGCGCCCGGATGCGGTCGAATTCCCGCTGCGCGGTGGTGAAATCGCTGTCCGCAGCCTCGACGGCTGCCAGCGCCTGATCGATCTCCTGGGCCCGCGGGCCTTTCAGCAAGAGTCGGTAGCGCGCCTCCGCCGCCGCCTTGGCGGCCGTCGCGCGGTCGACATACAGGCGATACTCGCGGTCATCGACACGGGCGATGGGTTCGCCCTTGTCGAGCAGCGAGCCCTCTTCCACGTAGCGCTCCTTGATGGTGCCGGGCACCTCGAAGGCGACGTCCACTTCCGTGACTTCGATGATTCCCGAGCCCTTGATGGCGCGGTCAGACTCGTCCCGTCCCGTTTTCCACCGCCACCACCCGGCGGCGCCAAGAACGACAATAAGAGCGACAATTATGCCGATGCGCCGTTGCATTCCCTGCCATACCCCAGTGGCTTAGAGCACAAATGCAAAACGGATGCATCCGCTGCGACAATCGGAATTGTGCACGGGAGACCGGGTATGCCCGTCGACGGCGTTCGACATCGGCACTCTCGACCAAGGTTCCTATTGGTCCCGCAACTGCAGCAAATCTTCGCGTCGCAGCACGTCGATGAATTTGACTGCGGCGGGGGACAGATGCCGGCTCTTCTTGTAGATGATACCCAGTGGCCGGAGCAGGGTCTCATCAGAGAGGTGCACGACCTTGAGCGTGCCCTGCTCGAGTTCATGCTGTACCGAAGCCAACGGGATGATGGCGATGCCCTGTTCGATTTCAACCGCGCGCTTGATCGTCTCGATGTTATCGTATTCACCGATGTACTGAACGCTCACACCGCGGTCTTTGAACAGCTGGTCCGTGGCCTTGCGGGTCGAGATGTCACGCTCGTATCCGACGAAGGCCTCACCATCCAAGCGGCTGATCGCCACTTTTTTGAAGGCCGAGAACGGATGGTTGGGCGGACAGGCCACCACCAGGCGGTCCTCGCGAAATGGGACGACGGTGATTTGCGGATGTTTCGCCGGGTACGCCACGATGCCGAGATCGATGCGGCCGGCGACGACATCTTCGTAGATCTTGTTCGGTCGGGAGTACTCGACGTGCACGTTCACCTGCGGGAACTCGCGCAAGTACTCCTTTAGGTACGGGGGGAGCTCGTGCAGGCCCACGCTGTAGACGATGGCGATGCGCAGCGTACCGCTGACCACCTTCCCGCTCTCCTGGAGCTGGGTTTCGATCTCGCGGTATTTCTCCAGAATCTCGCGGCTGGCGCGATAGAGAATCTCCCCAGCCGGAGTCGCCTTGGCTCCCGCCCGCCCACGTTCGAGCAGCTTACACCGGTACTTCGATTCCAGCGTGCGCAGCTGCTGGCTTACCGCCGACTGAGTGATGAAATTCTGCGAAGCGGCAGCTGAAAAGCTGCCGGTTTCCACTACATCACAGAACACCTTCAGTGTCTCGATGTGCACCTTCGCATAGTTAGCCGTACTGATAAGGATGTCAATCGCTGGGGCCTCTTCTAATGCTCGCCCCAGCCTCCCTCCCAGGTACCCGGGCGCTCAATGATGAAGGCAAACAGCCGTTCAGTCCTCCGGCACCAGGCGCAGCGTCAGAGGGTGATTCATATGCCGGACGAGGACGTCGCTCCAGTATTTTTCAGCCATGGCCGCCGCGACCCGTTGGGCAGATTCAGGAGCCGGTACCCCGCGCACCCGTTCGAAGCGCTGGCCACCGACCTCCACTCCGAGGTACGGGGCGGTGGTATTGTGCTCCACCCGCCCTGCCGCGCGTGTACCCAGTCGGACGTATACCTGGTTGTCGATGACGACGAGCCAGACCTTGGACCAGTGCTCACCCTCCTGTGGTTCGATGGTACGGAGCTTCAGCGTGTCCTCCTTGGCGAATGCCTCAGGATTCCAGCCGGCCGGCAGCGCCGGCAACATCCGGGCGGCACCGCAGGCGACGAGCACCGACACCACCAGCAACCAAGGTCTCACTTTACCCCCTGCGAATCGTTCGAGTCCTCGCTCTTGCATGTTTACCTCCTTCAACTTTTGAGTTCGCTACCGCCGTGTGTCCGCCCGAAGACGTTGCGCGGAAACCAGCGCGGAACGCGGCGGCAATAGGTCTCGTGCTGCTTGCCGAAGCGTTCACGCAGTTCGGGTTCTTCGACGTATACCACGGAAAGATGGCCCGCGAGTGTAGCGACGACCGCATATCCGAAAACACCCAAGGTGGAGATATAGAGGGCTTCCGCCCAGATGACGGCGAGTTCGGCGGCCATGATCGGGTTGCGGACAACGGCAAACGGACCCGTGGTCACCAGGTGGCGTGGGGCATCCAGCGGAAAGGGCGTCCCGCGACCCATCCGGCTGAACACATCCAGACACACGATCCAGACGGCAACCCCACCAAAAAAGAGCGCGGCGCCACCGATCGTCCGTAACCACCAGGGCAACGGCACCGGCGTCGGCGCCAGCCAATTCGCTACCCATGGCAGCACCAGCATGAAGATACAGAAGAAGAGTGCTGCGTTGAGCAGAGACTTCGCCCACAGCGCCAGGGTACTCTGTGTCGTGCTCGGCCGAATGCCGCGATTAGCCACTGCTGCTGTATAGCGCAATCCAGCCCCAATCCACACAGCCGGGGGGCGGCGCCATTGGTTCTATGGTAAGGCGGTCCAGATGAAAGATGCTTCGTGCTACCGGCTGGTGTTGGCTGGTTGACATCTGTGAAGGCGACTGGAAGCGTCGGTGGCCATGGACCGTGTACTCCCGGGCGAGCAGCCGCTGTTGGTATTCATCAGCAGCGTAATGCGGCCCGAACTCGCGTCTGCGCGCGAACTCGCTGTCGAGACGTTTGGCCGGGCACCCTTCCTGAGCCCTTGGGCCTTTGAGTTCACGCCGGCAAGTTCCGAGCCGGTCGACCAAGGATACCTGCGGAAGGTGAGAGAAGCCGATTTCATCGTCTGGCTCGTGGGCCGGGACGTCACGCAACCGGTCCAAAACGAAATCAGGGAAGCGCTCGGAGCTGACCGCCGGCTCCTTGTCTTTCTGCTTCCAACTGATTCACGAGATTCCGGGACCAATGCCCTGCTCCAAGAGGTCGGAACCCGCGCCAAGTGGGTCGACGTGCAGGACGAAGTCGGCCTTGAATATCACTTGCAGCTTGCGCTGACGGACGAGATTATTCGCGCGGTCCGTGCGAAGCCGACTCTGTCTCGGCTCGGCCGGCTCGAAGAGTTCGGACGAGCCTCGCGCGGTCGCTGCATCGCTCGTTGGCAGGCGCTCGGCGTACGCCGTCTTGAGGCGGCGCGGCTCGCGGATGACCCGACCGTTGGCTCACCAGGCCCGCCCATGATTCCCGGGCCGGACCGACCAGTTGTCTTGGTTGTAGGTGAAGTGGGGATAGGCAAGTCACTCATCGTCGAGCGTCTTCATCAAAGTGCGATCGCGCGCAGCAGAGAGGACGCGAGCGCACCTACGCCTGTATACCTGGACGCCCGCGATGACTTCGGCGCCCTTGTGTCCGTCGTGAAGGCATCCGCGGAAGGACTGGGAAACCCGCGCGTACAGGGTGCGGCAGTGGTACTTGACTCCGCCGAGGATCAAGGGGGCGCACGCGCGTCGGACTTGCTCACGCAGGCTCGCATTCTTGTAAACATGTGGCCACGAACCACGGTCGTCATGGCGGGCAGACCGCTGCTTCCGCTTCGGGAAGCCGAGGAGGCAGTTGAGGTCGCTCCGCTCTCTCCAGAGCAAGCGTGGGCCCTGGTGAGCAGACATGCGGGGTACGAACTCGGTTCCGCTTGGGGTTGGCCGCAGTCGATAGCCGATGCTGTCACACGACCGCTCTTTGCGATCCTCTTGGGACTTCAACTTCGCGACCGCAGTTTCTGGCGCCCGAAATCAACCGGCGAATTGCTTTCGAGTCTTTCGGAACGCGTCATCTCCAGCAAGATGGGACTGGAGGCCCGCGCCATGCTGGAGCGGCTTGCCGTGTTATCTACGGACCGCGGTGGCGCATCCGTTCCTTCCAACGAGATCGGCACGAGGGCTGAGCTGGAGGCGGTTCTCGAGTCGGGTCTGGTTCTCGAACGGTCCGACAGCGCGCGTTTTTCCCTCCCGATTATCGCGCAATGGTTTGCCGCACAGAGCCTCGCGCAGGGCGTGCCGACGGTGCAGGATCTGTTGCGCGATGCGCGGCGGCTCGAATGGTGGAGATATCCGCTGGTTGTCGCCGCAGGGACGCTCTCGCACGACGATGCTTCAAAGCTGTTACAGCCTCTAGCTGCTTCAGACCCTGGCCTGACTGCGCAGATCGTCGACGAAGGGCTGGCGCGATGGGGTTCTTGGGAAGACGCACCAGCCGCCCCCGCGCTCGAAGCGGGGCGGAGGATACGTACGGCAATGGCTGCATGGGTTGAAGGGCTCGGTCCGCTCGCGCCCTTCGTCGCACCGATGACGCCCGAGGGGAAACTCCGTTCGCTGGGTGTGGGCGCGGGAGAATCTGACTTGATAACCTCATGGTATGAGGGTCTGGACGAGATCGACGATGTTGTCGAACTGGGTGCGAGCTTACTGAACCGCTGGGATCCCCGTTGGCGGAGCATTTTCGGAGAACCGCCCAGGCGGCAGTCTGCGTTTGCGTGGCGGCGGACGCTTGATGAGCTCGTCGGTACACTCTCGAAGTTCCTACAGAACAGGGGACTGTGCCCGTCGCGGATGGGCCGATTGCTCGTGAAGCCGCATGGACGGCCGCTCTTACGCTCACCGGTCGAGGGTCATTAGACCACCGGCCGATCGCCATCGCCGAGATCGATGCGGTCCTCAGCAGGCTGCCTGCCGATGTGGTTTTGCTGGATGCGAGCCGAAAGCAGCACAACGTGGGTCCGCTTCGAAGGCAAGTGGGCGCGCTCCGCAGATTGGGCATCACGGAGATCAACCCGCCGTGGCCCGTCCCAGACCTACAGCCGGACGTGTTCATCGGTCCGGTCTGGCTTCCGTATTCGGAGAAACAGCTGCTCGCGTTGGTAAGCGCGGTCTACCGGGGCGCCTTGGAATCATACGAGCAGCTCGTTCGCACATGGTTTCCGAAATTTGCGTCGCGCTTATCCACGGCAGTCTTGCTGCCGGCGCGACTCCGGGCTTCGGTTGCGCCCAGCGGGCGGGGGCGCCCGCCGATTATCAGCTGGTACCTCGATCCACGGCCAGCGGGTAGTTCCACAACGGTAGAGGTTCAGCTTGGCAGCAACCCCATCGGCCACGATCATCTCGGGGAAGTTCACGGGAACGTACTTGCACTTAGAGGAGACGTGGCTGAGCACATTCGCATCAGCGCATGCAATGAGGTCCTTCGCGTCTTCCAACCCGACGCCGCGACCACGCTCGCGTACAGCTGGCTCTGGGACGATCTCCGCGAATTGAAATGGGTCGACGGCATCTTCCATTCGTAATTTTCGGGGCCGGTTCGACCATCAACGAACCCTTGCGCGGCTACAAAGTGGCCTGGGGTGCGACAGACTCGGTTCCGACAACCGCACTCTCAAGGGCGCATCCTTGCGTGCATCGTCGCATCAGCACCGGAGAGGTGCCGGTGGTTCCCGGACGATGATCGACAGCGGCCGGTGCGGTTCGTGGCGTTCCGCGCACACGGTGACGCGCAGCCGCTCATGCCAGGCACGCTCGGCGAGCTCTTCCACCTCCTTCTCGCGGCTGAAGAATTTGCGCTCCCCATCTTCGGTGTCCAGCAGGAAGCCCTCGAAATCGCCGAAGCGATCGAAGATCAGACCCGCGATCTTGCCGGTAAAACACAGCCGGTCCTCGGGACGTTTGTGGGAAGGCTGCGGCTCAGCGCGGCCGTCGCCGCTCGGCGAGGGCAGGATCTTGTTGGGATCCCCTCCGAGCGCCGACACCCGCCCCACGATCTGCTCCAGATACCGGTGGAACACCGGGTACCAGCGGTTGTCGTGCGGTATCCCCTTGGCAACCCAGCGTAGCACCGAGAGCAGCCGCTCCTCCGGCCCCAACAGCGCTTCCCGGGTTTCCACGGGAATGCTGAGCTGGAAGCTGCCCAGCACCCGCCGCCATTCGATCAGGTCTGGCGCCATCACCTGGCCGGGGTGAGCGGCGATACTCAGCGGTGGAGTCGGGGATGGTGGCCGCCGGCCGAACGCATTCGTGATCTGCCGTGTGATTACCTTGAACGCTTTCTCTCGCTTTACCGTTGGGGGCAGATCCACGGTCAGCAGTCCGGCATAGTTCGAACCGGCTCCCGGCGGGATCGGCACGTAGGTGATGCCGTGCGCCGCGCAGGTCAACGTGTGGACATCCGAGATCGACAACCCGTGCCGCGTGTACATCCGGTCTGCCATTTCCAGAATGGTCTTGGCGCTGGTACCCGGCAGATAAATGCTGGCCTGGCTCCCGGCCGGCACCTGGCCCCAGTCGATCATCAACTCGTCCGGCGCCTGCCCCGGCGGCAGCGACGCGCGCGTCGGCTTGATCTCGAAGGTCAGCGGAACCTGGTGCGGCGAAGCCACCCCCACGATGGTCAGGTTGCGCTGCGCCAGTTTGTCGGAGGTGGCCGGCGTGGCGCTGGTTGCGATTTGCGGCTCCGGCGGATCCAGATTGATCTCCGCCACCAGGCACTGATGCTTACCTCGGATGGCCTCCTGGACCGACTGCACCGCCGGGTAGGGACCGGCCGCCGAAGCCGGGCTGTTCGGATCCGGCAGCACCGCCGTGGTCTGGTTGATGTCCAGCCAGCAGCCAAAGTACACCTGCACTTCGTTGCCGGTGCCGTCGGGCGGAATCGCCTCTCCCACCGGGCCCACGTTATCCGGATCAGTTTGCGCGTTGAGACCATTGGGATTCGCCGGATCCACGCGCGGGGCAGCGAAGAAGGGAATGGTGACCACCTCGCCGTTGACCACGCCCAGCAGCGGGATTTTGGTCCCGCCGAGCCCGCCGGCTGCGTAAGTAGTGGTGGGCTGGAAGTCCGTGGACGTCGTCGAGGCCTGGAACATGCGGAAGAACACGCGCACGTTCGGAGCCGGCGTCGTCAGCGCCCGGTAGCGCACGCGTGCCACCGCGAAATTGTAAACCGGGGTTCCAGGGATGAACGGCGGGAAGCCGCCCATCGCCCCCGCGATATTCACTGCGGAGCTGTCTTCGTTGGCTACCAAATCAAGATCGAAGGGATGGTGCGGCGCACGCAGCAGCGTGGGATCATTGTATCCGCCACCCGTGTCGGCAAGCAGATCGCGGATAAAGTCATTCGGACTTCCCGTCAACGGTATCGTCGGTGTGCTCGGCAGACTTCCACCCTGCAGAACCTGGAACACTTGCAAATCGACCGACAACCAAGAGGTCGCACCATCGATCTCGTAGGGGTTCGGCTGCTTGGTGAGCGTGATCACCGCCTGGGCGCTCATCTTGACGCCAGTGGTGGCGATCAACGAGCCTGTCATCGTCACGGACAAGACTTCCTGGGTAAAATCGGTACTGTCATCGAACTGCATCGCGAAAGCCCAGGTAAACCGTTGCGGTCCTGCCACCAATGTGTTGCCGTCGGTGCTGCATGCAATCGCGTGTGCTGTTACCTTCACGAGCGGCGGATTGAATGTGATGTCGGGTTTCACGTCAGGCACGCCGGTGAGCGTGGCCGCGCTGATGCCGAGTTCTTCGTGCCGGAAGCCGTCGATGACCACATAGAAGGCCGCGTCTACCCGAGCCGGGAACGCAACGTGCAGCATGGCATCAACTTCGTCTTTGCCGAAGGTGTTCCGGTCGGTAGTGATGACGCAGTCCTCAATGCTGTTGCGGACCCAGAGGCAGTAAGCCAGAAGGCCGGACGTGATCTCCTGGATGATGTTCTGCATCTCACTGTAAGGCGGGTAGAACTCAGTTCCCCACTCCAGGGTGTAAGCCAGGACCTTTCGTTTAGTGCCATCCACGAAATGACGGCTGTAGGAATAGTCGTCAGAAGCTCCGGCCGTGGGATAGAGGCCTACAGATTGTTCGACGAGGTAGGAAGTCCCGCGCACCGCTTGAATGCCGCCGGCAAACGCATTGGCGAGATCGACCGCAGCGGCGCGGTCGATCGTTGGGATGTATTCCCGATAAGCTGCAGCGCCGGGCTGCCCGGAAGAGTCGAGAATTCCCCGGAGGCTGTTGTAGGCCGGGTTCTGAAAATTCATGCTGGGATCAGGCTCCTGGTTGTCATCGTCGCCCCAGCTATAAAGAATGTCCGGGCCATAGCTATGCAGGTCCACGAAGTAGGCGATGTTGGGAAAGTTGTCATGGATCCACTTCGCATTGCGGGTCTCTGGCTCGGAAAACGGACTGGGACCGTGGTAGACGTCATGATCGCAGGGATCTGCGGAACAAGAAACAGTGGAAGATGGAGCGAACAGATTCTGGAAGTCCCACAGAAAATCGTAGTTGCGATTCAAATCGACGCCGACACAGTCGCCCGAATTTGAGTTCGGAGCGGCAGTGCGCCGGTTCTTGCGCCACAGCGCCTCAGTGTTCATGCTGTAGTTCCGGCCGTCGGGATTGGCTTGGGGAAAAACATAGATGTCGAGGTTATCTACAATGGTCTTGATATCGGACGCGGGAAAAGTCTTCCCACCCAGAGTGATGCCAGTCCCATTCAGATAGGCCTGCTCGAGTTGCTCAATGAAGTAGATGAGGATATCGGAGCTCCCCCACTCGCGCGAGTGGATTCCCCCGAGGAAGTACACGCCCGGGCGCCCAGGATCGCTGCCGTTGGCGATCTTGATCGCGTTGCACTGGCGGCCTTCCCAGGTGGGGTTGGGCAAAGGAATCAGCTGGGTGAATGCGGTATAGGGGGCCGAACTGGCCACTGCAAGGGCGGATTCCACCTCATCCACATTGAGGTACGGCATGCAAATTCCTCCTTAGCCTTCACGGAAGGAACGAGATTAGCGCGGTTGGTCCTTCTTGTACCGATTGCCTCGCCCCACTTCCTTTTGCCGGGCTTTACCGGTCTTATCGACGTCTTCATGCTGCTCGACGGAGTAACCGGCGTCGCGGAGGCGCTTTACGTCCGGCTCCTCGACGATGGCATCAACAACGAAGCCGGCTCCTTTGCCGCGGCGGGCTCCATGGTCCAAGACTCGAATGTTGTGCTTACGTACCAGATCAGTCATGGCCTGGCCGCTCTGGCTAGAAATCGTTATGCGGTATCTTGGCATAGGATGAGTCCTCTTGCTTCTCTAGTGGGTCACATCACATTGTCTTGGAGACTACTCACAACTTGCTTCAGTCGGCTGCGCCTGCCGCACAACCTTGCCACGCACGCACCCAACAACTGCGTTTATTTTGCTTCAGCTCCAGATCCACAAGGACAGCGCCTCACCGTGTGGGTCTTTTCGACGCTACTGCTGGCCATAAACACGCTCCCATGGCTGGGGATGTAGCTGGCCGCCACGCGATGTTCGCCAACCTTGAGGCGAGACGTCTCCCACTTCGCCTGGCCCTTAGCGTCAACCTTAACTCGCTGTCCTACCTTGGAGCCATCAAGGGTGAACTGGACGGTCCCTGCCGGGACGCCCCTGCTGGCCGAAGAGTTTGGCGTCACGATCGCGCTGAACTCTACCCATTCTCCGACCTGCGTCGGATCCCCGTCGTCAGTCACGGTGGTCCTGGTGGACCCGGTCCGGATCCGCTGGCCGAGCAGGTAGGTTTTCGCAAAGCCGGGGTTGCCGGTGACCATCACGTCGAAGACGCAGTTGTTGCGCGTGTTCTCGCCCGTGACTGGCCGGCAAGCCTCTTGCGCCACAAGTCGGCTGACTGGCCGCACGGGTCTCGTTTCCGGGATGACGCACGGCGGGTTTTCCAGTGGCCAGTTGCGCATCGTGAACGTGTCGGTGGACGTACCCGGCGCGTAGTCGAACAGGCTAGTCTTGTCTGTCACGCGCCACGCATCACCGAACTTCTGGTAGAGGTCGACGTAACGCTGATGCAGCGAGCCCGGCATTGGCCCCATCGACGTACCATCCGGGAGTGCCGGCAACCAGCTGCCCGGAGGAATGACACCCAGAACCCCCTCCACAGCTGGGGTGTGGGATACGTCCACGTTGAGGTACCACTTGCTTTGGGAAGCCCACCAGTCCGGCGTAACGAACATAACGGTTTCGTCCGGGAAGTCGATCTCGATACCGCCGTTGGCTGAGGTTTTCACGATACGCCCGCCCGACCCGAGATCGATTCCGTTCGCGCCCAGCGTCGTCAAGTCGCCGTCCACACGCAGCTGGAGACCGCTGGGGTCCGGGACACCGCTGATGTTTGGTTGGTAAGTAACCTGGTGCCCGCCCACGCGTGCCGCGACGGCGGCATTGAGACTCACACAGGTCGCGAGCCCGTCGTGGGCATCCGGCCCCGGATTAAACGTGGTAGCGATAGGTGCCTGGCGCGTCTGGATTTCCAGGCCATCATAATCGCGCAGAACCACGAACTCGCCGGCGCCCTGGAAGTCGTAATGCACTCCGTTGACGGTGGTGAGATGTGGGTCGCCTTCGTGAGCCGCAGCCCCCCCGCTGACTCGATCGGAGTAGATATCGAAGGTCGTCGTGCCGTCTGGGTTGTCTCCCGTGCTGTTGGACGTATCTGGCCAGGCGGGATGCGCCACGCCCTGGAAGTAGGCGAGGCCGGAGTAGTCACCGAATTGGTTGGGATCGGCGCTGCTGGTCGAGGCGCCATCGCTGATCTGCCCGTTGGCCATGAACGTCGGGGATGCTCCCGTCGGCGTTGCAATGCTGCAGAACACTTGCATGGCAGTGTTGGAAGCCGAATTTCGCCCATCGTACCAGCAGACTGCGATATTGCCAGAGAGGCGGTTGCTGGCAATCTTGGGAAAGAACTGGCTGCGATTCGTAGCATCGTCGTTGACGCGGATGGGCGGGTTGCTCCATGTTCCACCATTGTCGTCTGAGAAGCGCAACATGATGTTCGTGTCGGCGCTTCCCGCTGCGGTCGCATCCGTGTAGATCAAATAGAGGCGCCCGAAATGGGGGCTGAGGCCCAGTGGGGTAGCGAGACTCACTGAGTTGTTGTTACGGTCATAGGCCAAACCGGCTTCCGCGTCAATGGTTCGACTGCTCTGTGCCGGTATGGAATAGAAGGCAGACACGTTGGTCGTCGTCGCCGTAACCGCGGCAGCGAAGGGATTTGGGCCAAGACCGTCGGCCTTGGTGTTGACAAAGATCGTACCCCCACCTGTCGTGTTGTCGCTGGGGTTCTGGCAAGTCTGCACTACGACGCCGGTCGGGGAGATTGCGACGTCTCCGTAGCTGCAGTTCATCGTTCCGGGGACGTCCTGGGGCGCGCTGAAAGCGCCAACCACACCCAGGCCAGTCACCGCAGCCCCACTTGCCACGATCGGTCCAGTCGGTGCATTCCGGTGCCACACAATCCAGACAGCCACGGGCGCCCCCACGGCCGTGGTATTATCCGCCACGATAGTGGGCTGGTCGGGGCATCCGGCGCAGAAAGGGCCAAACGTAGTAGGATTTGTGAATGTCTGCCCGCCATCCGTGCTAAGCAAGACCACGACGCTTGAATAATTGTTGTCGATGTAAGCGATAAAGAGGTTTCCGAAGGTGTCCCAGCTCAGAGTGGGGTCGCAGCAGGCTGCTGGACCCAGGGCTGGGTTGGCGCCATTGGCGATCGTCTTGCTGGGATCCGGATAGACCCACGTCGCGCCACCATCGATGCTGCGCGCAGCGAAGAGCCCAGCGCTCGCATTGTTGCAGAGGACGAAAAGCTGCAGCTTATTCGTCGGGTTCTTGGCGACGGCACACTCGCTTTGGTCCCCGGTCATTTTCGAAAGGTTAACATCGGTTTGGCTCGAGAGTTGGGCATGAACAACGCCCGCGAGGAGAAACATCGTCGCGAAAACTACCAATTGTAAGAAGACAAGAATAGGAAGTCTGCGATTCATTGGTGGTCTCCTTCCTAATTTGGCTGAGGCATGGCCCAGAGACCGCGCCTGGCTTTACGGGCTTCGTTCTCGGCCTCCGAAAGCTCGCCGTACTTGTATCCCAATTGGGGCTCTGCACCCTCCTGGCGCCGGGCCAATCCGTTCCTCACCAGTTCCAGGCCGACCTCCGTGCCCGGATCGCCGATGAAGAGCCGTGACACCATCTCGCCGTTCTTGTTACGGCCCACGAAGCGTGCGCGGACCTCCTTCCCGAGTACCAGCTTGGTCACAAATTGCTTTGCCTCGGTGGCGATCGGCCCCTCAAGTGGCGCAGCGATCCCGGCAATACGAACGATGAACTGTTCTTTGCCGGAGTCGACGATCACGATCTCGGCGCTCCTGACTTCCGTGACCTTGCCCCCGAACACGTCACCCGCGAAGGCAGGAATGAGGCCAGCCAGCAAGACTAGACAGCCAAAGAAGCCTTGGATAACCCATTTGTTTCTCATCGCACCCTCCTTGCACTCGGAATTTCCGGTTTAGCCCCCAACGGCCCACGCGTACCAGCTCTCACGAATTCATACGCAGACACCATAGGCGCCCGTCGGGAGGGACAACCGGAGTTATCGAGAGTATAGGCACCATCTACGGCGACGGCGAAACGCATAGGACCTGGGTGCTGCGGATCTTTGCCGCGAACCCGGTCATCGGCCATCGGGCGCTCGGTGTCGACCTTCGGCAGAATCTTGCGCTCAACCTGGTCCTGGGATTTGTCTTTTCAACGAGAAGCTCTTGGGCTCCTCGTAAATCTTGGCGCACCCCGGAACCGCAACTACCAATGCCAGGACTGCAGGGAAAAGCTTGCGACCCATCAAGACATAAGCAAACAAACCGAACCGTTTTCGCCGCACCCTGATGCGACACTTTCTGTATCGATCGCTCGTCTTCCCGCCTCACTCGCAAATTCCGGATCTTTCAAGAAGCTGCTGGGCTTGACCGCTCTTGTATGGGTTCAGGCGGAAGATCGGGCCCGAACCCTCCACAGACTCCTTCAGCAAGAGTCCCTCCGCCACTAACCACGCGAGTGCCTGATCCGTCTCCTCGACGCTTCCGCGAATCTTTTCCTCCATCAAACGCCAACGGGCTATGCCCTCAAGTGTGTCGGCCGCCTGCGGGTTACGAAGAAAGTATCCGAGAACCTTCCTCGCATTCGCGGGAGCGGCTTGCCTTTGGCTGCGTGACAATCACCCTCCCACTCGGATATCACTTTTCTCAGCAAACAACCGAAGACCGACCTGCTGCCGCGCGGTTGTCGGCACGTAGTTGATGACTCTGATCACGTCCTTTCACGTCCTTCACGTGCTCTTGCCCGAGGCCGGTCGCTTCGTTTTTCCTGAGGCCGGTGCCTTGCCCTGCTTCGGTTTGGGCGGCTTGGGCGGTCGCTTGGGTCCACCGCCTCCACCGCTCCAGACCGGTGGCGCCAGGGGCGCTTGGTTGAAGTCGAAGCAATCGAGCATATCGTCCGACGCCTTATCGCGGTCGTTGAGCGGCGGCAGACCAAACGTCTGCTCGCAGAACTTGACGATGCTCACGTGCGAGTGGAAAGCCGTGGAGATGCCTTTCTTCGCGAAGGGGCTCAGAACCAGACAGCCGACGCGCGATCCGTAGCTGAATTGCGTGTTCGTGTACGACGGCCCTTTTGCAGGGCTCTCACCTGTCCAGGTGTCGTTGAGCGGTGGTTCGACATGGTCGTACCAGCCGCCCCAGTCGTCCCACGTGATGAAGATCGCCACAGTTGACCACAGCTTGCTCTTCGCGATCTGGTTGACCCGGTCCGCGGTCCACTGCATGCCCAGCTTGACGGTTGGCTGGCCTACGTTCTTCCCGTACGGCGGGTGCTCGCTGAGCTCTTGTGGGCTGCCTGGAGCATACAGCCACGAGACGTTCGCAAGATTCCCCGCGGCCACGTCGGTGTCAAACTTTGTCCAGCGAACGATATGTGGACTGCCTTTGAGCGCTTTGATATCATTGAAATAGTTGTGCTGATCACTGTAACTGCGCCAGGTGAGATTGGCTTTCTCCAGGCTTGCCGGCAGCGAGGGAATGTCGAACGGCGCTTGCGGTTGATAAGTCCGATTTGGGTTCGCGTTGTCGATGATGGGCGAGGCCGCGGCGATCAGCATCAGGTGATTGGGCTCCGACTGGCTGGCGATCTCGGTGAAGTAGTTGTCGCACAAAGTAAACTGCCGCGCGTATGCAAAGTACGCGGGGATATCGGCCTCGTGGTATTGCTGGTTGACCGCTCCCTGCGCGCGCCGCAGCCACGCCGCGTGGTCGTGCGGCGGGTCGCCACTCGCCGGCGGGTCGGACGCGTGCGGCAAAGTCGCGTCGCCGTTCACGCCGGGAAACGTGCCGAAGTAATTGTCAAAGGTGTGATTCTCTTTGACGATGATGAGCACGTGATCGATCGGATTATTCGGTTTCATAATCTGTTCTCTGTCCGATACCAGCTATGGCGACCGCAGCGCGCTCCCGGCCTCATGCGGCTACCGACCCTTGTGGTGCGGACCGCCTCTGGGGGCCGGCGGATCCTGAGTTGAAACAGGGCCTTCAGGACCGTGCACGTGGTCGGAGTATTGGAATTGCACTGGAGCGGTCCCACCTCCGGACACGGGCACTTCCTGAAAGACCAAGCTCAACGGGTTGGCCTCAAAGACGGGAAAGTCGCCACACTCTTCGCCTTTTCTAGAGGTCCAGCCAAGCAATGAGGGATTCCCTCCCTGGATGACCTGCTCGACGTCCGGATCGGTCCGCGCCTCGTTTAGTTCGTGATAAAAGGTCGCCACGACGTTCTTCCACGGCGCGTCGAACACCGGGATGCCGTTGGTCTGTCCGTTGCTCGTTTCGGAATACACCCCGACCGCGTAGTACACCGTGTGGCCGTCGATCTGGACCGATCCGTGATAGCCGCCCAGACCATTCAAGGAGTCGGCTTCGTCCTCTTCCGGTACGCCTCGGCGCCTCACCCCGGCGGCCGCCACGCCTCGAGCGGCACCGGGCTGTGGATTGTCGTTCAGTATCGTGCCGCGTGGCAGCATGAAATTGAAAACGGTGGAGCTGAGATCGAAGCCGTTGAGCGTGCCTTTGCCGTAGAGATCGTTCACCAGCTGCTCGACGTCACCTTGAGACGTCCGGGCCGGTGCCGGACCGGGAAGCATTTGCGACGGCTTGAACGCGCTTGTCGGGACGCCAGAGAAATACTGTGCCATCACGTTGTTCAGAGTCGGTTCGCTCATGGCCGCCGCGAGTGCGCGATCGATGTTCTGGGCGTCGCCGGGCTGCCAGGCATCGCCGCCAACGTAGAAGTTGGTGAACGTCAGGTTCGGGATGGTCTTGCCGCCGTGGAAGATGAGGTCGTGAGCCGGCGTGGGTGGGATGCCGGGGACGATTTCTTCGGGCTCGAGACCAGGGACGCCTCCGAGGGCGTGGTACTTGTCTTCCGCTCGAGAGCCACGGCGGACGTAGATGTTCATCGGACGTGGCCTGCGTCTGCTTCCACTAGGGTTTGCCATCATACACCTCCACGTTGCTTCCGAAGCATTGGTATGCCGCCGCAAGGCCGCATCCTATGCGCCCGGGTTGGCGCCCGCCGCATCAGCGGGCTGCTGGTTAAAATCGAAGGAGTCGGACATGTCGTCCGCGTTGGCATCGCGATCGTTGAGCGGCGACAGACCCAATGTGGTCTCCCGCCGGTTGACCAGACTCCCGACCTTCGCCACGCGATTTCCTCCCGCTATGCTCCCCACGTGGGACGCCCTCTGACCGACAAACTGCGCTGCGATTTCGAACGCAAATCGGTGGAGCAATCCGGAGACCAGTAGCCGGCCGTATAATGGACCCTGCACTTCGGCGATGATTGTGGTCCGCGGCCACGTGTCGCCGGGTTTGGATTGCCTCACTGCCGTAGACAGTAGCCAAGAGACCTCCCACTCAGCAGCGAGCAAATTTGAGGCTGAATCGCTGGGTCAAAACTGACCCGGCGGCGGGACGGGATCGACCCGGCGCCTCAGAGCGCCTGGCGGCCGATGTTGTACTTCTTGACCAGCCGCCCAAAGGCCCGGCGTTCCTTGCCGGCTTCCTGCGCGGCGTGCGTGACGTTACCGCAGTTGCAGGAAGCCTTCAGCTTCCCGCTCTTCGAAGCCATCTATGGCCGCCGCTCGCGGCGCTTCGGTCTGGGCATGGAGATCAAGGAAGGGCCGAACCAGTTCAAGTCCCCCAACGATCCTCTACCGCTGACCGAACTCGAGGAAGCATTGCTCCTCAGTGCGGGAACCGGCGTCACCGGTTTCAATCTGGCCGACATGCCGCATACGCCGCGGCCGGAAGTGGCCGACGAGCGCCTGCTGCAGTGGGACGGCATGTGCAACACCATGGTCGAACACGTCGGGCGTACCTGGGGCAGCCCGTGCGGCAATCACGGTACTGAGTTGTTCTACACCAACGACGACGGCGTGTATCTGTTGCGCCTGCGGGAGGCGCAGCCGAGCAAGATGCAGGAGTTGGCGACGGCCGATGACCGCAACGGCGTTGTCAAATGGGCGGAGGCGCACCGCGTGAAACTGCGCGACGGTCGCCTCGAGCTCCCGCGCAACACCATGGCGATCATGTCGTTCAACCTGTGGAACTGCAACATGCCGGGGACGACGCTGTTCATGCCGGTGACCGACATCACCGAGGAGATGATCAACGGGATCATGCTGATGTGCGACCTCGGTACGTACATCCTCGACGACTTCAAGGACTACCGGCCGTGCGGGAACGAACGCTGGGCGAAAGAGCGACATCTCGACGAAAACAGTCCCGCACCATTGTCGTACGTCGAGCACTCGCTGATGCTGGCCACGTGCGTCGAGGCGGGCTTCATCGGCCATAACATCCTGTTGGCGCAACAAGCGCTGGGACTCGGTGGCTGGTTGTACGGCGGTGTCACCAGCCTGGTGGCGATGGGCGGCACGCCGTTGACCGAAGGCCTCGCCTTCCGCTTCGACCACGTCGGCGATGCACGCAGCCTGCCGCATCCGGTGGGTGTCGATGGGCTGTTCGAAAGCTTCCGGCCGCCGTACTACAAAGACATGCGGGCAGCTGTGGACGCCGTGGTGGCGAAGAAGTTCGGCGCGCACGGCACCTTCAACCCGGCAAGCGAAAAAGGGGCGCCGTATCTGAACCGCGGGGACTTCCTGCGCGGCGTGCCGAAGACGCCGGAGAAGACCATCGAGTGCACCAAGGACATCTGCCAGTACATCTGGGACACCTACGGGCGCTTCCCGGCGCACGTCGATCCGATGGTCCTGTACACCTACATCCAGGCGCAGCACATCGAGCTGGAATTCTACGACAAGTACTATCGTGCCGGCTCGTACCTCGACAGTCACCGCGACCACATGAAGAAGTGGCACGGCGCCAAGGGTGCGGCCGGGAAAAAAGCGGCGTAGCTCGCGCGGCGCTCTTCACCCCGGCCTTCTGTGGGACCGGATGGTCGAGCATTTCGCCCTGGTTGGTGCGACCGATGAGATCAAGGCGCGGATTCAACGCGCCTAGCCATCCTGCGTGCAACGCGCCGGCTGCTTCGAGAATCGCTGTTGCGCGGACACTCTGACCGCTCGATAGCTTGACGAAAGACCACGCCTGTGTCCTCTGAACCGAGTTCGAGGTCTGGAGGAGACGAGATGACAGACGCCGAGGGGGCGGCATTTCTGGAGCAGCTGCGCGCCCAAGTTCGGAAAGTAGGCAAGCCCGCGCTGGCACGCGACCCGGTCAATCAGCCCATGATCCGCCACTGGTGCGACGCCATGGAGGATCGGAACCCGGTGTACACCGATGCGGCGTTTGCGGCGAAGTCGATCCATAGAACCATCGTCGCACCGCCGACAATGCTGCACGTCTGGATGATGCCGGGCAATATTTCCCGGCAGATCGACCCGGGGGAGGAGAGCGTTTTGATCCGGCTCGACCTGGCCGGATACACTTCGGTCGTGGCCACGAACTCCGAGCAGGAGTATCTGCGCTACCTGAAACCGGGTGAGGTGCTGACGGGAGCGGAATCGATCACCGACGTCTCGGAGGAGAAGCACACCGCTTTGGGCGCCGGACACTTCGTGACCATGCTGACCGAGTACCGCGATCAGGCAGGCGCAACTGTCGGGCGGATGCAGTTCCGCCTCCTGAAGTTCAAGCCGGGCACCGGCCGCGCCGCCCAGGGCGAAGGCACCGAAACGCCGAGAGGCCCGCGCCCCGTTCGTCCACGGCCCGGCATCAGTCGGGACACGCAGTTCTTCTGGGACGGCTTCACAGCTGGTGAGCTCCGCATCCAGCGCTGCGACACATGCCGGAGGCTGCATCACCCGCCGATGGTGCGCTGTCCGGCGTGCGGCGGCTACGATTTCGGTTACCAGGTGTCGTGCGGCAGGGGGATCGTCTACAGTTTCGTTGAGCCCTGCCATCCGAGGGTTCCAGCCTTCGATTATCCCTACGTGGTCGGACTCGTCGAGTTGGAGGAGGGGACCCGACTCATCACCAACATCGTCGACATCGACCCCGAGAAGGTTGCGATCGGCATGCGGGTGGAGGTCGTATTCCAGAAGCCCGACCCCGGGCTCATCTTGCCGATGTTTCGGCCGCAGCGACCGCCGCACCGCCGGACGACGTTGAGTTTCGACGAGGTCGCCGTGGGTGATGAGCTTCCGCCCTGCCCGATTCCCGTCACCACGCGGCTCATCGTGGCCGGGGCCATCGCCTCGCGGGACTACCAGGACGTCCATCACGACCGCGAAGCGGCCGTTGAGCGAGGCTCGCCGGACATCTTCATGAACATTTTCACGACCGGGGGACTGTGCGGGCGTTACCTCACCGACTGGGCAGGCCCCGAGGCCTTGATGCACAGCCTCAAAATGCGCCTAGGCGTTCCCAACTACCCGCACGATACCATGACGCTGTCGGGCTCGGTGCTGGCGAAGAGCATGCGCGACGGCAGAGGTCTGATCGAAGTCGGCCTCAAGGGATACAATCGCCGAGGCGATCACGTCACGGGCACGACCGTACTCGAACTGCCCTGCAAGAAAGAAGAGGCGGCTCGATGAAGAAGTCGTTTGCGGGTCAGACCGCCATCGTCGGGATCGGCGCAACCGAGTTCTCAAAGTGCTCCGGCCGTAGCACCTTGCGGCTCGCCGTGGAATGCAGCGACGCCGCGATCCGCGATGCCGGGCTCACTCCTGAGCACATTGATGGCGCGGTGCTCTTCGCGCACGAGGAGAACCCGGAGATCGAGGTCGCGCGCAACCTGGGCATCAAAGAGCTTACCCACTTCGGTTGCATTCCCCACGGTGGAGGTGCCGCGTGCGGAACGACCCACCAGGCGGCAATGGCGGTTCACAGCGGCGCCGCCAAGTACGTGCTGGTGTACCGAGCGTTCAACGAACGGTCGGGATTCCGCTTCGGCGTCGGCGTGCAGGGCCGTGTCCCGGGCCCCACGCCGGTCGAGGTCGATTTTGGCTGGAGTTCGCCCTTTGGCCTGCTCACGCCTGCCCAATGGGTCGGCATGTTCGCCCGTCGCTATATGTACGAGTACGGAGCGACGAGTGAGGACTTCGGCCGCATCGCCGTCGTGTTCCGCAAGCACGCGGCGACCAATCCCAATGCCTTTTTCTACCAGCGCCCCATCACGCTCGACGACCATCAGAAGAGCCGCTGGATCGTGAAGCCGCTGCATCTGCTCGATTGTTGCCAGGAATCGGACGGGGGCCAGGCACTGGTCGTGACCACGCTCGAACGCGCGCGCGATCTGGCGCAAACGCCGGTGGTGATCGGGTCCGCGGTCCAAGGCAGTGGTGAAGACCAGCAGATGATGAAGAGCTACTACCGCAAACAGATCTCCGGCATTCCGGAGATGGGGCTGTGTGCGCGGCAGCTCTGGGAGGACACCGGCCTCGGTCCGAAGGACATCCAGGCGGCGATCCTGTACGACCACTTCACGCCGCTCATCCTGCCGCAGCTCGAAGAGTTCGGCTTCTGCGAGCGGGGTGCGGCAAAGGACTTCGTCAAGGATGGCAACATGGAGCTCGGCGGCAGGCTTCCAGTCAATCCCCATGGGGGGCAGCTCGGTGAGGCGTACATTCACGGCATGAATGGCATTGCCGAGGGCGCCCGCCAGATCCGAGGCACCGCTGTGAATCAGGTGTCCAAGGTCGACAACGTGCTCGTCACCGCAGGCACAGCGGTACCCACCAGCGCACTCATTCTGTCACGGGACCGGCGGTAGCCTGGCTTGAATAGAGCCAGGCTACTTCGGGCTCGTGAGGTTGGCCATGTCGGCCGCCAGGGTTTCCCGGCAGAACCGCACCGTGGCACGCCGCTCGTTTTCTTTGGTGTTGCGGAAAGCGGGATGCGGCAGGCCGGCAAGTCGGCGGGCATGATCGAGCGCCGCGGTGTACAGCGCCTCCGGCGCTACCGTCGCGTCGAGATAGCCCGCATCCTTCGCAGTCTCCGGATCAAAAATCTGCGCCTGCGTCGCCGCACGAGTGAAGTGTCGCTTCGAGAGACGGGCGCGCGCCAACTCCATAGCGAAAATCGGCAGGGTCAGGTGAATGGAGACCTCGTTGAGCCCGATCTTGAAGTTTCCGCTGGCGCCGATGCGCAGATCGCCGACCAGCAACAGGATCGCCCCGGCCGCCAGGGCGTGGCCGGTGCAGGCCACGACCACCGGGCGCGGAAAGCTGTAGAGTCGGAGCAGCAGTTCCGCGCCTGCGGTGACCAGCTTTCTGGCCGCTTCGGCACTGCTCGTCATCTCGCCGAGATCGAACCCACCCGACAGGCGCCCGCCGCGACCAACCAGCAGCACGGCCGCCGCCTCGCGCTCGGCGCGATCGAGGCACTCGTGCAGCGCATCGATGACCTCATGGGACAGTGCGTTGACCTTGCCGTCGTCCATGCGGAGAACGGCGACAGTGTCGACCAATTCGTATCCAACCTTGTTTGAAGCCATGCATTCCCTCCAATCACCACGCGGCTTACGCCGGCGTGCGGGCGATGAAATCGACGACGACACGCGCCAGCTCTTCGCCCTTGTCCTCCTGAAGAAAATGTCCGGCGCCGGTGATGGTCGTATGCGGCTGTCCTTTCGCACCAGGGATGGCGTCCTGCAAGAAGCGGTCAGCGCCATGGGTGATCGGGTCCGAGTCGCCAAAGGCCGTGAGAAACGGCTTATGCCAGCGGCGCAGCGCTTCCCAGGCCTTGCGGTTGGGTGCCGCCGCCGGATCCTCCGGCGAGATCGGCACTAGCGCCGGGAACTGTCGGGCGCCGGCCTTGTAGCGATCGTCAGGAAACGGGGCGTCATAGGCGGCCACGACCTCGGGCGCCAGGGTGGTCGCGCAGCCGCCTTGAACGATGCCTCCCACGTGGAACTCCGGTGTGTCCTGCGAGTACTGGCGCCAGGCCAGGAACGCATCACCCGGATGGATGTCGCCGGTGGGGAGAAAGGTATTGGCGGCGACGACGCGGGCAAAGCGGCTGCCATGCTCGGCGACGAGGCGGAGCCCGATCAGCCCGCCCCAATCCTGGCAGACCAGCGTCGTGTCGCGCAAATCGAGATCTTCGACTACCCCCAGCATCCAGTCCACGTGCCGCTGGTAGCTATAGTCCTCGCGCCGGGCCGGCTTGTCAGAGCGGCCGAAGCCGACGAGGTCCGGGGCCACAATGCGGTGCCCGGCGGTGGTCAGTACCGGAATCATCTTGCGGTAGAGATAGGACCACGACGGCTCTCCGTGCAGCAACAACACCGGCGCCCGCTCGCGCCGTCCCTCATCGACGTAGTGGATACGTACGCCGCCAATCTCGACATAGTGCGGCGCAAAGGGATAGCCCTGAAGTTGTCGAAACCGTTCGTCGGGGGTCCGCAGAATCTCCATCGGTCCCCTTCCCTGAGTCAGCGATATCGTGGGATCACTTCGGTGGCGAAACGCTCGAAGACGTCGAAGTTGTAGGGCGACAGGGTGACGACGAAATGGGTCACGCCGACCGCGACGAATGCATCGATCTGGCGGCAGACGTCGTCGGCAGTCCCGAGGAGCATCCAATGACGCGCCTCTTCCTCACTGAGACCCTGGTACATGGCGTAGCCTTGGATGAGCGGGGCGGCGGCCGAAAGATCGTCCGTGATCAATGTCGGTACCAGCACCTGCTTCTCGATGGCATTGCAATCGCGCTGTTCGGCGTCACAGTAGCGCCGCAGGATTTCGATCTTTCTCCGGTATACTTCGGGCGAGCCGAACGAGGTCCACCCATCGGCATGGCGTGCCACGATCGGGAGCAGACGCTTCTCGCCAGCGCCGGCAATGATGATGGGCGGGTGCGGTTTCTGCACCGGTTTCGGCTCGGCGATCGCAGCGCTGAGCTGGTAATGCGCGCCGTTGAACGAAGTCTGCGATTCGCGCCACATCGAGCGAATGACGCGCAGCGCCTCCTCCAATCGGTCGCACCGCTCGCGCGGTGACCCGAACCGGATGCCGAACATTGTGTGCTCCGGCTCGTACCACCCGCTGCCGATACCAAATTCGAGGCGACCGTTGCTGATGATGTCGACCGTGGTCGCGATCTTTGCCAGGATTGCCGGATGGCGGTAGGTGTTCCCGGTGACCAGTGCGCCGATGCGGATCTGCTTCGTCAGGACCGCGAGCGCCGCGAGGCAGCTCCACGCTTCGAGGCACGGGTCGAACGGATCCATCATCACCGCCACAAAGTGGTCATAGGTCCACGCGGTGTCGTAGCCCAGCAATTCGGCGCGCTGCCAGATTCGAACGATCTCATCCCACGAGGCGAACTGCTGCCCCACCTGAACGCCAAATCGAACTTGTGCCATCGCTCACCTCCAGTTGCATCTCATCTTCTCGACTCAACCGCCGACCATCGGCGCGCCGAAACACACGCGGGCGCCATCGTGAAGAGGTGCGTCGAGCACACCTTCCGGCGCCAGCATGGCGTAATCGAGCGACACCAGGCAGTAGCGCTGCGGTGGCCCGCCCGACAGCGAGACCCGCAGGCGCTGCGCCGCCGGCCACCGGGCGCCCAACGCCTCCAGCAACGTCGCAACCGTGGCCGATGGGGGCAACGTCACTGCGGTCGTCGAGGTTCCGAACTCGAACTCGAACGGCCCCATGAACTCCACGATGACACGCCATGTCGGTTGCATCGGCCCTCAGCGAGATTACACCTCAAAGCTCTGACGAAACGAAAGCTCTTTGTTCTACATCCGGCCCGTTCGCTCGGTCTCCGCCATCTGTCCAACTGGTCAGACCAGAGGCGGGCTATTTATTAGGTAACTACTACTACTGTGTCACAAGACGCAGGGAGCCGCGTGGCCGTTGGTTTTCCGAGACGCACAATCGGGCCGGTAAAATCGCGGAAATCCGCCTGGGACAGGGCTTTCATGAGATTTCATGACACAGTAGTACTACTTCCTTGTCAATCAAGCATTTCTTCTCGCTTGACAGCCGAAGTTGGCTCTGTGTATAGAGCTGGTCAGACCAGGAGAACGTCGCGTGTACCGTATCGGCTGTGACATCGGGGGAACCTTCACGGACGTGGTGGTGCTGGACACCGAGCGCGGCGAAGTCCATGCCGGCAAGGTCCTCACCACCCCTGACGATCCAGCGCGGGCTGCCATCGAAGGCCTGCGCACTGTCTGCGCCGAGCGCGGCATTGCCTTGGAGCGCGACGTCCAACACCTGATCCACGGTACGACCCTGGTGATCAACACGTTGATCCAGCGCGCGGGGGCGAAGACGGCGCTGCTGGTCACCGAGGGGTTTCGCGACTTCCTCGAGATCGGACGCGGCAGCCGGTACGACAACTACGATATCAACATCGATATGCCGCAACCGCTGGTGCCGCGGCGCTGGCGGCGCGGGATTCGCGAGCGCATCGACGCACAGGGCGTCGTCCGTACCAAACTCAACGAGAGCCAGGCGCGGCGGGTGGTACGGGAACTGGTGAAGGACGGCGTCGAGGCCATGGCCGTCTGCTTCTTGCACTCGTTCCGCAATCCGGTGCACGAACGCCGCATGCGCGAGCTGATTCGCAAGGAAGCCCCGTCGATCGAGGTCAGTCTGTCGTGCGAAGTGATCCCGGAGATCCGCGAGTACGAACGCGCATCCACGACCGTCGCCAACGCCTTTGCCTTGCCCCCGACCCGCCGGTATCTCGCCAATTTCAGCGAGCGGCTCAAGCAACTCCGCTTCGGCGGCGAGTTCCTGATGATGCTCTCGCACGGGGGCATCACTACGCCCGAGGTCGCCGGGCAAGTTCCGATACGCATTCTCGAGTCCGGGCCCGCAGCGGGCGCCGTGCTCGCGGCATTCTTGGGAGAGCGCTTGGGCTATCCGCGCATCCTGTCGTTCGACATGGGCGGGACCACGGCCAAGAGCTGCCTGATCGACGACTGCAAACCCCAGGTGACGAAGGAGTTCGAGGTCGCCCGCATGGCCCGGTTCAAGAAGGGCAGCGGCCTGCCGATCAATCTCCCGGTGATCGATATGATGGAGATCGGCGCCGGAGGCGGATCGATCGCCCGCCTCGACGCGATGGGCCTGCTCACTGTCGGGCCGCTCAGCGCCGGCGCGGATCCGGGGCCGGTGTGTTACGGACGCCGTGGCACGGCCCCGACCGTTACCGATGCCGATCTCCTGCTGGGGTACCTCGATCCCGCATACTTCCTGGGCGGCAGCATGCGGCTGAGCAAGCGCGCGGCGGCGGCGGTGGTGGAGCAGCAGATCGCCAAGCCGGCGCGCCTCACGGCCATCGAAGCGGCTTGGGGCATCCACAACATCGTGGATGAGAATATGGCGAACGCCGCGCGGGTCCTTGCCGTGGAAAAAGGCGTCGCCCTCGCCGACTATACGATGATCGCCTTTGGGGGCGCGGGGCCCGTACACGCCTTCAACGTCTGCCGCAAACTCGGCATCGGCCGTTTCCTGGTGCCGCACGCGGCAGGCGTGGCTTCGGCCTTGGGCTTCCTGGTCGCACCGCTGTCGTTCGACTTCATCCGCACCTACATCCTCAAGCTCACCGACTTCGACCACACCACGCTGAACCGCATCTATCGCGAAATGGAAAACGAGGGCCGCCGCCTGTTGGCCAAGGCCGGAGTGGCCGCCGAGCAGGTGACGATCATGCGCTCGGCCGACATGCGCTACGCGCTGCAAGGCCGCGAGATCGACGTGGCGATTCCATCCGGCCCCCTCGGCCCCGAGCATCGCCAGCACATTCTCGACGCCTTCGCGAGCGCCCACATGCAGAAGTACAACTGGAGCCATCCCGATCTGGAGGTGATGGGCGTGAACTGGAAGATCGTTGCCTCCGGCCCGCGCCCACTGGTCAGCCTCAATCATCCCGACGGCGGCGGAGACGGCGAGGCGCGAAAGAGCGAGCGCGAAATGTACGTTCCGGAGTTCAAAGAGATGCGGCTGTGCCCGGTGTACAACCGCTATCACCTGCGTCCGGGTTTTGCCTGCGAGGGGCCGGCGGTCATCGAGGAGCGCGAATCGACCATCGTGATCGGTGCCGGCGGCGGCGCGACGGTGGACGAGCTGGGCAACGTTGTGGTGACGGTCCCAGGTGTGTCAGCGCCGACGGGGGCATGCTGATGACGACCTTCGATCCGATCACGCTCGAGATCCTCTGGAACCGGTGCCGGACGATTCTCAACGAGGAGATCGCCGGCCTCATCCGGGCCGCGTTCTCGCCCATCATCCGCGAAGCGAAGGACTGCTCCGCCGGTCTCTACGACAGCGCCGGCAACTTCATGACCCATGCGGACGAGGGCGAGTGCCACATCCGGCAAACGGTGAAGTGCTTGCTCGAGAAGTTTTCGCCGGAGGAGCTCGCGCCAGGTGACGTGCTCATTTCCAATGATCCATGGAAAGTGGGCGGCCACATCAACGACACCGCCGTGGTGGTGCCGATCTTCTTCAATGGCCGGGTCGCCGGCTTCACGGCGTATCTCGGCCACCACATCGATATGGGCGGCCGCGGCTTCTCTGCTGACAGCACCTCGCTCTATGAGGAAGGGATTCTCATTCCGCCGGTGAAGCTGTTCTCCGCCGGTGAGCCAAGCCTCGACATCTTCGAGATGGTTTCCAACAACATCCGCCATCCCGAAGTCGTGCTTTCCGACATCCGCGCGCAGATGGGCGCGGCGGAAGCGGCGGCCAACAAGATCGCCGCCATGATGGGCGAGTTCGGTCTCACCGGCCTGGACGAACTGTCCCACGCGATGATCGCCTCGAGCGAGGAGGCGACGCGCGCCGCCATCACCGCCATTCCGGACGGCATCTATCGGCATACGGTGTACACTGACGGTTACGATGCCACCGACCCGGTGAAGATGATGCTGACGCTGACCATCAAAGGGTCGGACATCATCATCGACTACTCCGGCAGCTCGCCGCAGAGCATGTACGGCATCAACTTGGTCTACAACCACACCCTCGCGCTCACGCACCAGTGTTTGATGTGCACCATCTTCCCGCACGTGCGGGATAACGAAGGCAGCTACCGGCCGCTGTCCCTCATCGCCCCCGAAGGCGGCATCATGAACGCCAAGTACCCGGCCCCCGTCATGGCGCGCCACCTCACCGGGTTCTATATCCCATCGGCGGTGTTTGGGGCGCTCGCGAGAGTGATCCCGGACCGTGTGGTCGCAGATTCCGCGGCGGTCTCGAACTTCGGCGTCATCGGCACGAACGAACGCGGCGACCCGATGGTCGGCATCTGTACGTGTCTGGGCGGCATGGGCGCGCGCGCCACCAAGGACTCGCCGACGACTCTGTTCCCGTTCGTCATTGCCGATATCCCGATCGAAGTGATCGAGAATGAGTTTCCGCTGTTCGTGCGCAAGCGCGAGATGGTGCAGGACTCCGGCGGTCCGGGCACCTATCGCGGCGGCCTCGGACAAGAGATCGAGGTCCAGGTTCGCAGCCAGAAACCAGCCACCTTTTTTTGTATGCAGGAGCGAATCAACCACCCACCCTTGGGCTTTCGTGGTGGCCTGCCAGGTGCCAAGGCCGACCTGGTGATCAACAACACGATCCGGCCGCACCCGAAGAAGGGCTATATGCTGCAACCGGGCGACACGGTCCGTATCCGCGCCAACGGCGGTGGCGGTTACGGTCCACCCGTGCGCCGCAATCCTGAAGCAGTCTTGGCCGACGTCCGGAACGAGTATGTCTCCGCCGAGCAGGCCCGGAAGGTGTATCGGGTGGCCATCGACAGCGCCGGTGCGAGCGTTGATCGGAACATGACGAAGCGTCTGCGAGCCCGCAATGGCGCGCGCGGCAACGGCGCCAAGACCACGGCCCGGCCGCGGCCTCGCACCACGCAGAAGCGATCCCCACGGGGTAAGCCGCAGCGCGTTTGATGCCGCTGGTCTATCTCAGTGAGCCCTGCAATGAGCCAGCGCGGCTGCGCGCCGCTGCAGCGCTAACCCGGCGTGCGCCCCCGCCGTCTGTGGATGTGACGGCGCTCGCTCGCGACCGCCAGCGAGCTGCCCGGCGCCTTGCCACCCTGATCGACACGTTGGAGGCGGTGCTTACCGCGGCGGGCACGCCGGTCGTACGCGCCGCAACGGCGGCGGAGGCGGCGGATCGCATCACCGCCATCGCAGCGGGCACACCGCTTGCCGTCACACGCTCCGCTGTCATTGGCGAGCTGCATCCGTTTTTGACCGAGCGCGCCGTCACGCCCGTGGCGACGTACGGACCGGGGACGATGGAGTTCGTGTCGCGCAAGAAGCGCTTTTGGGAGCTGCCGCCGCATGCGCCTTCCAGCAACTGGTGCACGGAGCCGGCCCCGGTTGCAGCCGGTCCACGCCGCGACGTCGTCGGGCTGTTCAGCGCCAACGCCGCCTCGGCGGCAAGCGGAGCCCTCTACCTGCTGCAGCATTCGCAGAACATCGGCAACCTCCTGCGGACGGCGCGGTCGCTCATCTTCGTGGTGGCGGTCGACAAGATTGCCTGCGATGACATCGCCGCGAGGCGGCAGGTCGAGGCCGTCGGCACCTTCGGCGCCGACAGCGTGCTGCTCGACCTGGCGCGGGCCAAGCCCCTCGGCAATCCCCTCGATCAGTTCGCCGCCGTCGCTGAGGCTGCGCCCGCCATCGAAGTGATCCTCCTGGATAATGGCCGCACCGGCCTGCTGCATAGCCAGTACCGGTCGCTGCTCAACTGCATCGGCTGCCGGGCATGTGCGACACGCTGTCCGACGTATCCGGAGTTCCGCGGTCCGCGCGCTTGGAGTCCAAAGGACTACCTGTGGAGTCACGTGCGCGGGGACAATCCCTCCTTGGATCTGTGCACGCTCTGCGGCAACTGCGAGGTCGACTGCCCGGTGGACATCCCTTTGCCGACACTGATCGCCGAACGTCGCGCCGAACACATCGCCGCGCATGGCCGCGGGGCCGCCGGCTGGCGCCGGCGCGTGCACGGCGCAGTGGAGCGCTTGGACCAGTGCCTCTCCGCGGCGGCGCCGCTGAGCAACTGGGTGCAACAACTCCCGATGGCGCCCGCGGTGATGGACAAAGTCTTTGGCTTGGCGCCGCAGCGGCGGCTGCCGCCGTTCCACCGTGGAACCCTGCGCCGCTGGTATACGGGGCGCACGCATCGGCCGCGCGGCGGTCGGGCGCTGGTGTACTATTTCGGCTGCTTCGCCAATTACAACGATCCTGCGGTCGGTCAGGCGACGGTGCGGCTGCTCGAAGCCCTCGGACACGACGTGATTCTTCCCGAGTGGCGCTGCTGCGGGATTCCGCTCTACGCCAAAGGCGAGATCGAGGCGGCGCGGCGTATGGCGGCTTTCAACATCGCCACCCTCGCCGCGTATGTCGAGGCCGGTCACGAGATCGTCACCAGCTGCCCCAGCTGTCAGCTGGCCTTGGCGCGTGATTACCCGAGACTGTTCCCGTCGTCGCAAACAGACTGGGTCGCCACACATACACATTTCGTCTCGCGGTTTCTTCTCGCGCCCGCCGGTCTCGAAGGTCGCGCTGCGGCCGTGCCCAAACGCGCGGCGTATCACCTCCCGTGTCATTTGCGTGCCCTCGGGATGGAAACAGATTCGCTGCGACTGCTCGGGCAGATCCCGGGTCTGAGCGTCACCAACATCAATCGCGGCTGCTGTGGACTTTCCGGAACCTTCGGCCTCGAACGTGACCATTACGCGCAATCGATGGACATCGGCGACGGGCTCCTGACCGCAATGAAGGATGACGCGTTCGACTTGCTGCTCACCGACTGCGGGGCGTGCAAGCTGCAAATCGAGCACGGTACCGGTCGGACCGTCACGCATCCGGTCGAGGTGCTGTGCCGGGCCGTTGAAAGCGGCGCGGCGGGTACGCAGGCGCAGCGTCCCGCCGACGGCGACGCACGTGGAGCGGCGGCATGAAAATGCTGGCGGTGGACTACGCCCGCTGCACGGGTTGCCGGCTGTGCGAGATTGCATGCTCACTGCATCAGGACGGCGTGGCCAATCCCGCGGCGGCCCGCTTGGCTATCGTGCGCTGGGACGAAGAGGGTACTCATGTCCCTGCCGTGTGCCAGCAGTGTGACGTCGCGATGTGTGAGCAAGTCTGCCAACCGGGCGCCATCACCCGCACAGCCGCGACCGGTGCCCTGATTGTCGATTATGAGCTGTGCATCGGCTGCCGCATGTGCGTGATCGGCTGTCCCTACGGTGCGATGTCCGTGCACCCCGTAAGCCGGCGCGTCATCAAGTGCAATTTGTGTGACGGTGACCCGCGCTGCGTCCCATTCTGCGAGACGGCTGCGCTGCGGTTCGTCGAACCGGAAGTAGTCGCGTTTGGGAAACGGGTGTCGACGGCGCGCAATCTGATCGAGGCGAAATGATGGCGTTTTGCGGATGGACGGGCACGATTCTCCACGTCGATCTCAGTAGCGGCACGATCGAGCGTCAGCCGTTGGAGGCGGATTTCGCGCACGCCTTCATGGGCGGCCAAGGGTTTGCCGAGAAGTTGATTTTCGATGCTTACGACTTCAGCGAGCGAGATCCGTTCAGCCCCAAGAACATCTTGTGCATCGCGCCCGGTGCGCTGAGCGGCACGCTCACGCCGGGGTCGGGCCGGTTGACCGTCGCGGTGGCGCTGAGCCCCTCTCTCGGCGGCTACCTTGACGCCAACGCCGGTGGTCAGTTCGCCGCGGAGTTGAAGTACGCCAACTACGACGCCATCGTCATCACCGGCCGGGCGCCGGAACCCGTGTACCTGCACATCGCTGACGAGCACGTCGAATTGCGCCGTGCGCAGCACCTGTGGGGGATGCGGGTACGCGCAGCGGATCACGTTCTGCGCGACGAGGTGGGGCTGTCGCAGTACGCCCGACTGATTATCGGTCCGGCGGGTGAGAATCGCGTCCACGGCTCGATGCCAACCTGCGACCTGTACCGGGCGCCAGCATCCGGCTCGACCGGGGCGGTGTTCGGCTCGAAGAACCTCAAAGCGATCGTCGTGAAGGGCACACGCGGCGTGCGCGTGGCGCGGCCGAACGACGCGTTCGACGCGTTCAGCGCCGTCTTCGAAAAGAACCGCGCCGAGCCGCGGTTCAAACGCTTCGGCGAGCAGGGAACGAAATGGCTGGTCGAGCTCTCCGGAGTGTTGAACTGCCAATACAACGTGCAGGTGCGCGATTTTCCCTATGCCGACCTGAGCGTCGAGCGCTTTCGCAAGGAATTCGCCACCGGCGTCGGCGCGTGCCACGCGTGTTTTCAGCACTGCGATCATCACTGGACCATTCGTGAAGGCACGTTCACCAATGAGTGCGGCTCGGGAGGCGAGGCCGGCACCATCATCCCGCTCGGGCCAGCGTGCGGCGTGTCTGATTACGCCACCATCCTGCATCTTACGAACCTGGTGAATGACCTCGGTTTTGACAGCATCGCGGTTGGCAGCGCGGTGGCGACCTCGATGCACTGGTGGCAGGAGGGCTTGCTCATTCCGCAGGATACCGAGGGACTGCGTTTGGAATGGGGCAACGCCCAGGCTGAAGAGGAGCTGATCATCCAGATTGCGGAGCGGCGCGGCTATGGCGCGCTCCTCGCGGACGGTATCTTCGCCGCCGCCCGAGAGTTGGCGCACCGGCGTGGCGTCGAGGCGGACCGCTTGACGCGCCTGATCCGCGCCAACAAGAAGCGGCGCGAGGTGCCGGCCGACTTTCGGCCACTCAAAGGATTGGCCTTTTCACGCGGCATCGATATTCGGGAATGCGACGTCCTCAATACTGACACGTTGATGGGGGAGGGCACCGTCGATTACGCGCGTTACCGTCACATCGGCGTGCCCGAGCCCATCGCCCGGCAATGGGCCGACACGTACATCTGTAACCCGATGGTGTTCGACGACAAGTCGCTGGCGAAGTTCTACTCCGACAACCACGTCAGCGTGTGCAATAGCCTCGGCATCTGCCAGCGCTTTACCACCTGGGCACAGATGCGCATGGGACTCGAGGACATCGCCCGCTGCTTCAGCGCGGTGACCGGCGTCGATGTGTCGTGGGAAGATCTGCACTGCGCCGGCGATCGCATTCGCCAGATCGAGCAGGCGATGCAGTTGCTGCACGGCTTCCGCAAGGCGGACGATTACTTCCCCGAGAGCTACTACGGCGTGGCCGTCGAGGCCGGCCGCTTCGAAGGCGCCGTGCTCGATCGTGATGAGTACACGACTGAGCTGGAGAATCTGTATCGTTTGCGCGGTTGGGACAAGGAGGGACGCCCGACGGCTGAGCGCCTGCGCGCGCTGGGGCTCGACAGCGTGGCCGCCCGTTTGCGTGAGGCGCAGTTGCTGGCGGGTTGATGAAAGGCGTCGAGATCCACACTCGCCTGTGCGATCTTCTCGGCATTCGTTACCCCGTTCTTCTCGCCGGCATGGGCCGGATCTCCTGCCCGGAACTGACCGCGGCGGTCTCCAACGCCGGCGGGCTCGGGGTGCTCGGTGGCGCTCCGCTTCGTCCGGAGACCTTGAACGAATGGATCGAGCACACGCGCCGGCTGACATCGGCGCCGTTCGGGGTGGACACTCTCCTGCCGGCCGGCGTTCCACGCAGCGGCTCGAAGGGTGGGATGCGCCGGAAGATTCCGGATGCCTATTTCGAGTTCGCCCGCCGCTTCAAGGACAAGCATGGCATTGCGAATCTGTTGGCAGGCGGCGAGACGCCAGGGGCCGAGCCGTCACAAGAGCTGTTTGGCGTGTCGCAGGAACTGGTCTGGGACTGGACGCACGATTTCTTCGACCGGCAGCTCGAAGTGATCATGGATCAGCGTGTCCCCGTCTATGCCGCCGGACTCGGCGACCCGTCGTCTTTCGTGAAGGAGTTTCATGCCCGCGGCATGACCGTGATGGGCATCGCCGGCAACGCGAAGCACGTGCGACGCATGCGCGACGGCGGCGTCGACGTCATCGTTGCGCAGGGCACGGAAGCCGGGGGACACAATGGCCGTATCGGAACGATGGCGCTGATTCCACAGGCGGTCGACGCCGCTGGCGACACACCCATCGTGGCGGCGGGGGGCATCGCCGACGGCCGCGGTCTGGCGGCGGCGCTTGCGCTTGGCGCCGCCGGGGTGTGGTGCGGAACCGTCTTCTGCACCACGCATGAAGCAGCGCTCTCGGGGTTTCTCAAGGAAGCCATGTTGGCGAGCGACGAGGAGGGCACGGTGGTGAGCCGCGCCGTGACCGGCAAGCCGATGCGCCAGCTGAAGAACAGATGGGTCGAGGAGTTCGAAGCCTCCGGCCTCGCCCCACTGCCGATGCCCTATCAGATGATTCTCTCGACCCCCGTCATGGCCAGCGCCGGACGAGCACGCAGAGGGGACATCTGCGCCACCGCGGCCGGCCAAGCTGTGGGCATGTCACGAACAGTCAAGCCGGCGGCGCAGGTGGTGGCCGACATGGTTGAGCAAGCCGCCGCGGTCCTCGCCGAGCTCGGGCATGGCTGATCCGCTCCTTCCGCCGTACCGGGTGCTCGATCTGTGTGATCCGCAAGGCGCGTTTTGCGGCAAACTGCTCGCCGACCTTGGCGCCGATGTGGTGAAGATCGAACCACCGGCGGGCGACCCCGGCCGGTACAAGGAGCCGGTGTTCGCGGATCAACGGAAGGCGGAGACCAGTCTCGACTTCCTCGCGTACAACACGAACAAGCGCTCCGTGACGCTCGATATCAAGCATCCGCGCGGGCGTGCCTGCTTTCTCGCGCTGGTTCACGATGCCGACGCGTTGATCGAAAGCTACGCCCCGGGATACCTCGAAAACTTAGGACTCGGTCATTCAGTACTGCGCGCGACGAACCCTCGCCTGGTTGCGGCGTCGATCACGCCGTACGGACAAACCGGACCACGCCGGGAGCATCTCTCGTGCGACTTGATCGCGATGGCCACGAGCGGGTTCATGCAAGTGACTGGCGACCCGGACGGGCCACCGATGCGCCTCGCCAACGAGCAATCACGCTTCGCACCCGCCCTGCATGCGGCCCTCGGCGTCATCGCGGGACTTCTGCACCGCGACTGGTACGGCGGGCGGGGGCAGTCCATCGATGTGTCGATGCAAGAGGCGCTGTTGAGTTTCTACCTCGAGCAGCACCCGGTGCTGTGTTGGCATGTCCGGCGCAAAAACGTGACACGCGTCGGGCCGGTGACGAGCCTAGCCGTGCCGGCCGGCGTGTTCCCATGTCAAGACGGCTGGATCGGCATCGGCATCTTCACACCACCCGAGTGGCTGGCGCTGTCGCGTTGGCTATACGAAGTCACCGGTAGTGATGATATCCTCGCGCCAGAGCTGTGCGGTGGCATTCACGCGCGTGCCGCGTATCGCGACCTGATCGAGGCGGTGCTGCTCGACTTCACCATACGGCAGACGCGCGCCCAGCTCTTCCGCGACGGGCAGCGGCGCAACATTGTCGTCGTGCCCGTAAACACGATTGCCGATCTGATTGGCGATGAGGCGTTGGCGCACGACGGCTTGTGGAAAGAGCTGGAGCACCCAGTGGCCGGCCGGCTGCGCTACCCGATCAACCTGTTCGGCCCCGAGGTGCCGTCCGCGGGGCGCGCCGCACCGTTGCTGGGCGAGGCGAACGAAGAGATCTTGTGCGACGAGCTCGGGTTGGCGCGGGAAGAGTTGGCGGCGCTGCAAGCACCGGAGGTGGTCGGGCCGTTCGCGGCGAAGAAGAAGTCCGCTCAGCCTGAGCCGGTCGCAAGGCGTGTTTCTCGCGCAGCGGTGGTCTCCGGCGGAGATGGTGGCAGTGAGGGCGTCACGCCGCGGCCCGTTCTCGACGGCTTGCGCGTCATCGAGTTCGGTCCCTTTATCGCCCTGCCCCTGACCGGGCGCATCCTGGCCGCGCTCGGCGCCGAGGTCATCAAGGTCGAGACCAACAAGTTGCTGGATCAACTGATCTTCGCGCCGCCGTGGGGAAAGGGCATGGGGCAGCCGGAGTATCAGGCGCTGAAGCGCCGCATCACGCTCGATGTGCGCACGCCGGAAGGTGCTGCGCTCCTCAAACGACTCATCGCCGTCA
This sequence comes from Binatia bacterium, assembly GCA_044450645.1. Lineage (GTDB taxonomy): Bacteria > Desulfobacterota > Binatia > HRBIN30 > HRBIN30 > JAGDMS01. Next base: position 162,747 of record JBIOJG010000002.1, read on the forward strand.
GTGACGTGTTCATGACCAACTTCCGTCGCGGCGCCTTGGCGCGCTGGGGCATCGACCTCGACGAGTTGCACCGCGACCATCCCCAGTTGATTATCGTACACCAGGGCGGCTTCGGATCCGGTCCCTACGAAAGCTACAAGCTCTACGGCATCATGGCGCAACACCTCTGCGGTGTGTCGACGATGTCGGGTTCCGACGGGGCGCCACCGTGCTGTCTCAACTCCGCGTATTCCGACTATCATACACCGCTGCTGCAGGCCCTGGCGGTGCTCGGTGCGCTTGATCGCCGCCGGCGTAACGGCAGCGGTGCGTTGATCGAGGGATCGATCCTTCACTCGGGGGTGTGTACGGTGGCGGCGGCGCTGCTCGACTATCAGACCACCGGCCGATTGCCCGAGCGCCGCGGCAATCACGATCCTGCGGCCGTGCCGCACAACGTGTATCCGTGCGCCGGCGAAGACGAATGGTGCGCCGTCGCGACCTGGAATGAGGCGCAGTGGCGGGCGCTGTGCGACGTTTTGTCCCACTCCGAGTGGGCGGCCGACCTGCGCTTCGCGGGCGCACGCGGTCGCCGCGCGCATGAGGAGGACCTCGACGCAACGATCAGCGCGGCGACGCGGAACTGGAACAAACACGTGTTGATGGACGCATTGCAGCGTGCAGGCGTGCCGGCGGGTATCGTCGCCAAGGGGCATGATCTTGCGGACGACACGCAACTGCACAGTCGCGGACTGTTCTTCGAGACGACGTACTACGTCCCCGATACGGACCGGCCCGGCAGCGAGTGGGCACGGGGTCCCGACGTGCTTGCGGCGCGGCTGCCGATCCTGTTTTCCGGCATGCCGTGCCTCGCCGGCCCCTACCGCCGCATTGGCGAGGACAATGCATATGTGTACGGCGACATCCTGGGAACGCCAGCCGAAGTAATTCGAGACTTGACCGCACGGGGCGTGCTAGACTGAAGTAATAGATCCATGGGTTTGTCGTTCACACGCCGTCGGTTTCTGCAAACGACGACCGGTGCCATCTTGGTACTGTCGCTCGAGTCGCTCGAGTGGCCACAACTCGCGTCGGCGGCGACACCGGCAAGCGGCGATGGGGGTGGCGAGTATCGCGACTGGGAGGATCTGTACCGCACGCAGTGGCAGTGGGATCGAGTCGTCAAAGGCACGCATCTGCGCGCCAACTGCGCTTCCGCCTGCAGCTGGAACGTTTACGTCAAGGACGGTGTGGTGTGGCGCGAGGAACAACCCGACGTGTACTCGCAAACGAATGACACGCTCCCGGACTTCGGTCCGCGTGGTTGCCAGAAGGGCGCCTGTTACGGCGCACTGATGTACAGCCCATCCCGCATCAAGTACCCACTCAAGCGCGTCGGTCCACGCGGCTCAGGCAGCTGGCGGCGGATTTCCTGGGAGAAGGCCTTGGCGGAGATTGCCGACGCGATGATCGACACGGTGCTCAGCGACGGGCCGGGGGCGATTGCTTACGACTTTGGAACCAACATCGATTTCGGTCCCAACTCGGCAGCCGAGTTGCTCCTGTTCTCGCTGCTGGGTGTTCCGACGCTGGACACGCTGGCCGGGGTCGGCGACCTGCCGATCGGCGCCATCCAAACGTGGGGGTTGGTGAACGTCGACGGCTCGGCCGATGACTGGTTCCATTCCGACTACATCGTTGTCTGGTCGATGAACCCCGATCACACGCGCATCCCCGACGCCCACTTCCTGTGGGAGGCGCGCTACAAGGGCGCGCGCGTCGTCACCATTGCACCGGACTACAACTCCACGGCCATTCACGGTGACCTGTGGCTCAACCCCGGACCCGGCACCGACGCCGCGCTCGGCCTCGGCATGGCGAACGTCATCATCGCCGAGCACCTCTACGACGCAGCGTACGTGAAAGAGCAGACCGACTTGCCCTTTCTGGTGCGCCAGGACACGAAGCGCTTCTTGCGGCAGAGCGATCTGCAGGCGGGCGGCAGAGACGACATCTTTTATTTCTGGGATGAAGCCCGCAAGGATGTGGTCGAGGCGCCCGGATCGATGGGTCATTCCGTGCAATCGCTCCGGCTGCGCACGGGTCGTGTCTGGGGCAGCGTGATTCAGCCGGTTTTGGAAGGCACCTTCACGGTGCGTGGGACCGATGGGCGGCCGATCACCGTGCAACCGCTGTTCGAGCTCTTGAAAGGCGCTCTCGCCGACTACACCCCGGAGCGCGCGGCGCTCATCACCGACATCGGTGCCGCCACCATCCGCCGCGTCGCACGCGAGTTCGCCACGGCCCGTGCCGCGCTGATCCTGGCTTCCTTCGGGTCGTGCAAGCACTATCACACCGACCTCATCCAGCGGGCCATGATTCTGCTGCTGGCGCTGACCGGGAATCAGGGCAAACGGGGCGCTGGCCTCCGGCTCAGCGCGATGTGGAGCATGTTCGGCTTCGAATCGCTCGCGAGCGGCTTCGAAATGAATTCTCTCCAGCGCTTGGCACTCAAGCTGTACCGTCCCAGTGTGCGCCGGATCGAGCAAGAGATGCAACGCGTTGCCCGCGAGGAGCGCCCATTTCAGTCCCTGAACGTCTGGCTCTGGTACCACGCCGGCATGGCGGAGGTTGCGGGGCGGCACGGCTGGTACGACCCGGGGCTGCCGAAGAGCGCGGCCGCCTACATGGATGAGGCCGTCCAGAAGAAGTGGACGCCGGTCTATCCTGCGCCCGGAAAGGATCCGAAGATCTACTTCAGCACCGCCGGCAATGCCTTGCGGCGCTGGCCGGCGCCGCAGCAGGCCGAACGTGTGCTGTGGCCCAAGTTGCGACTCATCGTCGACATCGACTTCCGCATGTCGACCACCGCGTTGAAATCGGACATCGTGCTGCCGGCGGCGGCGTACTACGAGAAGCGAGGCATCAAGTACGCCCAGAGCTACGTTCCCTATATCGTCTTCGGTGACAAGGCGGTTGAGCCGCTGGGTGAAGCGAAATGCGAGTGGGAATTCTACGGCCGCTTGGCCGAGCAGATTCAGCAGCGGGCGCGCCAACGTGGCGTCGGGCCGTTTACCGGCGTGCTCGGTGAGCCACGCGACCTCTCGACCGTCTATGAGCGCTGGACATTCAACGGGCGCTTCACCTGGCAGGATGACATCCCGCCGCTGGAATACATCTTGGCCAATTCGTCGCAAACCCCGGGGCTGACATGGAAGGAGGCCGCCGAGCGCGGCGCGGTGCGCATTCAGAGCATCGGCATGTACGGGCCGGGGACGGCGGTGTGCAGCGACTTCACGCCCGGCGAGACGGTGTATCCGTCACAGTGGTTCGTCGAGCAGAAGGAACCGTGGCCGACACTGACGGGGCGGCAGCAGTTCTATCTGGACCATCCATGGTTCATCGAAGCCCGAGAGGCGCTCCCGTGTCACAAGGAGTTACCTCCGATCGGCGGGCACTTCCCGCTGCGCCTGACCGGCGGCCACACGCGCTGGTCGATTCACGCCATCTGGCGCGACCAGCGGCAGCTGCTGCGGCTGCAACGCGGGGAACCCGTGGTGTACATGAACGATGGCGACGCCAAGAAGCGAGGACTGCGCGACCACGATCGCGTGCGGGTGTACAATGACCTCGGCGAATTCATCGCCGTCGTCAAACTCACCCCAACGGTGCGGCCGGGGCAGCTGGTGAACTACCATGCCTGGGAGCCCTATCAATTCCGCGACTGGAAGGGCAGCCAAGAGGTGATTGCCTCGCCGCTCAAGCCGCTGCATCTCGTCGGCGACTACGGCCACCTGCAGTATCGGATGTATTACATCGCACCCGGCTACGCCCCGCGCGGCACCGCCGTCGAGGTGGAGCGCGCGACCGCGGGCTAGCCCAGCTTGAGAAAGTCGACGGCGTTCTGGCGCAGCACGCGCTGCTTGGTCTCGTCACGGATGGGCAATGCCATGAATTGCTGCAGGCAGGGCTCCAATCCGAGCCCGTTGGTGCCGAACAGGACCTTGTCACGGCCGCGGGAGCTGTCCATGAAGCGCACCAGGCGTTCGTCGAGAGCGTGCGGGAAATAGGCGGAGATGTCGCCGTACACGTTCGGGTGCCGCCACAACATGGAACACCATTCGTCGATCCACGGCCACCCGGTGTGCGAGAGGTTGATGCGCAGATTTGGAAAGTCGATGGCTACGTCATCGGCAAGCATCGGCCGGCCGACGTCGGATGGCAGCACTTCCGCGGAATGTCCAACCTGCATGCCGACCGCGATGTCCAGCTCGTTGCACTTGGCGTACAGGGGATAGAAGCGGCGGTCGTTGGGCGCCAATCCGAACGACAACCCGTGAAACCAGACATACTTGAACCCGTACTGCTTCGCGCCACGCTCGACGTCCGCCAGACTCTCTTCGATGCGGAATGGGTTGTAGCTCGCCGCCCCGATGATGCGGCCGTTGGACTCGGCGACCAGCGCGCCGACGTCATCGATGCTGAAATCGAGGATGAGCTTGTGATGGTAATGGTACGACCACATCTTGGTCGCGGAGATGACGATGTGCTCATAGCCGAGCCGATCCATGTCGACGATCAACTCCGCCACCGAAGCATGCCCCATGAGCACCTTTGGACGCGGCGGCCGGTCTTCCTTTTCCTCGGTGTCCTGCGGTGGAGTCTGGCCGCTGCGTTTGCCGAAGCGGCTCTTGAAGGTGGTGCGCATCATGATCTTGAACTCTTCGTACTGAAACGGGTTCTGACCGAGGCCGCGTTGCGCCTCCGGCGGATGATTCATGATGTCAATCGCACGGACCATTTCCTGCCCCATCGCCATCCTCCCTTCTCAACTGCTTTTGGGCAAGCCGAGCACCCGCTCCGCGATGATGTTGCGCATCACCTCGGACGTGCCGCCGCCGATAGTGTAGGCGCGCGCGTCGAGATACAGGCCCTGCCAGCGCCCGCGGTCGAGCGCCCTGGCGTTGCCGCGCCCCAACACGGCGTACGGCCCCTCGATCTCCATTGCCGCGTCCATCATGCGTTGGCGCAGCTCCGACGCGGCCAGCTTGCCGATCGTCGACGCCGGCCCGGGCGGCTGCCCACGCAACTGCTCCGTCAAGGCACGATAGCCGGTGTACTTCAGCGCTCCCTTTTCGATCTCCAGTTGCGCGAGGCGCTGGCGCACGATCGGATCGCGCAGGCGTCCCGCCGTCGCCGCGAGTGTCCGCAGGCGGGACATGTTCCGCTCCAGCTCGACCACGCCGGCCAACCCGGACCGCTCGAACGCCAGGGTCGCTTTGGCGATTTCCCAACCCTTGTTCAGCTCGCCAACGAGGTGCGCTCTCGGAATGCGCACGTTGTCGAGAAACAGCTCACTGAAGTGGCTCCTGCCGGTGATCTGTCGAGTGGGAACAACGCTGACGCCCGGTAACCTCATGTCCATGAGGAAGTAACTGATGCCCTCCTGCTTGGGCGCCTGCGGGTCAGTGCGCGCGAGCAGGAAGCACCAGTCGGCGATGGGTCCGAGACTGCTCCACACCTTTTGGCCGTTGACGACGAAACTGTCGCCGTCCGCGACCGCCCGCGCGCGCAGGGACGCGAGGTCCGATCCCGCGTTGGGCTCGGAGAATCCCTGGCACCAAATCTCCTCGGCCGTGAGGATCTTCGGCAGAAAGCGCCGCTTCTGCTCCTCGCTGCCGTAGGCGATGAGCGCAGGCCCGAGGATGGTAAGGCCCACCGTGTTGATCAGCGCCGGCGCGCCGGCGCGCGCCAGCTCCTCATTGAGGATGACCTGCTGCGTGAGCCGCGCATCATGGCCACCGTAAGCTCGCGGCCACGCGAGGCCGACGAACCCTGCCTCGTACATGGTACGCTGCCACGCCTTGGACTGCTCCAGCGCCTCGCGCCGCCCCTGCGGCATGCGCTTGGCCTCGGCCAGATGCTGCCGCAGCCACGCCCGCACCCGGGCGCGGAAGGCCTCATCTTCAACGGAGTACGTGAGGTCCATTCAGATCGTCCTACGCAGCGCGCAGCCCGCTAGATCTGGCGCGCGATCTCGTACGCTTCATGGATGGCATCCAGGGCTCTGCGAGGACGCTTGGCATCGCCAATGACAAAGACCTCGGCAACCCTGTCCTTCACTCTTGCCGACAGGTCGTCGACAGGCTTCGCGCCCACGGCCAGGATGATCTTGTCGACCCCTCGAACAGCGTCATGAATGCCGTTTCTGGTGAACGTCACGCCGTCGTCGAGGATCTCGGTGACCGTGGCCGAGGTGAGGATGTTCACCCCGTATCCTTGCAACCGTTCCAGCAGGAACTCCTTGCTCCACGGGACCATCTCCGAGGCCACGTCCTTCAACATCTCGATGACGGTAATTTGCTTCGCGCCCCGCTCACCCGCATAGTCGGCAGTTTCACAACCGACCTCCCCTGCGCCGATGATCACCACCCTTCTGCCGACGGCGACCTTGCCCCACAGGACATCATTGGCGGTGACCACATTCGGCTTGTCGGCGCCCGGGATCTTGGTGGGGATGATCTCGACGGCGCCCGTGGCCACGATGACGACGTCGGGCTTGACTTCGTCGACGAGCTCAGGCGTCACCTCGCGGCGCAGCTCCACGGTAACGCCCGCCTTCTTCACTTGGGTGTAGAGGTACTGGATGAGCTTGGCGTACTCCTGTTTGGTTGGGGGAATGGCCGCCAGGTTGAACTGGCCGCCAACCCTTTCCGATTTTTCGTAGAGCGTCACGTGGTGGCCCCTCCGTGCGGCCACGCGGGCGGCTTCCAGTCCGCCTGGACCACCTCCGGCTACCAGGACCTTCTTGGGAACCGTTGCCGGGACGAGAGCCATTTCCTTCTCCTCACCGACAGTGCGATTGAGCATACAGCTGATGTGCCGCTGTTCCACGTATACCATCCGCAAGCAACCCTGGTTGCAGGCGATGCAGGGAATGATGTCGTCGAACTGCCCGGCGGCCGCCTTGTTGGGCAGGTCCGGGTCGGCGATGAGGGCCCGGCCCATGCATACGAGGTCCGCCTTTCCCTGGGCGATGATGTGTTCGGCCACAAAGGGGTCCTGGATCCTGTGGGCAACCATGACGGGGATGCCGACGATCTTCTTCAATTGTGCGGTGAAGGGCGCGAGCAGGCCAGGGGGTGTGCCTGCGGGTGGCACAATCCAGCGAAACGTTCCGTAGTTCGCGCGGCTGATGCTGATGGCGTCGAAACCAGCGTCGGCCAGCATCGGACACATGACTTCCACTTCCTCCGGCGTGAGAGCGCCACTCGACAGCTCGGTGCAAGAGAGTCGGATGCCGACCGGAAAATCGCTGCCGCATCTGGCGCGAATGCTGGCCAGGATGTCCACAGAGAACCTGAGCCGATTGGCAATCGAACCGCCGTACTCGTCGGTGCGCTTGTTGGACCCCGGCGACAAGAAGTTGCAGATGAGATAGCCGTGGGCTCCGTGGAGCTCGACACCGTCAAAGCCCGCCTCTTTTGCTCGCCAGGCAGCCTCACCGAAGGACACGACGATCATGTCGATGTCCTCCTTCGTCATCTCCTTCGGCAACCTTCTCATCATGGGGCAGGGAATCGGCGAGGCCGCCATCGGCTGAATCCCCCTGGCAACCGCTGGCAACTGCCGGCCTTGATGCGCGAGTTGCAGCCAGATCTTGGCGCCGTGGGCATGGACGGCACGGGCAAGCTCCCTCCAACGCGGGATGAGGCGGTCGTCGTCGATGGCCAGAACGCCGGGTACCTTCGATGTGGCGTGGACGCTCGTGATCTCTACGATGATCAGCGCGGCACCGCCCTTCGCCCGGGCGGCGTAATAGTCAATCGCGGCGTCGGACGGGCTGCTGTCGGGGTCGGCTTGGTTGCTTCCCATGGCGGGCATGACGATGCGGTTTCGCAGCGCCATGGGGCCGATGCTGGTCGGACTGAACAGGTGCTTGAGTTGTGTCATCCTCGTGTCACGTTCTCCGAGAGAGTTGCTGGGCGACCGTTTACACCCGTCTTCCCACCTCGGCTCCGTGCTGCGTCGCGTCAGCGAGGCGCCGCGGCGCGAAGGCGGAGCCGACGACGTAGAGCTCCTTCACCTTGTCCCTGAGCATCCGGTGTAGCTGGCTGTCGGGACGACTGCCCAGAGAGAGCACCACGGTGTCAATGGGCTCGATTCGCCGTTCCTCTCCGGTGTGCGCGTTGTACGCCACGATTGTGTTGCCGTCGATCATCCGTACGCGGGTCGACGGACTGAACACCACGCCGTTCTTGTACAACCAGTAGAACACGATCCCCGTCGTGTAGCGCTCGATCCGACTGCCGATCATCAACCACTTGTGCAGGATCTCCACCTGCTTGCCCTGGGTTGCGAGGAAGTCGGCGACGCTGGGCGTTTCCATGCCGTCGTCCTCCGATACGACGACGACGCGCTGGCCGACCGGCGCCGTGCCGGCGAGCACGTCCCAGGCCTGCACGACATTGGGCTGATCGGCGCCGGGAATGTCCAGGGTGCGCGGCACCGACCCCGTCGCGACGATGACCGCGTCCGGTCCGAGGTTGAGCACCGTCTCCGGCGTTGCCACGGTATTGAGGCGCACGTCGACGCCCAGCAGCCGCATTTGAAACTCTGCGTAGCGTGCGAAGTCGAGGAATCCCTCGCGCCGCGGAGCCCGGGCAGCGATGAGAAGCTGCCCGCCGATCTCGGCGTTCCTCTCCAGGATGGTCACCTTGTGGCCGCGCAGCGCAGCGACGCGTGCCGCCTCGAGTCCGGCCGGCCCGCCCCCCACGACGATCACGCGTTTCGCCGAACGCGCCGGCTCGACGGCCGCCCACACCTGTTCGCGTCCGATGGCCGGATTGACCGCGCAGATCGGCGTCTTGCGCTCCTCGTGGATCATCTGTCCGATGCACGTGTTGCAGCCGATGCACTTGCGGATCTCGTCCAGATGTCCCTGGCGCGTCTTGCGGGGGAAGTCGGGGTCGGCAATCGAGGCACGGGTCATGCCGATCAGGTCGGCTTGCCCCTCGGCCAGCAGGCGCTCCGCCAGTACGGGGTCATTGACGCGACCGGCGTACAGCACCGGCAGTTCGACCGCCTGTCGGATTTCTGCCGCGGCATACGAGAACGCAGCCAACGGATACTGCATCGGCGGCACATAGCTCGGCATGCCCCACGGAGATCCGACGTCGACGCTGATGAAGTCAATCGGAACGGCGGCGCAGATCAGCCGCGCTGCCTCCTTCATGTCTTCCAGACCGTAGCCACCTTCCTTGTACTCGTCGGCACACACCCGCAACCCCACGTTCAGCGCCGGCGGGACGTGTTCCCTGATCCGCCGCACGGCCTCGATGACGAAGCGAATCCGGTGTTCGATCGCGCCACCCCACTGGTCGGTGCGCTTGTTGGTGTAGGGCGACAGGAACCACTGCGGCAACGTTTCGTGGGCGCAGTGGACCTCGACCGCGTCCGCCCCCGCCGCGTGGAACTTCTCCGCGGCCTTCCAGTACGTGTCGAGTATGCGCTGGATCTCATCCTCTTCGAGCTCGTGTGGCACGTGGTCGTACAGGAGCGCGATCGGTGCCGACGACGGACACATCAAGGACTGCAGGTGCGTGAGCTGCATCACGCAGACCGCGCCATGCTGATGGATTGCATCGGTGAACTGCGTCACGCGTTCGACGAACTGGGGATGTTCGTAGATCGCAAACCGGGTCGCAGCGGCGCCGGGGATAAACTCATCGGCCCTCCCGGCCGGCAGCGGGGTTGGCAGCAGCCACGTCTGGTTGCCGATCCAGCCGACGCCGCCACGGGCCTTTTGCACGTGGTGCTCGTTGAACGCCCGGTCTGGTAGTCCGTCCGCGCGTCCTGCATTGATCGAGTACGTCGTCTCGGCGATGCGGTTCGGTACGGTCATCGTACCGATCGTGATCGGCGAGAACAGGTAATCGAAGTCAGCCATTGTTCCCTCCCGCGCGGATGAACCCTCGCTGCTCGAGGAAGCGCACGATCTCCGCGGCGACTTCGGCCGGGCTGCCCTCGACAAACTCGCCGCTGCGTTTCGGTTGCAGGCCGCCGCTGAGGAGATGGCTGAGGCGATCCATCGCCGAAACCCGCGCGTCCGGCCCGCCGGCGCGCTTCGGCCGCGGTCTCGGTGTCTCGATGGCGACGAGCTCGCCGCCCGCCGCATCGCTATCCCTCCCCGCGCCTTGCTCGATTGGCATGCGCGCAGCGCGGCGAATTGCCCGCAGCGCGAGGTAGGGCACCTCCACACCCGCACCGTCGGTCGCGAGCACCGCCGGCAGCGGGCAGCGCACCACCTCCCGATCACCACCCTCCAAGCGCCGTTCCACGGTGAGCCAACGGCCCGGTTGCCGTCGATCAGTATTCTGTGGGGTGGCGGCCGCAACGGCGGTCACGAGCGGCCAATCAAGCTCCTGCGCCAAGACCGCCGGAAAAAGGCCGGAACACCCGTCGCCGCTCGCGGCGCCGGCCATGACGAGGTCGACGGGTGCAGCGGCGAGCACGCCGAACACGGCGCGCGCCGCTCCAACCGGGTCGAGCCGCTCGGGGCGCCGGACCTGCAGCGCCCGATCTACGCCCCGGGCCAAACAGAAACGCAACGCCTCCTCTGCCTCCGCCTCACCCACGCTCACCGCTCCGACCTCGCCTCCGAGGCGCGCGCGCAGCGCCAGCGCCAGTTCCAGCGCGGCGCAGTCCGCCGGCCCCGGGTGCGCGATCCGCCGCCGCGCCACCTGCCGCACGACGCCGTCCACCACGCGCAGCGGCAGCGTCGTGTCGAGGACCTGCTTGACGCACACGGCAATTCGCATCGTCACCGGCGCTCCTGGTTCATCGAGCAGTCCTCGCCTCAAGCCGTTGCAGCAGCTCCGGCATCAGCGCCTCGAGGTCCGCCAGCGCCTTCAGGTCGGCGAGCTTGAAGATCTCCGCTCCCTTGTCGCGGTTGATCGCCACGACGCACTCCGACGACTTCATGCCCAACGTGTGCTGGCTCGCTCCGGAGATCCCGGCCGCGATGTACAGCCGCGGCGCCACGACGCGGCCCGTCTGCCCGACCTGGCGTGTGAACGGCAGCCAGCCGGCATCGACCAGTGGGCGCGATGCCGCCAGCGCCGCGCCGAGCTGATCCGCGAGTCGCCGGTACAGATCGAGGTGCTCTGATGCGCCGATTCCGCGACCGACGGCGACAATTCGGTCCGCCTCGCTGATGTCGACTGTGCGTGGATCAGCCTTGGCGAACGCCACATGCTCGACCCTGGCGGGTGCGCTGTCCAAGGCGGGCAGCCGGTCAACCTTCGGCTGACGCGCCGCCCGCCTGCCGACGCCGCCGGCTCCGGGTCGGAGGCTCGCCAGCGCTGGAGTCGAAGTGAGGCGTACGCGTGCATACAGCTTGCCCCCGTACACGACCCGCGCCGCTTCAACGCCACCGTCGGGAGACAGGCGCACCCAATTGCAGTCGCTGGCCAAGGCCAGGTTGCGCGCTGCGGCTACGCGACACGCGATGTCACGGCCGCGTACAGTCGCACCAAACAGAATCAGCCGGGGCGTCTCCCGATCGAGCGCACGACCGAGCACTGCCGCGCAGCGTTCCGCCGAACACGCTTCTTCGGCGCTGCCGGCGGCGACCAGCAATCGAGCGGCGCCGTAGCTCCCGAGGTGCGAGGCAACGTGTGCTCCAACCGAACCGAAAACGACGGCAGTGACCGCGCCACCGATCCGATCTGCCAGCTCGCGCGCGTCACAGAGAGCTTCCGTGGTCACCTCTTTCGGTCGTTCGCCGTCGATTTCGGCAACGACCCAAATGCCGCGGGAAACATCCATGACGTACGCCCAAGGGTCTTCTCAAGTGCGGACACGCCGCTGTCCACTATCTCTGCCGCATCCCGACATTGACCCAGCTAATGGTCTTCAGCGGCGTGAACCGGATTGCCAGCCGGTTGGGCGTGAACAGCAAGTCAGTCAACAGCTTCTGCACCTTGTCGTCGGCGTAATAACGCTTGCCGTGCTCCTGGCACACGCGCTCCACGATCGCCCGGTCCTCCACGATCGCGGCGTGCGTCTTGATGCAGATGCCGCCTCCGAACGGCAGCTTGAGGCCGGTCGTCGAAAGGCAGAGGGAGCATCTCGGATCACGCCGGTACGCCTTTTCCTTTGCGCGCCCTCGGACAGTGGTGGTCCACATCGCCCCGTCCAGAAAGCAGTACAGGTGCACCGTGACGATCGGGAAACCGTCTTTGGTCAGGTGGGAGATGAACATCTCGCGCCCGGCCAGCACCAGCTGATCGATCTGATCCTGGGACAGTTGCGTTTCCGGATGCTTGGTGGGATCGCCCCATTTGTCTATCACGTTGGGGTCGAGCATGCCGAGCTTCTGTTCCTTTATGTAAGCTCCCTGATCCGCCATGGTGCGTCCTCCTTTGGGCCGGTCTTCCGACTCTGCCCGTGTCAAGGCCGTCCGATCACGTCAGCCGATACCCTCCATCGATCAGCAAGGTCGAGCCGGTGATGTAGCTCGCGCCCGGACTAGCCAAGAACAGGACCGCCGTGGCGACGTCGTCGGGCAGCGCCACGCGCTTGAGCGGAATGCGGGCTTCCATCGTGGCCTGGAGACCGGCCTTGAAGGCGGCGGCTGTTCCCTCGGTGAGCACGGCGCCGGGACACACGGCATTGACCGTGATGCCGTAGCGAGCGAACTCCAACGCCGCGCTTTGCGTGAACATGTTGAGCCCGCCCTTGGAGGTGCTGTATGCGCCCACCCCCACGAGTGACGGCTGGAAGGATTCGATGGACGAAATGTTCACCACCCGTCCGCCGCGCCCGCCCGCCCGCATGGCAGCCAGCGCAGCGCGCGTACACAGAAAGACGCCACGCAGGTTCACTGCCATGACGCGGTCCCACTCCTCAACCGTGAGCTTGGCAATCGGACACGCGGGGTAGATCCCCGCGTTGTTGACGAGGATGTCCAGGCGGCCGAGCTCCTGTGTCGTTCGCTCCACCATTTTGGCGACAGCCGCTTCGTCGCCGACATCGACCTCGACAGCCAACGCGGAGCGACCGAGCGCAGCGGCTTCCGCGGCGACCGCGTCGGCCCGGACGCGGTCGCGGTCGGCCACGACGACATGCGCGCCGGCCTGCGCCAAGCGCAGGACGATGCCGCGGCCGATGCCGGCGCCGCCCCCGGTCACGATCGCAGCTTGACCAGCCAGACTGAAGAGTTCCTCGATTGCCGGATGCACCATGTCACTCCCTTGCCGGCAGAAGTACCACAGCCTCGCCGGTGGTTGTGGTCTCGCCGCGTTGATTGACGGTCCAGATGTCGCAGCGCAGGGCGTGGCGCTTCTCATCGATCGGTCCATTGAGAACGAATTTCTCTTTCACGGTGCCGTGGCACCAGGTGGCATCGCCCAACAGATTGAACGCCGGGAAACGCTGAGTGAGGCGGTGCAGGAAGCCTTGGTCGCCGATCCAGTTCATCAGCATGTGCACGATCCAGCTGGTGCGCTCGTAGCCGGCTTCGTAGGCGCCCGGCAAGCCCAGGATGCGCTGCGAGCGTTCGTTCGACCAGTGAATCGCGACCGGCGCTTCGGGGATGCCTTGCTCGTTGATGAACGGCAGGCCCGGGTGTTTGTCGAACAGTTCGAAGGCGAGCCGGTGGCCAACGAACCAGCCGCCCGGTCCGCCCCAGCTCTCGAACGCAAACTTACTGACCTGTGTGGTCGGGCCTTTGACGACGAACGGAATGTCGTCGCTTTCGTGCACCTGATGCCACCACAGGGTGTCCGCGCCGCGCCGTTTCTCCTTCCTGTAATCGGTCCTGATCTTGTCGATGTCCTCGCGCGTGTACTGCGCGAGCGGGCGCCCGGCATTCGCGCTTTCGCGTTGCGCACCGGAGCGCTCGAAGCGGTGCCAGGAGGTCTTGTAGTTGCCCACGCGATCCTGATCCTGGTTCCAGATCAACGTCTCATAGTCCTGGCGTACCGCCTTGCCGCTGAACTTGCTGGGGATGGCATCCACGGCGCGCAGATACGTGCTGGAGTCGAGGACATCGTCCATGCGCATCGGCCGGTACCATTCGTACACGGCTTCGCGCCAAATCGTATGGCAGCCGGGCAGCCCGTCGGTCGCGCCGTTGCACCGTTCCATGAAACCGATGATGCTCGGCGGGGCGATGACCGCGCCGTAGCGGCTCTGGCGGCCGTACTCCACATTGAGGTACAGCGGGTTGTCGTCGCCGGAGCCGAGGGCGAAGCGCCGGACGGTCTCGCGTGTCAGACGCAGCGGACCGTGCCGGTGCATCGTGCTGCCCTTGCGCTCGACGCCGATGCGGGTCTTCAGCCGCTCGATCGCGTCATCAGTAATCTTGCCGAATTCCACGATGTCACCTCGCGCGCAGTACGCCTTCCGTCATCATCCCGGGGCACCCTGCGCCGCCAGCTTCTCCGCAATGTCGCGCGCCAGTGGCTCCTTCTTCACCTTTCCGGTCGGCGTCAGCGGCAGCTCATCGACCACTTCCAGGCGCTCCGGAATCTTGTACTTCGTTACCTTCAGATCGGTCAGGTACTGACGGATCTCCGGCAACGTGATCGTTGCTCGGTCACGCAGGACCACGTACGCGCACACGCGTTCACCGAGACGGTAGTCGGGCATACCGACGACTGCCGCTTTCACGACCTTGGGGTGCGCGTGCAGGAGGTCTTCGATCTCCTTCGGAAAGATCTTGGTTCCGCCGCGGTTGATCAGCTCCTTCTTGCGTCCGGCCAGATGCAGGTTGCCGTGCGCGTCAACGAATCCGAGATCCCCGGTAAAGAACCACCCCGCATCGTTCCGCGTTGCGCGCGTCAGCTCAGGATTCTTGTAGTAACCCACGAACAGCGAAGGACCCCGGAAGGCGATCTCGCCGGTGGTACCGGTCGGCGCTTCGGTCTGGTGATCTTCCAGGAAGATTCTCAGCTCAGCCCCAGGCACCGGCCGCCCCACGGTGTCACGAATCACCTCCGGTGGATCAGTGGGCAGCGTGCGCGTGTGCACGATATTCTCCCCCATGCCGTACGTGTTCCCGGTCCCCACGCCGAATGCCGCCTTGATGTCCACCATGAGCTGCGGAGGGCACTGGGCACCGCCCACACTCACGCTCTTGACGCTGCTGATGTCGCACTTTTTGAAGTCCGGATGATGCAAGAGGCTGATCAGATGCGCCGGCGTGCCGGAGATCGCCGTCACGCGCTCCCGTTCGATGAGGCGCAATGTCTCGGTCGGATCGAAGCGCTCGACCAGCACCATGCGGATGCCGCGCAGCAGCACCTGGTAGGTCGTCAGATGGCCGAAGGAGTGGGACATCGGGCTGTTGGCGAGGATCACATCAGCGGTCGCCCGCGCATCGACTCGGGCCTGGAGCTTGGCGAAGCGCTTCAGCGTGCTCAGGATGGTGTTGTGGGTGTGGAGAAAGCCTTTGGGGTCCCCTTCCGTTCCTGAAGTGAAGTTGAGATAGAACGCATCATCGGCCGACACGACATGAGCAGCCTCATACTCCGCCAACCCGTCGCGACTGCCGATGAGGTCTTCGTAGCGTGGCCAGTTGCCGCAGCGGCCGCCCACGACCACGGCAAACTCCAGTGCCGGAAGATCGTCGCGCACCTCGGCGAGCGCGCCGGCGTAGTCGAAGTCACGGTAGGTCGCCGGCAGGAACACCGCCCGCGATTCGCAGAACTCGAGCATGGACCTCATTTCCCGCTGGCGGTAGACGATATGCATCGGTTGGATGATGGCCCCGACGCGGGCCAGGGCGACCTGCAGCATGCACATCTCCGGCCAGTTGGGCAGCTGAACCGAGACCACGTCACCTGGAGTGATCCCCAAGCGCACGAGGCCCGCAGCGAGCCGTTCGGCCTCATCCGCCCATTCGGCAAACGAGATACGGCGGTCACCGGCAACGATTGCGACGGTGTCGGGACAGCGTCTGACCGTCTCGGCGAAGTAGTCGTACAATGTCCGGTCCAGCCACAGCCCAGCGTCCACAAATCGCTGTCGATACTCGGGTGGAAAAGCGGCACACGTCGCCATGGTCACCACATCACACGCTGCTCGACGAGCCCTTGGATTTCGGCGGCGCTCATTCCCAACAACGTTTCGAATACGTACTCGGTGTGTTCACCGATTCGAGGCGACGGCCGGTCCACACCGCACGGCGTGGCGCTGAAGTGCCACGGGGTGTTGTACACCAGCGCCGGACCGCCTTCGAAGCTTTCGACATCTTGAGACAGCTGGCGTTGTTGGAAGTGTGGATGCGTACGCACCTCATCGATTTCCAGCACCGGCGCCGCCGCCACTCCGGCTTGCTGCAGGCGTGCGACGCCGTCGTCGCGATCGAATTGCGCCGTCCACTCGGCAAGGTGGCCATCGATCTCGGTGCGCCGTGCCTGGCGCGCCGAGGCGGTCACCAGCGCCTCATCGCGGGCCCATGCCGGCTCGCCCATGGCGCGGACCAGAGCTGCCCATTCCGCGTCCCCGTCAACCGCCAGCGCCACCCAGCGATTGTGCCCGGCTGCCGGGTAGATTCCATGCGGCGCCATCCAAGGATGCTGATTCGCTTGCGGGCCGGCAACGCGACCGTTGAGCTGGAAATCACTCAGCGGCTCCGCCATCAATGTCGTCGCCGCCTCGATCTGCGACAGATCGATGAACTGACCCTGTCCCGTGCGCCCGCGGTGCCAGAGCGCGGTGAGCGCCGCCACCACGCCTTGAATCGCCGCATTGGTGTCGCCGATGCCCAGCAGCTGAAAACCCGTCGGCCCCGTCTCCGGGTACCCCACGAGCGCCTCGAGTCCGGCAAAACCGGTTGCGATCGTTGCGAAGCCGCGCAGGTGCCGGAGCGGGCCGTCCTGACCAGCCATCGCCATCGAGAGGACGATGAGGTCCGGCTTCACCGCGCGCAACGGCTCGTAGTCGAGTCCGTTACGCGCCATCACGCCGGCCGCGAAGTTGTCGAACACGATGTCGGCGTGGCGGACCAAGCGTCGAATCAAATCCACGCCACCGGGCTTCTTAAGGTTCACCGCAATACTGAGCTTGCCGCGGTTGGCGTTGTGAAAAAACCGGTGCGCATGAGCCCAATGTCGCATGAAGTCGAGTCGTTCCTGGGTCTCGACTTTGATCACCTCCATGCCGAGATCCGCGAAGATCTGGCCGACCAGCGGCCCGGCCCAGTTCCAGCCGAATTCGATCGCCCGGTACCCCGCAAGCGGCCGATGCCGGCTGTCGGGAAGCAGGGGGTGCAATGTTGCGGCAACGCTTTGTTGTCTGACGGAATAGCACCGCGCCCTGCCAGCCGTTTCCAACTTCGGTGGTTGGCCGATGCGCCACGGCGTCGCCGACATTCTGTAGCCCATCCCTGGAACGCGGAGCGGCCTGCCATCAAGCTGAATCTCACCCCAGAAATCGCGCGCTTGCAGATGGGTGTCGGACGGCAGATCACTGACGGTGTTGATTGGGCCGAGGACGAGATTCGCCTGGCGCGCCATCTCGGTCAACTCGCTTCGCGTGTACTGCGTCAGCCAGGGAATGAAATGCACATCGACCTCGTCGGCGCGCTTCCAGCCGATCGCCACGCCGTCCTGGAGCACGGGGTCCTCCCGCGCCCAGTCGGGATCTCCCATGAGCTGAAGAAACCCCTTCCACTGCGCGCGTGTCTGCGTGGCAATGAAGATGAAGCCGTCTTTGCACGGATAGAAGCCCGAGGGATAGATGGTGCCGTGCCGTTCGAGGCCTTGGCGCCGCCATTTTCCGCCGCCGCCCAGGATGTAGAGTGACATGCCGCCGGTGTAGTAGGCCAGCACATCAGCTTCGGAGACCTCGATACACTGTCCGCGGCCGTCGCGCCGTCGCGCCAGCAAGGCGGTCAATGCGGCTGCCGCCCCGTGCAAGCCGGCTTGCAGCGCTGGCAGACTGAACGGAAACGACAGCGGTGTTCGGCGTGGCTCGCCGAGGATGACGCTGGCGCCCGTCATGGCGCAGACATTGATCTCGCGCGCGCGTTGCTTGCTGAGCGGCCCCCGTTCACCAAAGGCGCTGAGAGAGACGGTGACGAGTCCGGGATTCGTCGCGCCGAGAGCGTCCGGATCGAGTCCCCATTGCGTCCGTTCGCCAGCGGACGAACTGGTGATGAACACATCCGCCGCCTTCGCCAGTCTGGCGATCATCTCGCGATCGGCGCTCCTGCGGTTGTCCAGCACCACGCTCTGTTTGCCGGCGTTGAGGTACGCAAACAGGGCGCTGCGCTCAGGGTGCGGTTGATCTCCGGGGAATGGACCGTAGGTGCGCAACGGATCGCCGCCCGGCGGCTCCACCTTGATCACCTCCGCTCCGAAGTCCGCGAACACACGGGCGCAGAATGCCCCGGCAACAGCGGTGCCGCATTCCAACAGGCGGAGATTTCCCAGTGCTGCCAGCGTAAAGGCCTCAGAACTGGCCAACGGTGCCGAGCACCGCGTTGATGGGAGCGTTGGCGCTGAGGCCACCGTCGACCGCGAACACCGCCCCGGTCACAAAGGCCGCGTCATCCGAAGCCAAGAAGAGTGCGGCTCGCGCAATATCCTCGGGCTCACCGAGTCGGGTGAGGTGCGCGCGTTGCACCGCTTGAAAGACCTCCGGCGGCACCAGATCCGACCACATCAGCTCGGTGATTCCCGTGCGCACCACGCCTGGGCAGATCACGTTCACGCGGATGTTCTGCGGCGCGAACTCGACCGCCAACGCCCGGGTCAGGGCCAGAATCGCGCCCTTACTGGCGGTGTACGCATCCTGGCCAATGTGGCCGCTGAGCGCCGTGACCGACGCGGTGTTGACAATGGCTCCGCCACCACTTTCGGCGATCGCTGGGATCGCCGCCTTGCAACAGAGGAAGACGCTCTTCAGATTCACGCGCAGGACATAGTCCCAATCCTCTTCCTCAATGTTGGTGATCATCCCGTCCTGCCCGAGCGGCGCGATCCCGGCGTTATTGTAAAGGATGTCCAACCGACGATAGGTGCCGAGCGCGGTTTCGACGAGGCGGTTCGCCACCGAGGCGTGGCTGATATCGCCTTCGACAAAGGTGGCTGTGCCCCCTCGCGCAGTGATCTCGTCGACCACGGAGCTGCCCTCAGCCTTGATGTCGGCCGCGACGACCCGGGCGCCTTCGGCCGCAAACAGCTGCGCCGCGGCACGGCCAATCCCCGATGCCGTCCCAGTGATGATGGCCACCTTCCCTGCAAGCTTCATAACATACCTCTCAACCGTGAACCCGGCGCTGCTTGGCGAAGTATTCGATCCATGCAAATCGCCGCCGGGCGCTCTTCGCGCCGTTCCCTCCAACCATTTCGCCATTGGCCCACTGCATGAGTCCCTTGATCTGGGCGACCCGCGCGGTGGTGGTGAACTGATAGCGCTCGCTCCCCAGGGTAATCGTCGCCGCCGTTGGAAACCCGTCGGCACTGCGCTGCATGACGATATCCGCACCGCCGAGATGTGTGGGGACGCCGTCGCGCACCAGAAATCCGACGGAGAAATCGGCCGTGCCGTCCACGGCCACACCGTACTCGCGCGTGCCGTCGTCGAACTCGTTGACAAATACGACCCAGTACTCTTCCAGCAGCGTGTAGATCTTGCTCTGCGTCCAGCCGATACCGGGAGGACCCCACGCGATGTCCATGCCACCGAAACCGCGCACCGGCCGTCCCTGCATGCTGCCGGTCACCTCGCAGAACTCCGAGGCATACAATCCGTCTTCCAACTCGCCCGGGCAGAAGTACTCCATCGCCGGGCCGAGCGCGCTGTAGTGCAGGTCAACTTCACCACCCGCCTCGACGTGGTGATAGTGCTGCGGCTGGATCTCCGCAAAGAACGGCAGCGTGCCCTTAGCCGGATACGAGCTGACGCGAACGCGCCCCGCCGCGGTGTCGACGTCGTGGAGAACGATGCCAAGGTACAGGTTGGTATAGAGCCGCGCCGACTCGCGCGATGGATCAGGCTCGAGCCGGGAGACGACGGCGAGGGTCGTCGCCTCAACCTTGAACTCGCGGGTAATGGCGTAATACTGTCCGCGGTCATCGTTGACGCAGGACCAGAGCCAAGTCGACTGGTGCGCCAAGCCGTGCGGGCGATGGGTGCGGTAGTAGGTTTCAGCCGCTGGAACGTGCGCCCGCACCAGCGTGCGCGATCCCCAGCGTTCGTCAAAGTTACTGTCGGGCACGGTTGTCGTTCCACCGACTCAGCGTGGAAACGCCTCCACCACGCCACCGTCGACCGGCAGCGTCGCGCCGGTGGTGGGGGTTCGATTGCTGGCAAAGAACACGACGGCGTTGCCGACGTGGCGCGCCGTCACCCGGGCCCGCAGCAAGTTGCGGCCGCGGTAGTAATCGGGCAGCTCTTCGAGCTTGAGGCCGCGGCTGCGTGCCCGGTCCGGTCCAACCGTGGCCCAGAGACCCGACTCGACATCGTCCTCTGCGAAGATGGCGTCGGCGTTGATCATATTGACGCGAATGCCGTCCTGAGCGAGTTCGATGGCAGAGACCTTCCCGATCTGGTGCCCCGCCGCTTTGGATGCGCTGTAGGCCCCGAAATCCTTGCCCGGGCCGAAGACGTTCTTCGACGAGTTGATGATGATGTTGCCACCGAGGCCCTGCGCCCGCAGCACACGCGCCCCCTCGCGGATCGTAAGAAATGTGCCGGTAAAGTTCACGGCCATGACGCGCGCGAGATCGGCGTCATCAAGGTCGGCCACTGGCGCCACATGCGCAACACCGGCATTGGGGACGACAACGTCGACGCCTCCGTACTGGCGGCAGGCTTCATCGAACGCGGCGCGCACAGAGGCGGGGTCGGTCACGTTCATCGGAATGCCCGTCGCCGTCCCTGAGCCGTGGGCTTCCTCGATGCGCTCGGTGACCCGCGCCAGCCGCCGCTCGTCGATATCGGTCAGGACCACGTGCGCGCCGGCTTCGGCGCACACCTTGGCGATGCCAAAGCCGATCGCACCGGCGGCCCCTGTGACCAAGACCACCTGCCGTTCCAAGGGCCGCTCCAGCGGTTTGCCAAGCTTCGCCTGTTGCAGGCTCCAGTACTCCATTTCACGCAGATGCTCGGCGGAGGCGGCCTGGTATCCGCCCATGGCGTGTGCGATCGCCTTGACCCTCAAACTCTGGGTGGTGATGTCGGCGGCGATGCGTGCTTCCTTTTTCGTCCTCCCGAAGCAGAAGGCGCCGGCGCCGGGGAGAAAGACCACGCGCGGCAGCGCATCCACGCGCGCACCGGCGCGGTGCGTGTGGCCGCCGTTCTGATTCGCATACATCTCGTAACGCGCGACGAACTCCTCCACCGCTCGCGCCAGCTGCTGCCGCAACCCCTGCGCATCATCCCAGTGTGGATCGGCCACGTACAGCGCGAACGGCTTGGTCCGAATCACATGGTCCGGTGTCAACGGGCCGGTGGCGGCAAGGGGGCCTGCCTCGGCGCTGTTGACGAACGCCAGCACTTCATCGTCGGCTCGCCAATCGAGCAACAACCGCCGATACGGCATGTCGTCGTCCTTGGTGCGCTCGGCCACAAGGCCGCGCAGGACCGGCGCCGCCCGCGCCGCCAGTTCGGCCGGCCGCGCATCGACGCGGTAGCATGGCGTGAACAACCGCTTCGGCTGCCGCGCCGCCAGAAACCGTTCGCACGCACTGACGATCTCGCTGTGGCGCGCGTACGCCGTGGCGGCATCATCAGCGAAGGTGAAGAGCCCGTGCTTCGCCACGATGATGCCCCTGACGTCGGGCCGCTGCGCGTAGGCGCGCGCCGCCTCCTTCGCCAGCGGAAAGCCCGGCGTGATGTAAGGCAGGACGGTCACTGCGTCGCCGACCGCTTGACGCAAGAGTTGCTCGCCGTTCGGCTGATTGCTGAGGCACAGCAGCACGTTGGCGTGCGAGTGGTCGATGAAGCGCGGCGGCAGGAAGGCGTGCAGCAGCGTTTCCACCGAAGGCGAGGGCGCCGAAGCATCGAGTTGGTTCACCCGCAGCTGGTTGGTCATCTCAGCCTCGGACAACGCCTCCAGTTGCTGCAGACGTTGTAGAGGCGCGAGATCCAGCACCGTGAACCCTGTGGGCTCGATGCTGTGCAGATCCGAACCGGAGCTTTTCACGAACAACGCCTGGATCGTGGTGCCGCACACGGTCTGGACGGACGTCTTCAGCGAGGTGTTGCCGCCGCCATGCAAAACGAAATTACTGTCGGCGCCGATGAGCCGTGAGGCATACACCAGCAGGGCGACGTCGGCGCCATACGGATCGCCCCAACGCTCAACGGCGGCGGCGGCGGCGGTTTCGTCCCAGCGGCTTTGCATGAGTTCAGCGCGGAAATGCGCGCACGAAGCGGCTGAGCGTGACGTTCTCGAACACGCCGGCGACAACGTACGGATCCTGATCGACGATGCCCCGCGCCGCGGCGAGATCGGGTGCCTCGATCACCAGCACCGCGCCCACGGAGCGGTCGGATGCGTCGCGGATCGGCCCACCGAATACGAGTCGTCCCTCGTTGTAGAGATGCTCCAGGTGCGCCACATGGCGCTCGCGGTGGGCCTTCCGCCGCTCCAATCCCTCCGGCCCGTCGTGGCCGATGAAGATGAACAACGGCATGGCGGCGCTCACGCGGCGGTGGATCGGGCTCCCGTGAAGAAGCGGTAGGCCTCCTCCGGCGTCTTGCGCTCGTGAACGACCTGGCGCACGGCGCGGATCATCGCGACGGGGTGTTCCGACTGAAAGATGTTGCGGCCCATATCCACGCCAACCGCACCGTGCGATACGGCGTCATACGCCAGCTTCAGCGCGGCTCGCTCCTCGATCTTCTTCCCGCCGGCGATTACGACCGGCACCGGGCAGCCGCCAACGACCTCGTCGAAGCCTTCGCAGTAGTAGGTCTTCACGATGCGCGCGCCAAGCTCCGCGGCGATGCGGCAACAGAGGGCGAGGTAACGGGCGTCACGCGCCATGTCCTTGCCAACCGCGGTGACGGCCAGCACCGGGATGCCGTAATGCTCGCCGAGGTCGACCAGCTTGGCAAGGTTCGCCAGCGTGCGCCGCTCGTTCTCGGAGCCGACGAAGATCGATAGGGCGACCGCCGAGACATTCAGCCGGACGGCGTCTTCCATCGACACGGTGATCTCCTCGTTCGAGAGTTCCGTGAGGACGCTGGTGCCGCCGGAGACCCGCAACACGATGGAAACGCGGCTGGCTGGATCCACACACTGGCGTAGGACGCCGCGGGTCAGCATCAGCGAATCGGCGTACGGCAGCAGGGGCGCCACGGTCTGCCCCGGCTTCTCCAGCCCGCTGGTCGGTCCCAGAAAGTACCCATGGTCGACGGCCAGCATCACCGCCCGGCCGGTCCCCGGCGGAATGATGTTCGCCAAACGATGCTGCATGCCCCAGCTCATATCAATCCTCCTTCCGGTTACGGATAGCGCACGAGGGACACGACGCGGCAGCCATCGAGGCGCTTGCGGCCGCCGAGTGATTCCAACTCCACCAGAAACGCGCATTCGACCACGTGAGCGTCGGAGTCACGCACCAGCTGAACCGTGGCTGCGGCGGTGCCGCCGGTGGCCAGCAGGTCATCGACGATGACGACGCGCGCGCCCGCGGGCAAGGCATCGTGGTGCATCTCGATTTCATCGACCCCGTACTCCAGCGCATAGCTTGCGGTGCGAGTGCGTGCCGGCAGCTTGCCCTTCTTGCGGACCAGCACCAGCCCTTTGCACAGCTTGTACGCCAGCGCCGCGCCGAGGATGAAGCCGCGGGCGTCTATGCCCACGACGTAGTCCAGCGCGGTGCCGATATGCGGCGCGGCCAGGATGTCGATGGCGCGCTGAAAGCAATACGCATCCTTGAGCAGCGTCGTGATGTCGTAGAACAGGATCCCCTCTTTCGGGAAATCCGGAATTTCCCGGATCGCCGTGCGAAAATCGTCGATGGCGTCACGCTCGATTGTCACTGGTTGTTCCATCGGCATCGACCTCTAGCGGGGGGACGGGGTTTGTCCGTATCGCGATTTCAGCTCGATCTTGGTGAGCAGCAGCTTCATGACCTGCGTGGTCCCTTCGCCGATGGGGAGCACGCGCGCATCGCGGAAATGTCGTTCCACCGCGTAATCTTCGCTGTACCCATTGGCCCCATGGATCTGCAGCGCCGCATTGGCGATGCGGAACAGGGCTTCATTGCAGAAAAGCTTGGTCGCAGTCACCGCCCGCTCCGCCTTCGCTCCGGCGTCCCCGATCCTGGCCGCGCGGTAGGACAGCATGCGCATCAATTCCAGGTCCATCACCATATCCGCGATCATCATCTGAATCCCCTGCAGGTGAATGATCGGCTGCCCAAACTGCACGCGGCGCATGGCGTAGTCAATCGCTTCGTCCAGACACGCCTGCCCCACGCCCACGCCCCATCCGCCGGCTCCGGTGCGCGCAAACTCGAAGAGCCGCATGATGTGATAGAAGCCGTCTCCTTCCGCGCCGATCAGGTTCTCCGCGGGCAGCTTGACCTGGTCGAAGTGCATCTCGCCGCACTCGAGGCCCTTGAGGCCGATGTACCGCGTCACCAACGTGTCGAATCCAGGAGTCCCCTTTTCCACCACGAAGGTACTGAAGCCGCGGTGTTTGGGTTCCGCCTTCGGGTTGGTGACCGCCCAAAAGCTAAACAGTTCGGCCGCGCCGACGTTGTCGATGTGGCGCTTGTTCCCATTGACGATCCAATAGTCTCCCTCGCGGACGGCGGAAGTGGCCAACGCAGACACGTCCGAGCCGGCGTCCGGTTCGGTGATGCCGATCGAGCCGGCGACGCAATCGCCCCGGATCAGCCGGGTGCCGAACTTTCGCTTCTGCGCTTCCGTGCCGTAGTAGAGAATCGGCACACCACACAGCACCGTGGCGTTGAATGTCGCTCCGACGCCGCCGCTGGCGTAGGCGAGCTGCTCCGAGGCGAGGCAGAACTTCATGATCGTGCCGCCGTAGCCTCCATACTCCTTCGGCCACAGGATGCCGTACCAACCCTTCGCGGCGATCTTCTTCCGCAGATCCATCGGAATGTGATCTTCCTGATCGATCTGCCTGGCCAACGGCAGAATTTCTTTCCTCGCAAACTCCTGCACCTCGTCCCTGAACGCCTCTTCTTCCGACGTCAGCCCGTCTGGCGTTTGCAACATCCTGCCTCCTTCCCGTGAGGAAATCGCGAGCGTGAGATTACTTCCACATATCAATACAGTGACTGAACATGTCGTATCGCTTCATGGCCGCCCGGCGCAGCGCGCCGACCTCCAAGAGGTACTCAATCGAAGCCGTGTTTCTGGCGCCTTCGAACTGCGAGCCGGCAGACGGTTGCCAGATCGTCAGCATGGGGACGATGCCGTTGGACAGGCACCACTCGAAGCATTCGTTCCATGACGCGAGCGCCTGACTCTCGTTCTTGAATCCGCCGGGCTGGGCCAACTCGGCTCCCAGAACGAGATTCGTTCCCACCCGGCCTTTTCCGAAGACCGCCTGCGCGTCCAGCAGTCGCTGCAGCCATCGATCCCTGCCGATGTGCGCCGATTTTCCCGGGCACACGAACGCAAAGACCTCGGGGTCCCACACCTCCAGGTCGTACATCAGCAGATCGAGTCCGAGGTCACGAAGTTGCCGGGCCTTGTCGCCCTCGAACGCCGTGGTGCCAGCGAGAAGGTAGGTCTCGGCGCGCAGATCTTCTCGCGCATCGGCCAATACTTTGGTGAGCCGGCAATACGCCTCTGCCTCTTTGTCCTGGTCGAAGAGGCTGCCGCCGCTCAGCAGGATGACGTTGACGCCGGTCTCCTTCTGGCCGGCTTCGAACGCTTCGACGGCATGCTCGGGCTTGAGCGCCATCTGGTGTTGAATCCCGACCTTCTTGAGGGCCTGGCTTCCTCCGGTCATTGAACAGAAGCGGCAGTGCGTGCTGTTATTGAAATACTCGCAGTGTCGCAGCACGCAGGCGTTGAACACCTGTGCCGAGATGAGCTGCATGACGCTGGAGAACGTCTTGCCGTCCGAGGTTTTCTCGGTCAGCCATTTGGGCCGCTTCTCGAAGACGACTTCCTCCACCCGTTCGTCGCCGTAGTAGAGGAAATAGCGCTCCCCTCCCATTCCGGCTACGGAGAAAGTGGAACCGAGCCACTCGGTTCGCAGCTCCCACGGACTGTCATCGTTGAACCCGATCTGGATGTAAGTGTAATCCTGGAAGCGGAAGCCCGACGGTGTTTGCACCCAACCGTGACGGGCCAGATCCGCGCTTTCCTGGTCCAGTGCCTGCTCCGTGATGTACTTCTCAACCTTTTCCTTGGCATGCTTGTAATGGGTGTATTCGAGCACCCAGTTGCTCTGCGGCAGTGCCCACGAGGCGAGGTCGACGAGGTTTGGCGTGAACTTGACGCCGTCGCGCAGCACCGCGGCGCGGATGAGTTTACTGCGTGGGTAGCGGGGGAACTTCTTCATCAGATCGTTGATTTCCCACATCTGAGATCCTGCGCTCATCCCGCTCAAGTCGTTCACCTGAGTCCCTCCATTCTTCGGCCGGTGCAACCGCCGCTCAGCGCATCCGCGTCTGCCGCGGCAGCCCGAGCTCCAGTGCCATTCCGATCGTGTTTCGTTGCACCTCGTTGGTCCCGCCGACGATCGTGTTGAGTACTGCCTCTCGCAAATATCGCTGCATGTTGGATTCGCACACGTACCCCGCACCGCCCATGATCTGCAGGCCGTCGAGGCACACCTGCTTGCAGACGTCGGAGGCATACACCTTTGCCATCGCAGCGTTTGCGGCGGCGGGCCAGCCCTGTCCGAGCATCCATCCCGTGTGGTAGACGAGCAGCCGCGCGGTGTGGACCTTGACGGCCATGTCGGTGAGCTTGTGCATCACCGCTTGGTAATCGCCCACAGGCACGCCGCCCTGGCGGCGGGTCTTGGCGTATTGGAGCGCTTCCTCGTACGCGGCCTGGGCGAGGCCGACACAGCCGGCGGCGAAGATGGTGCGCTCCATGTCCAACGTCTTGCGCATGGCCCGCCACCCGAGATTGATCTGCGTCATGCCGCCCAGCAAGTTCGATTGTGGGACAACCACATCCTCGATCACCACCTCGCAGGAGGGCGTGGCGCGGTTGCCCATCTTGCGGATCGGGCTGGTCCGGATGCCCTTGTCATTCGTGGGCAGGATAACCAGGGACATGTTCTTGTACTCTTCCTCTTTCTTGTCGGTGACGCATGCGGTGATCAGGCAATCGGCGACATGGGCGTTATTGATGAAGGTTTTTGTCCCGGTGATCACGAAATTGTCGCCGTTCATCACCGCCTTTGTCCGGATGCCTCCGATGCCGGTCCCGGCGTCGGGCTCGGTGCACGCCACGCACATCTTGATCTCGCCGGACGCAAGTTTCGGGAGGTATTCGCGCTTCTGCTCCTCGGTGCCGTTGTAGAGGATCTTGGTGACACCGTAGAGGTTGCAAAACGCAAAGGCGCCGGCGGAGGACTGGCTCCCGTAGCTGAGCTCTTCCAGCAGGAGGATGGCATCCAGAGTCTGACCCCCGAGGCCGCCGTACTCCTGCGGAACGAGGACTCCGAGCAGACCGAGCGCCGCCATCTTCCCATACAGGTCTGCCGCAAACTCTCCCCGTTCCTCCCGCTCACGCTCCTTCTCCGGGGGACACTCCTTGCGGACGTAGTTGCGAATCGTTCTGCGGAACATCTCCTGCTCGGCCGAGAATTCGAAATCCATAGAGTCGTTCCTTCACTCCCGTCCTGGCGTCCGGCTGCCGTACTGCGTTCGCAGTATTCGGCGGCTGAGCTTTCCCAGGCCCGTGCGTGGAAGCAGCATATCCGTGAAGATGACCGTGCGCGGCGTCTTGTAGTCGGCCAACTGCGCCCGGCAGAAGGCCGTCAGTTCCTGCTCGGTCAGCGCCTCACCGCTACGCGTGCGCACGATCGCCGCAACCCGTTCCCCCCACCGTTCATCGGGCAAGCCGATCACCGCCGCTTCTGCCACCGCCGGATGCGCGGTCAGGATCTCCTCCACCTCGGCCGGTGAGACGTTGAGGCCACCGGATTTCACCATGTCGTCCTTGCGGTCGACGAGATAGAGGTAGCCGTCCGCATCTAACCATCCGATATCGCGTGTCCGGTGCCAGCCGTCGCGGAACGCGTCCCGGTTCTGTTCCGGGCGGCGCCAGTAGCCGAGCATGTTTCCGGGGCTGCGAATGACGACCTCGCCCGCGCTTCCGGATGGCAGCTCGGCGCCGTCCTGGTCGACGACTTTGAGTTCTACTTCCGGCATGGGCTTTCCCGCCGACGCCAGGCGTCCGAGCGCGTCGGGGCTGTGTTCGGCGGGCTCGAGACGGGTACCGGCGATGCAGGTTTCCGTCATCCCGTAACACTGCTGGAACTCGCACCCGAAGAGCTGGCGGGCCCGCGTGAAGAGCTGCGCGCTCATCGTACCGGCCCCGTAGTAGATGCGGCGCAGGCACGGTGCCCGCCATCCGAGCGGCGCGGCGTCAGTCAGCAGCGCGATCATCGTCGGCACCAGGCCGGTGAACTCAATGCGCTCTTCGGCCAAAGTCCGGAGAGTTCCCTCCGGCGTGAACCGCTCGATGATGGTGGTGGCGCCGATGGCGAGCGCGTTGCACGCCATCAAGATGGCTCCACCGGCATAGAGCGGCGCACACACCAGGATCCGCCTGCCGCCAGCCACCGCGGCTGGAAAGGGATTAAACTGAGCGCTCCAGAAGAGGGCCCGGTGCGACCACATGACGCCTTTGGGCGTTCCGGTGGTGCCACTCGTGTAGGCGATCACCGCCAGCTCGTCCAGCTGGGTGACCGCGTCAATGACCTCATCCCTTTCGCCGGTGAGCCGGCTCTCGTAGGTTGGCCCCAGCGCCAGTGTCGGACCGGAGAACGCCGTGGCTGCCAGCAGCTCGGGCTCGCCGACCAGGACGCTGACGCCGGCATCATCGAGCAGGCGCTGTCGCTCTCCGCTGGTGAGCCGTTCGTTGAGCGGCACCGCCACGCCGCCCGCCTTGTGTACGGCGAAAAACACTTCCATCCATTCCGGGCAGTTGGCGGCGAGGATGCCGGCACGCTCGCCTTTCCCAAGGCCGAGGCGCCGCAGCGCCTGCGCCAACCGATTCGTACGGCGGTCGAACTCGGCCCACGTTCGGTGCCCGTTTCGGCCGACGAACAACTCAGCCTCGGGCTCTTGCCGTGCCTTGGCTCGGACCTGTTCGATGAGGCTTTCCGGCGCGCTCATGTCCGACCGGCGGTGCACTCGCAGCGCGCGCGGACGGGAAGCCAACAGGTGTCGGAAGACGCCTCCACGAACTTCTGCAGTCGCCGTCTCATCACGCCCTCTGGATAGCTGGTCAGACCAATAACCCATGAGCGAGATTTCGTCAAGCGGCTTCTGTGCGACGCCAGACGTCGAGTACTGGAAATGCGAAAAGATCTTGACAACTGCTCCGTGAAGGGGCTATGGCTGCTGGTCAGACAAGCTGCCATGAGTGAAGCGACCGGGAAGGTGAATGGCGGGGCGGACCTACTGGCGCGGCTGTGTGAGCGCTACCCGAGGATTCCGCGCAGCATCATCCTCAAGACCGATCTGCTGACGCGCGGGATCAACTACACCGACGACCTCAAGGCCGTCGGCACCGACGGCATCTCCGACACCGTCCGGGGGTTCAAGTTCCATCACGACGTCGTGTCGGATGCCGAAGCGGGGAGCCCGGTACAGTTGCCGTGGAGCTTCTACTTTCACGACCAGACCTACGTGAAGCTGATCATCGATCTCGACAGCCCGTATACGATCCGGGTGGGAGGAGACGGGCGCTTCACGTTGTACGGCGGTGAACACCCGCTCGAAGAGGTGTTTTTTTCTCGCAAGGCCTCGTGGCTCGGGCGAACGCTGTCCGACTCCACCCCGATCACCGCCGTGCTCTTCGAGGTCGGGCCGTGCCATGCCACCGGCATCGTGCCGCTCGATTACTGCGAGTACTTTCGCAACGGGGAACAGTGCCGCTACTGCGATTGGAATCCGACTTTCGAGTTGGCGAAGGCAGCCGGCTTTCGCACCAACGTGGCGGCCGATACCCAGCAGCTGGTCGAAGCGTTCGAGATCGCCTTTAGCGGTCCCGACGCGGCGCCCTGCGAGCATGCCCATATCATCGTCGCCGGGGCGTTATGGAACCGGACGAAAGAAGCCGAGATCTATCTGCGCACGCTGGAGGCGTTGCGGGCAACCGCCGCGGGTCGGCGAGCCGCGTTCCTGCTCGGCACCCAGGTGCTTGAGCCAGCCGACGCCCGGCGCGCCAAGGCCATGGGCTTCGACTGGGCCACCTGGAACATCGAGGTCTGGGACCCGAAGCTGTTCGACGTGATTTGCCCGGGAAAGGCACGCACGGTGGGCTACCAGCGCTGGAAGGATCTGCTGCTGCAAGGCGTCGAGATCTTCGGCAACGGCTATCTCAGCACCAACTTTGTCATCGGCCCGGAACTCGCCATCCCCGAGGGCTTCACCAGCGAGGACGAGGCGTTGGCATCGGTGGTTGAAGGTTTCGAGTGGTGTCTGCAGCACGGGATTCTGCCCTTCTACCAGTTTTGGCGGTGTTCGCCGGGCTCGTTGTTTTCGGACATGGAGCTGCCAATGCTGCCGACGGAGTATTACCTGCGGGTCAGTCTCGAGCACCACCGGCTGATGGAGAAGTACAACTTCTACCAGCTCACCCATCCGCGTAAGCGCGCCTCCTGCCATAAGTGCGGGATCTTCTACAACAGCTACGATTACCCGCGCCTGATCGATGCCGTCGAGGGGCCGCGCTGGTTCGAGTGGTAGAGGGGCGTCGTGGCCACCCTGGCTGATCCCATCCGCCTCGGCGAGAAACTCAAGCTGAAGAATCGGTTGGTCAACGCGCCGATGTATCGCTGCTTCGGCGTCGAGGACGGCTACGTGCGCCAGGACTACCTCGACAGCTACGCCGCCGAAGCGCGCGGGGGGCCGGCGATGATCACCGTCGCCAACACCGCGGTGTCGAAGAACGGCGTCGCTTTTCGCCGCCTGCCACGCATCGACGAGGACCGTTTCGTGCCAGGGTTGGCGGACCTGGCGTACACGATCCACCTGGCGGACTGCAAGGCGGCGATTCAGCTGTTCCACGGCGGCATCATTGCGCGGCCCGAGTGCCTCGGCGGCGAGCGGCCGGTGGCGCCCAGCGAATTGCCGCTCCCATTTGTCCCGGGTATGCGCTCGCGGGCTCTGGGCGACGGCGAGATCGAGCAGATCATCGAAGACTTCGGTGTGGCGGCGCGCCGCGCGCTGGAAGCGGGCTTCGACGCCGTCAACATCCACGCCTGCCACGGTGGCCTTCCGCACCAGTTCGTTTCGCCGCTGTTCAACAAGCGCGAGGACAAGTGGGGTGTGGACAAGCTGCTGTTCGCCAAGCGCCTGATCAAATCCGTTCGCACGCACACCCACCCCGACTTCCCGATCATCTGGCGGTTCAGCGCCGAAGAGTACTGCGGGATCGAGGGCTATGACTTCGAGTACACGCTGGAGGAGGTGGTGCCCGTCCTCAACGACGCCGGCGTGGACTGCCTGGACGTCTCCACCGGCGGGGTCACCTCGAACGAGGGCTTGGCATTCTTGACTCCCCCAGTCTACTTCCAGCCAGGCGTGCTGGTGGACTACGCCGCCGCCGTCAAAGCCCGCACATCACTGCCGGTGATGACGGTGGGCAAGCTGTCCGAGCCGCGGCTGGTCGAGGACATCATCCTCAGCAACCGCGCCGACCTGGTGGCCTTGGGTCGGGCCATCACCGCCGATCCGGATTTCCCGCGCAAGCTGCTGGCCAAGCGCTACGACGACATCCGCCGCTGCCTGTCATGCAACTGGTGTCTGGCCACGGCGTTCTTCCGCAACGAGAGCGCCAAGTGCGCGGTGAATGCGGGCTACGGCAAGGAACGGGAGTACTACCACTGGCGGCCGCCGTTGCAGCGCAAGAAGGTGCTGGTTGCCGGAGGTGGGCCGGGCGGGATGGAGTTCGCCCGCGTGGCAGCCGAGCGTGGTCACGACGTCACGCTGTACGAGAAATCCGACCGCCTCGGCGGTCTGGTCAAGCTGGCGTCGGCCTTCCCGCACCTGCGCACGCGTGAGCTGCGCAACATCATCATCTACTTGCGTCACGAGATGGAACGGCTCGGGGTGCGCGTCGTCCTCAACCGTGAGGTGACACCACACATGGTCGAGACGGAGCAACCGAACGTCGTGGTCGTCGCCACGGGCTCCGTGCCCAACTGGCCCGCCATCGACGGCGTCCTCAACCCGATCGTGCATCAGTACGAAGACTACCTCGCCGGGAATGTCGAACTCGGCCAGCGCTTGGTGGTCATCGGGGCGGTCGAGGGCGCCGAAATCGCGCTGTCCTTGGCGCGGCAGAAGAAGGAGGTGACGTTGATCGAGAAAACCGGGAACCTCGCGAAAGCGCCCTACCTCCTGGATCCCTCGCGCATCCAAATGCTCACCCAGGAGTATCTGCCGCAAGAGGGGGTGCGGCTGCGGCTGCACCGCAAGGTGATCGAGATCAACTGCGGCAGTGTGCGCATCATCGACAAACACGGCGCCGAGGAGGTGCTGCCCGCCGACAACGTCATCCTCACCTGCGGACGGCTGCCGAACGAGTTTCTGAAGGAGGCCCTCGTCGGCAAAGTTCCCGAGCTGTACGCCATCGGCGATTGCCTGCAGCCGCGCTCGATTGGCGCGGCCATTCACGAAGCGTCGCACTGGGCGCGACAGATCTAGAGAGCCATGGAAAAGGTCACCTTTCAGTTCGAGAACGGCTTGCTCGCATTCGAAGTCCGCAAGGTCAAACGGCACAGCAGCACCACCTCCGAGTACGGCAAGATCGTCTGGCGGGTCACCAGAGCGCGCATTCCCGGCAGCGCCGTCAAGGTCGGAGATCTGTTGCCGGCGCGGCGCGTGTTCTTCATCGCCAAGGACATCGATCCGCGCGCCGCGCATGCCTTCGACATGGAGAATCAGCCATGACGGCGGCGCCGTTGCCGGAGTGGTACACGGCCACGCAGCGCAGCTGGGGGACGGTGCTCGACGAGGTGGCCGCGCGGTGGCCGGAGCGCGAAGCGGTGGTGTTCGGGCCGCAGCGTATCAGCTATCGCCAGCTGCGGGAGCGGGTGGACCGGTTCGCGTCGGGGTTGCTCGCGCACGGCGTCAGCAAGGGCGCGCGTGTCGCGCTGTGGATGACGAATTGCCCCGAATGGATCGTGGCGCAGTTCGCGGTGTACAAGATCGGTGCCATCCTCGTCCCGGTGTACACGCGCTTCAAGAAGGAGGAGACGGCCTACGCCCTGGCGCAGTCCGCCAGCAACACGCTGATCTTCAACGACGAGTTTTTGGACAAGATCGATGCGCTCGGCATGCTGCGCGCCATCTGTCCCGAACTCGACGAGGCGCGGCCGGGCGATCTCCAGGCCGGCGCGCTGCCGCATCTGCGCAACGTCGTCTGCCTCAGTCGTCGGCTGCACCGCAATATGATCGATTTCCACTCGCTGGCCGAGGGCGGCAGCCGCTGGCTGCAGGAATTGCCGGCGGTCCAAGCCGCTGTCGATCCGTCCGATGTCATGAACATGGTCTACACCTCGGGTACCACCGGCTTCCCCAAAGGCGGCCTGTCGATGCACCGTAACAATCTGGCCAGCATCTACAACACCACGGAACGCATGGGCTTGCGCGAGACCCATCGTTGCCTGTTGAACCTGCCGTTGTTCAGCAACTTCGGCTGCATGTTCGTCGGCGCGCTGTCGTTCCTGCGCGGTGCGACGGTGGTCCTGCAAGAGGTGTTCGATACGGCGCAGGCGTTCACCACCATCACCGAAGAACGGATCACGCATCTCTTCGGTTCACCCGCATACTTCATTTCCTACCTCGATGACCGGCGGCGGGCGCAGTTCGATTTGGGTTCGCTCCTCGGCGGCATCGTCGGCGGCTCGCCACTGCCGGGCGCCACGATGGATGGCATCATCGGCGAGCTCGGCTGCACCGAGATCCTGAACGTCTTCGGTCTGAGCGAGTGCGGCGGCATCGCCACGACCACGCGCATCGACGATCCCCACGAGCTGAAGCGCGGCAGCGTGGGGACCCCGCTGCCGCAGGCGCGCGTGCGGGTGGTCGATCCGCGGACGGGCGGGGAGAGCGTCCCGGGCGAGCAGGGGGAGATCTGTCTCGGCGACGTCCTGCCCGGGTCCTGCGTCGGCAAGGGGTACTACGACATGCCGGAGAAGACGCGCGAGGCAATCGATGCCGACGGCTGGTTCCACACCGGGGACCTCGGCGTGCTCGATGCCGACGGCTATCTCCGTATCACCGGCCGGGTGAAGGACATGTTCTTGGCCGGCGGATTCAACGTGTACCCGGTGGAGATCGAGAACCTGTTGCACACGCACCCGAAGGTGAAGCAGGCGCAGGTGGTCGGCGTACCCGATCACCGTCTCGGCGAAGTGGGCATGGCCTTCATCGAGCTGCGCCGGGGCGCGCAGTGCTCGGCGCAAGAGATCATCGATTTCGCCGCTCCGCGTATCGCCAACTTCAAGGTGCCGCGCTACGTGAGATTCGTGAACGACTTCCCGATGACCGGCAGCGGAAAAGTACGCAAGTTCCTGTTGCGCGAACAGGCGATCGCTGACCTGGGCTTGAGCCAGGAGTACACCATCAGCGGAGCCGAACACGAACTGTAGAGGAAGCTCCTATGACCGTACTGGACGTCCACGCACACATCAGCACGAAGCCCTGGGCCGACAGTCTCGCCAAGTACAACGAGGCTTTGGAGAAACACTACCGCTTCAAGGTGACCATCAAGACCGAAGCCGAGATGGCCAAGGACTTCGTCGACGCAGGCGTGAAGGGTCTCATCGTGGCGTGGGATGCCGAGTCGAATACAGGCATGCCCCGCACCTCGAACGACTACGTGGCGAAGGTGGTGAAAGATCACCCCGACGCGTTTGCCGGCGCGTGGGCAATGATCGATCCCTGGAAAGGGGAGATGGCCGT
Organism: Binatia bacterium; assembly: GCA_044450645.1. Taxonomy (GTDB): domain Bacteria; phylum Desulfobacterota; class Binatia; order HRBIN30; family HRBIN30; genus JAGDMS01. The sequence continues at coordinate 197,840 of JBIOJG010000002.1, forward strand.
CCGGGAACTGGAGCACGCGGTGAAGGATTTGGGCCTCATCGGCCTCAAGTTCCAGCAAACCGCCCAGGGATTTTTCCCCAACGACCGTCGCTTCTACCCGATCTACGAGACCTGCGTGGCGCTCAAGGCTCCGGTGCAGTTTCACACCGGCTTCACGGGCCTGGCGGCCGGCACACCGGGGGGCATGGGCATCAAGCTCAAGCACACGCAGCCCATCCCGTACATCGATGACGTCGCCGCGGACTTCCCGGACCTGACGATCATTGCTTGCCACCCCGCCTGGCCATGGCAGGAGGAGATGATCGCCGTGCTGCTGCACAAGGGCAACGTCTTTCAGGAGCTCTCCGGCTGGTCGCCCAAGTACTTTCCGGATTCCCTCAAGCGCGAGATCCGCGGCAGGCTGCAAGACAAGGTGATGTTCGGCAGCGATTACCCCCTGATCAGCCACAAGCGGCTGTTCGCTGATTACGAAGCGGAGAACTATCCGCCGGCGATCCTCGACAAGATCTACTGGCAGAACGCGCAACGCATCCTTGGCTTGACGGTATGAGTTGGCCGGCATTTCACACGCTGCTGATCGAGCGCCACGGAGCGGTGACGTGGCTGCAGCTGAACCGCCCGGCGCGTCTCAACGCGCTGACGGAAGAAAGCTTCGAAGAGCTGGGCGCAGCGTTGCGCGCCATCGGCGCCGATGCAGACAGCCGGGTATTGGTACTGACCGGAGCCGGCCGCGGATTCTGCGCGGGGAGCGACGTCGAGGGATTGGGGGAGCGCACCAGCTGGAGCGCCCCGCAGCAACGGGAGCGTTTCGATCGCCTCGGGCGCGACGTCGTGCTGCGCCTGTACGGCTTGGCCATCCCGACCGTGGCCGCGATCAACGGGCCCGCAAGCGGTGGCGGGTTGAGCTTGGCGCTGGCGTGCGACATCAGGATCGCTGCCGAGGATGCCACCATCACGTTTGGCTACACCGGGATGGGGCTGATTCCGGATCTGGGCGCCACCTACTTCCTGCCGCGCATCACCGGCGTCTCACGCGCCTGCTACCACCTCTGGCGCAACAGCCGACTCACCGCCTCCGAAGCGCTGGCCATCGGATTGGTCGATACCATCGTCCCCGCACGCGAGCTGGTCGAGGGCGCGACGGCGGTGGCGGCACAGATCGCAACGGCACCCCAGCTCGCGATTCGTCTCGGACGCGCGGCCCTCCGCTCCACAGGCCATGGCACGTTGGAAGATGCGCTCGAAGCGGAAGCCGCCGCACAGAGTCTGTGCTTGCAGTCCGCTGATCATCGCGACCGTGTGCGCGCCTTCCTGCGGCGTCGTGTCCCTCCGGCAGCGGCCCCTCACGCAACGAGTGTGGAGTGAAAGGAACACCGCGTCAATGAACGAACTTGGACCGATTGAGAAGAACGTCAAGATCTCGCACAAGGTCGTCGAGCAGTTCAAGAACCTGATTGTCGATGGGAAACTGGCGCCCGGCCAGCGTCTGCCGACGGAGAAGGAGCTTGCCGAGACGCTGCGCGTCAGCCGCCCGACTCTGCGCGAGGCGCTCACCGTGCTGGAAGCGATGGGTTATATCGAGATCCGACCCCGCGAAGGCAGCTTCGTGCATTCGATGATTCCTTCCCCGCTGGGTGAGCCGGTGCTCAGCATGCTCGAGCGCCACCCGGAGAAGATCTTCGAGCTGTTCGAGGTCCGCCGTCGCGTCGACCCGGAAGGCGCGGCGTTGGCCGCAGAGCGCGCCAGCGACCGGCAGATCGCACAGCTGCGCGAGTACCTGCAGCAGGCGCATGCGCTGGCCGCGAGCGGGCGGTCCATCTTTTCACCCGAGGGCGCCGAGCTGTACGCCAAGACCTTCTTCCGTATCGCCGAAGCGACCCAGAACAGCATCTACGCGTACCTCATGCGTATGCTGTGGACGATCGTCGAGGGCGCCTTTCCGTACAGCCGCGAAAAGCTGTCGTTCGCCCCGCGCATCTTCGGCAAGTTGTTCAAGCAGTATGTGGCCATCGTCGAGGCCATCATCGCGCGCGACCCGGAAAAGGCCCGGCGCGCCGTTGCCCAGCATCTCGATTTCGGCGAGCGCGCGCTGCGCCATCTGTTGGAAGAGGAGAAGGAAGGTACGAAGGAAAAAGGTGCCCGCGAGGGGGCGTGGAACGAGCCTGCCCTGGACAGAGCCGCGGCGCGTTCCTGACAGACGGAAAAGGAGGATAGCATGCCCATTGCAGAACCCCGCGAATGGTTCGAGCGCGAGCTGCCCAGTGCGGTGCAGCTTGACCCGAAAAAGATCGAAGGCTTCAACGGCGCCCTGCTGTTCACGATCAGCGGTGACCGCGGTGGCACGTGGACCGTGGACATCCACGATCACCAGCTCAATATCAAAGCCGAGGCTGTTCCGAATCCCGACATCAGCATCACCATGAAGGACGGAGATTTCGTGAACTTCATCAACAAGAAGCTCAACGGCCAAATGGCCTTCATGACCGGGAAGCTCAAGGTCAAAGGCAACATGCAGTTGGCGATGAAGCTGAACGGCCTGATTTGACCCGGAGGCCCCCGTGAAAGCCTTCGTCACCGGCGCGACGGGCTACGTCGGACAGGCCGTCACGCGCGACCTGCTGGCGCATTCCCACCAGGTGCGCGCACTCATCCGCAAGACCAGCGACACGCGCTACCTCGAAGGGCTCGACGTCGAGCGCGCCTGCGGCGATCTGCGCGATGTCCAGTCCCTGCGCGACGGCATGCGGGGCTGCGATACACTTTTCCACGTCGGCGCTTACGTGGCGCTGTGGGCGCCGGATCCCAACGACATCCTCGACGCCAACGTGCTCGGCACGCGCAACATCCTGCAAGTCGCCACCGAGCTGGGCTACCAGAAATGCGTGTACACCAGCTCGATCGCCACGGTCGGGCCGAACCTCGACGGCACGCCGGCCGACGAGGAAGCCATCTACCGCTGGGAGCCGGAGGACACGTACCTGCTCTCGAAGTACATGGGGGAGATGGAAGCGCTGCGGGCCGCCGTGCGCGGCTGTCCGGTGGTCATCGTCAATCCCGCCTCCTGCTACGGCGAGTTCGACTATCGCCCGTCGCTGCCCGGCATGCTGGTGCTGCATTTCCTCTGCGGCCGCATGAAGGCGTACATCGATAGCACCATGAACATGATCGACGTTCGCGACCAGGCACGCGGGCACGTGCTCGCCGCCGAACGCGGCCGCATCGGTGAGCGCTACCTCATTGGCAACGAGAATCTCAGCGTGCGCGATGCGTGCCGGTTGTTGTCCGAGATCACCGGTATCCCGGCGCCGACCCGCCGTATCCCGATCCGGGTGGCGATGCTTCTCGGGCTGATCGCCGAACTGCGGGCGCAGTACGTGACCAAGAAGCCGCCGTCGATGAACCATGCGGCCATCAAGATGGGCCGCTTTCACATCGCCTACGATTGCTCCAAAGCCGTGCGCGAGCTGGGGTTGGAGCTGCACCCGGTGCGTGGCGGACTCGAACGCGCCGTCGAATGGTTCATGAACAATGGCTTCGTTCCAGAGAAGTACCAGCGGATCTACCGTGCGCACCGCGCCAAGCTCGACGCCGCGCCGGTCAAGGCGGCCGCCTGAATGACGCAGTTCCAGTACCTCTTCACGCCGCTGCGGATCGGCTCGGTTACGGTCGAGAACCGCATCGTCGCCATGCCCCACACGACGCTGTTGTCGACCGACCATCTCATTGGGGACCGCCACGTCGCCTACTACGAAGAGCGCGCCAAGGGCGGCGTCGGGCTCATCATCGTCGAGACGCTCATCGTGCATCCGACGTCACAACCGTTGATGAACGAGGCCTTCGCCTTCGACGAGCGGCAGGTGCCCCGCTATCGTGATCTGACCGCCGCCGTGCACCGTCACGGCACGAAGATCTTCGCGCAGATTGCGCACGGCGGCCGCCAGCTCATCGACGGCAGCATTGCGCGCATGCCGCTCCTGGGGGTCTCTCCCGTCGCGCTGTCCGTGGCCAGCGAAGTCCCACACGAAATGGACGAGGATGAGATTGCGGAGCTCATCCAGGCGTACGCCCGCTGCGCCGGCTACGTTCGCGACGGCGGCTTCGACGGCGTCGAGCTGCACGCCTCACACGGCTACCTGATTCAGCAGTTCTTCTCTCCGCTGAGCAACAGGCGCAGCGACCGATGGGGCGGCACGCTTGAAAACCGCATGCGCTTCGCGTTCGAGGTCATCGACGCCGTACGCCGGACCGTGGGTGAGGACTTCGTCCTGGGCATGCGCCTCGCCGCCGACGAGTTCGTGCCCGGCGGTTTGACGAGTGACGATGCCCAGGACATTGCGCAGCGCCTGGTGGCCACCGGCCGCCTCGATTACATCTCGGTGAGCGCCGGCATGGGGCAAACGCCGTTCCTGATCACCTGCGACATGAATTTTCCACCCGGCTCACAGGCGTATCTCGCCGGCCTGATCAAGCAGGTTGCCGGCACGACCCCGGTGTTCGCCTCGCAGCGCATCAACGATCCGATCCTGGCGGAGCGCATTCTGGCGGAGGGTCAGGCTGACATGGTCGGCATGACGCGGGCGCTGATTTGCGATCCGGAGCTGCCCAACAAGGCGCGCGCCGGCCAACTCGACGACATCCGCGCCTGCATCGGCTGCAATCAGAGCTGCATCGGCCGCATCATGCACAGCAAGTCGATCGGCTGCATTCAAAATGCCGCGGTCGGCCGCGAGCGCGAGTGGGGCATTGGGACTTTGGGCACTGCGTCCCGGCGTAAGCGTGTCACGGTGATTGGCGGAGGACCGGCTGGCATGGAGTGCGCGCGCATCCTGGCCGAACGCGGTCACGTCGTCACGCTGTACGAGAAGAGTGCGCAACTCGGCGGGCAGATCAACCTCATCGTCAAGGCCGCCAGTCGCCAGGAGTTCGGCGGGGTCGTGCGCTATCTGTCGCGTCAGGTCGACAAGCTGAGGATCGACGTTCGATTGAACACGCCGGTCACGGCCGCCATGGCGTTGGCCGACGAGCCCGAGGCGGTGGTCGTCGCCACCGGCTCGGCGCCGGAGCGGCCGGCAATCCTCGGCGCGGACGCGCCCAACGTGTGTGACGTCACCGATTTGCTGGCCGGCCGCGTCGAGCCCGGCCAACGTGCCGTGGTCATCGACGGTGAGACCTTCTACCGAGCCCTGACCGCCGCCGATTTCCTCGTCAGCCAGGGCGCGCACGTCGAGGTGCTGAGCCCCGTCTTCTACATCGGTATGAACGTCACCATGCCGAGCTTGATCATCACGTATATGAACCTGTGCAGCAAAGGCGTGGTGTTCACGCCGTTGCACATGGTGCGCAGCATTGCGGACCATACGGTGAACGCGTTCCACGTCTTCTCCTTCGCCGAGCGCATCATCAGTGGTGTCGATACCGTGGTGCTGGCGTATCCCGGTAGGGCCGAGACGGAACTCTACCACGAGCTGAAAGGCAAAGTCTCCGAGCTCTACCAGATCGGCGACTGCGTCGCGCCGCGCAAGGTGGATATGGCGATTCTGGAGGGACACCAAGTGGGGCGGCGGATATGACGCAGGCGTTGCAGACGCCGGCGTTCGGTCCGCTGCAAGGGCTGCGCATCCTTGATACGGGCCGCAACAACGCCGGGCCGTGGGCGGCGACGCTGGCGGCGGACTTCGGCGCCGAAGTGATCCACGTCGAACCGCTGCAGGGAGAGCTGTACCGCTTCGATCAGGCGGCCTGGGCTCAGGAGAAGCGCAACCAGCGCGACCTCACGCTGGATCTGCGCGCCACCGCCGGCCGCGAGATCTTTCTGCGGCTCTGCGAACACGCCGACATCTGGATCGAAAGCTCCATTCCCGGCACATACGCCAAGCTCGACTTGGATGATGCGACGGTGTGGCGCGTCAATCCGAAGCTCGTCATCGCCCACATCTCCGGCTTCGGTCAGAGCGGCCATCCGGACTACGTCCACCGGGCATCCTACGACATGATCGGCCAGGCGTTCGGCGGCTTGATGTTCATCCAGGGATTGCCGGAGCCAGACCCGCCGATCGCGGCCAAGCCGTATCTCTGCGATTACATCACCGGCTTGTGGACCCTGTGGTCCTCGCTTGCCGCCTACGTCCATGCGCAACGCACCGGGCAAGGTCAGGCAATCGACGTATCGCAGTACGAATGCATGCTGCGGATGCTCGCCGATACGGCGATTCGCTACTTCCAGGACGGCGACATCAAGCAGCGCCTGGGCAACCGCCATCCGATGGCGGTCCCGTGGGACACCTATCGCAGCAGCGACGGCGTGTGGTTCTGCATCAACGCGGCCGGTGAACCGTTTGCGCGCCTGTGCCGCGCCATGGGCGTGGATGCGGATGACGAACGCTGGTCGCCGCAGTTTCAGAACTGCCTGTCCGGAATGCCCGGCGCCGTCGCTTTCGAGGACGAGTTGTGCCGCTGGATGAGCACGCACACGGCAGCGGAAGTGGAAGCCATCCTCACCATCAAGCACCAGGTCCCCTGCCAGCGGGTGTACAGCATCAAGGACCTGGCCGACGACCCGCATTGCGCCGCGCGCGAGAACTTCATCGAGTGGGATGATCCGATCTGCGGGCGTGTCAAAGGTGTCGGTATCATCCCGAAGTTCTCGGCAACCCCCGGCCGCGTCTGGCGCGGGGCGCCTACGTTGGGGCAGGACGGGGACGAAATCCTGACGGCGCTCGGGTACGACGCCGGCGCCATCGCGGCGCTGCGCGCGGCGGGCGTCGTCGGCGAAGCAAACGAATGAGCTAGGAGAGGCACGCGTCATGGACTTTGGGTTTGCGCCGGAACAGGAGCTGCTGCGCGACAGCGTGCGCGAGTTCATGCGCCGCGAGTGCCCGCCGGAGTATGTCCGGCGCTGCGACGAGGAGCACCGCTTTCCCTCCGAGCTCCGCGCCAAGATGGCCGCGCAAGGCTGGTTCGGCACGATGGTCCCCGAAGCCTACGGCGGCAGCGGCCGGGGCATCATCGATATCGCCATCATCCTCGAGGAAACCGCGCGCTGGGGAATGGGGTGCGACTTCATTCCGACGGCGATCTTCAGCGCCGAGGCCATCAGCAAGTACGGGACGGAAGAACAGAAACAGCGGTACCTGCCGCGCATCGCCCGTGGCGAGATCGTGTGCGCTATTTCTTTCACCGAACCGAACGCCGGAACGGACTTCGCCGCGCTGACCAGCACCGCGGATGTGCGCGGCGATGAGGTCGTGCTCAACGGGCACAAGATGTTCACCAGCCTCATCGATCGTGCCGACATCATCATTGTGGCGGCCCGCAGCGACAAGGCCGCGAAGAAGCACAAGGGGATCTCGCTCTTTCTGCTCGATGCGAAGTCGCCGGGTATCGTCGCCCGCGAGGTGCCGAAGTTGGGCGGCCATATCATCCCGACATTCGAGGTGTGGTACGACAACGTTCGCGTGCCGCGTGAAGCGGTGCTCGGTGAGCTGAACAACGGCTGGTACCAGCTCATCTCCACGATCAACACCGAGCGCGTCGGCATCTCGGCCCACAATACCGGCAGCGCGCGCGCGGCGCTCGACTACGCCGTCCAATACGTGGGCCAGCGGGAGCAGTTCGGGCAGCCGATCGGCCGGTTTCAGGCGATCCAGCACAAGCTCGCCGCCGACTACTTGGAGGTGGAAGCGGTACGCCTGCTGACCTACAGCGCCGCGTGGTACCTTGCTCGCGGCGACAGCGCCGAGACGCACATGCAGTGTGCCCTGGCGAAGCTGAAATCGTCGGAGACCTACAAGCGTGTGGCGCTCGACGGCATGCAGGTCATGGGCGGCTACGGCTACTGCATGGAGTATCCCATGCAGCGCTGGCTGCGCGAAGCCGTCCTCCAGACCGTCGACCTCGGAAACAGCGAAGTCATGCTGTCGACGATCGCGTTCTTGATGGGGATGCCGAAATGAGAACGCCGCCTTCAGCTCACGTAGCGGAGAGCGCGCTGAAGGCGCGGTAAGGCGATGCCCAGCGTCGACGTGAAGGGTGCCCGCTTGTACTACGAAGAGGCCGGTTCCGGCCCGGCCGTCGTCTTCGCGCACGGTGGCGGCGGCGACCTGAGCCAGTGGCGCCATCAGATGCCGGTATTCGCGCAGCAGTATCGGGCGATCGCTTATGACGCGCGCGGGCACGGCCAGTCGCGTGCAACCGCTGACCACTTCACCATGAGTGACTGCGCCGAGGACATCACCGCCCTGCTCGGGCATCTGGGGATTTCCCGCGCCCATCTCATCGGTGCGACGCTCGGTGGTGTCGCTGGTTTGGAATTCGCGCTGGCGCACCCCGAGGTGGCACAGACGCTCGTGCTGATCAGCACGGCACCGGATACCACCGACGAAATGCGGGCACGCTTTGAGGCATCGGCCGAGGTTGCGGGGTCCGGCGACCTCACTGATTTCGCGGAAGGATTCATCAACTTCATCTTCTCGTCGGCGTACGCGGAGGACCATCCCGAGGAGGTGGCGGACTTCCGTCGGCGGCTCGAGGGGATTGATCCCCAAGGGTATGCGCAGTCCATTCGCGCCCTCGGCAACCGTCCCGACCTCAGCCCACGCCTGGGCGGCCTCCACGCTCCCGCCCTGGTCGTCACCGGCGCGCTCGATCCCATCCCGACGTCCGTGCCGGGCGCGGCGTTGCTCGCCCGATCGTTACCCAACGTCCGCACCGAGGTCATTCCCGGCGCGGCGCATCTGCCGCACATTGAGCGGCCCGATATCTTCAACCGTTTGGTGCTCGACTTCTTCGCGGTGGTACAGAGGGGAACCCCATGAGGCATTGCGCACCTTCGCACCCGGCTAGTCAGACTGACAACGAATCACGTCAACAGTTCGCTTTGGAGGGCAGAGCATGAAACCGGCGCGTGGCATTCACAGTATCCGTGATCGGTACGATGCCGTGGTCGTGGGCGGTGGTCCGGGCGGGTTGGCGATCGCCGCCTTGCTGTGCCAGGGCGGGTTGCGACCGCTCGTGGTGGAGCAGAAGCCGACGCTCGGCGGCCGCTATCGTGCCATCGAATTTGCCGGCTGTCGCGTAGACATCGCGGAGCACCTCCTGACGGCCATGGTCACCGACGTGCACGATGCGTACGCGAAGCAGCTGTTCAACCGCCTCGGCCTCCCGCTGGCGCAGAAGGACGTCAAGTGGGTTATGGGTGTGGTCGGACGCAATAACGGCGGCCCACCCATCGAGTTTTTTTCCATGGACCGCAGCAAGGGGATCGAGAACTTCTTCGACTTCTTCGCGTTTGCCGCCGGGATGCCGTTGGGCGACGACGAGAGACGTGAGATGGCGCGCGCCTTCCACCTGATGGCCGACATGTCACCCGAGACGTGCCGCAAACAGGTGCACATGAGTTTCGCCGAATGGCTCGACCAGAACGTGCACAACCCCATCGCGCACATGGTGCTCTCCGGGGTCACCGGGCCGCTTCAGGGTAGCACCCCTGACAAGGTGAACATCGGCCAGATGGCCAATGTCTTCGGCACCTTCCCGCGTATCGGCGCCGTGCCGTTTTGGTACCCGGAACACGGCATCCTCGCGGACGCGATCATCGCGCCGCTGGCCGCCTACATCCAGAGCCACGGGGGAGACATCGTGTGCGGCGTCAAAGGGCGGCGCGTCCTCTTCGAGAACAGGGCGGTATCGGGAATCTGGCTTTCCGACGAGAACGAAACGATCCTGGAAATCCACGCGCCGCGCGTCGTGATCGCCTGTCCGGTCCAGTTCGCCGTCGGCTTTCGACGCTTGGTCCCGGAGGAGATCTTCCCGCCGGAGTGGCTGACCGCGCTGGCGCGGCTCCGGGAGCACTCGCACGAGGATCTGACAGTCTTCTACTTGCTGCGCGAGCGGCTCATTCCGGACGAGTACTACGGCTGGATCCATCTCTTCGATGCCGCGAGCGGCGTGCCCACCTACGTCGGCGACTGGATTCTGGACCACATGATCAATGCAAAGGTCCCGCCCGGCAAGCAGCTGATCGGCAGCTACATCACGGCGAATTTCGAGGGGACGCAGTTTGGGCTCGACGCCTCGCCACAAATGGTGCGGAAAGCCGTCGAGCGTTGGGATGCCGCCGTCGAGAAGATCTTCCCCGACTTCCGCCGCCTGATCGAGGCGCGGGTCTGTAACCTGCAACTGAACTGGGGCCGCTATTCCTGGTCCGTCGTGCCGCAGGAACTGTCGGTCAAAGCGCCGGCGACCGACGGCCTGTACTTCGCCGGTGATTCCATTCTGTCCGTGAGCAGCCTCGCATCCGACAAGGTGTACGACGTAGCGCTGCAATGTGCCAAGGCGGTGCTCAACCAGTGAGGAGGGAGACCCATGCCTCTCGTCAAAGTGATCTGGGCAGTGGCGCTGGTGGCGACGACCGCTCTTGGCGCCGATCAGCTGCGTCCCGGCATGGTGCTGGACGAGGCCACCTGGCCGCTGGCGACGGAGCTCTTGTCTCCCGAGATCCTCGAACATTACAAGAGTGGCGAATATGCGAATCCCATCGCTGAATGGAAAGACGGCGATGTCCGTTGGAGCGCGGACTTCCTGAGCGCAACGCAAGCCAATGCCGGCCGCTTCGATGTCGATGCGGACGGCGCCATCATCGAACGGAATACCGGCCAGCGCCCCGCCTTCATCTATGGCTTTCCCTTTCCCCGAATCGAGGCCACGGATCCGAACGGCGGCGTGAAGGTCCTGTGGAACTACTACTACGGCTACTGGGCAAACGGCAGCCGCCGAAACGTCACCAGCGTCGTCTGGCTGGGACGCACGAGCGTGCAGCGCTCCGCGATGGAGGAAGTGTTTTTCTGCCAGTACGACGGCCAGCCAGAGGAGTTCCGGCCGAAGGGGAATGCGGATGATTTGTTGCAGCAATTCCTCGCCACCACCGTCCAGCCTGCCGACTTGCAAGGTACGTGGGCGTTGACCTGGCGCTATCGGTCGGCCGCGAAGCGCGACTCGAACTGGGCCTATGTCCCCGCGCTACGCCGGATCCGGCAGGTGTCGTCAGCGAATCGCTCCGATGGCTTTCTCGGTTCCGACATGAGTCAGGACGACGGCCCGTTCTTCGACGGCAAACCCGAGGATTTTACGTGGAAGCTGGTCGGCGACCGGCGCATGCTGCGCCTGGCGGATCCGTACAGCCTGCACGGCGACTACAAGTACGTGGCGCTGCCGGGCGGCGGGTGGCGCGTTCCGTTCAAGCCGGTGCCCATGGTCGGCTTCCAGGAAAGCAACTGGCACGGCGTGGCATGGGCTCCCGTCAACTTCGTTCTCGTCGAGCGCCCGGCGTGGGTCATTGAAGGCGTGCCGCGCGATCCGTACTATCTCTACGGCAAGATCCAGCTGTATATCGACAAGGAGAACTACCGCGGCGCGTGGAGCCGCAAGTTCGACTGGAAGGGTCAGTTGGTCGCCACGTATCAGATCGGCGCGTATGTCAACGGGACCCCTGACGGCACGCATTATTTCTGGGGTCACGGGTTGTACTATCAGGTCGCCGAAAATTTGCGGCAGGGACGGGCAACCTTCGCCGGGGCACCGCCGACGGGGACGCACGATCCGGCCAACGACTTCTTCGTGCCTTACAAACCGGACTTCTTCAGCTATCAGTCACTTGTGCGTTTCGGGAAATGACGAAGGGAGGGCTCCGATGAATGCACCGTCTCAAACCCGTGGGCGTGACCGGATCGCCGAGCTGCAGGCGCGGTTCCCCGGCATCCCGCGCGCCATCGTCATCAAGACGGATGTGCTGCGTGAGGGTATTCTGCCAAGCGCTTTGCTTGCCCGCATCGGTCCAGTTTCATTCCCGCACTTTCTGATTTGGAACACGGACCATTCGTGGAACCCCTCTCTGGAGCGTGCAGATGAAGGCGAGCTGCGCGCCATTCCCTGGAACTTCATCTTGGAAGAGGGGCACACGCCGGTCGTCTGCCGGCTGGATCCCGCCAGCCCGTACGAAATCCGACTGACCGAAACCGGCGCCTTCGTCCTGTACCGCGACAGCGAAGCGATCGAGCCGGTACGTTTCGAACGCGGCACGCGTTGGCTGTTCGACACGACGGCGGACGGCACGATGATGGGCTCGGTGTTTCTCTCCTGGACGCGGGAGGCGTTGCTTGGCTGCGCCTTGCGCTACTGCGAATACACCAAGTCGGGCGACCAATGCCGCTATTGCTGCCTCGACGCCGAAGCGGCCCGGTTCGATGAATTCGGGTTCAAAATGGACTTGTCCGTGAAGCCTGTGAATGCCGCCGACGCCTACCGGGCAGCGTTGGCCGAGGTCGGCGGGATCCGCCAAGTGGCTTTCACCGGCGGCAGTCTGCTCGACACCAGCAAGGAAATGAAGCGCTACGCTGCGCTGTACGCGGCATTGCGCGATGTCCGCGATGAAGTCGGCGCCGATACCCAGTTCTACGCCTGCGTGACGGCGCCACCAGACCGCGACATCCTCAACCGGCTCCATGACGCCGGGTTGAACCACATCGCGCCAAACATGGACTGCTGGGAAGAACGCCTGTGGCCCACGATCGTTCCCGGGAAACACAAGTTCGTCGGCCGCCAGTACTGGATCGATTCCCTCCTGATGTGTCTGGAAGTATATGGCGAAGGCATGGTGGGCAGCGCTTTTGTCGTCGGACCGGAAATGATTCAACCAGAAGGCTTCCCCACGCTGGAGGAGGGCCTGGCGTCCTGGAGGCGGTGCTTCGATTGGTGCACCAGCAATCGCATCATTCCGATGCTGATCCCATGGCAGAAGGAAGTCGGTTCTCCCTGGGCGCACAAGCAGCCGCCGCCAACCGAATACACACTGTCCGTCTTCTTCGAACGGCACCGGCGCATGCAGGATTCCGGGCTGTACCGCATCATGGATCACAACTATTTCATGGCGCAGGCATGGGATACCAATGCCGATTTCCGTCGCCTCGCATACGGCTGCGCGTGCCGCAACTGCGCACCGCCACCGTACGGAGCCGAACGGTACGTCGATGCCGTCGAGGTGCGCGGAGCTGGCAAGTCCGAGATGCGGCCGACGCCTGCGTAGAAGGGGGAAAGGCATGAAACACACGGCAGCGCTCTGCCTGGTCACGGTGTTGCTGCTGAGTGGTTGGGGCCACGCTCAAGAGCTCAAACCCGGCGATGTCCTCTCCCAAGCGAATTGGGAGCGCGCGCGGGATCTCCTGCCACCCGAGATCCTGCGCCACTATGAACGTGGAGAGTACCGTCATTCCATCGTCGCATGGGATCTCGGCAAACAGAAATGGAGCAACGCGTTCAATGAAGGCACGGAGCGCAATGCCACGGAGCTGGTACTCGATGAGAAGGGCAGCATCGTGGAGAAGGCGACGCATAAGCGTCCCCCCTACCTCCGCGGGTTCCCCTTTCCCAACGTCACCGCCGACGATCCCAACGCGGGCATGAAGATTCTCTGGAACCACTACCTCGCCTGGTGGAACAACGGCAGTGTACGGAACTACGTGGATATCAATTGGATCTCGCCGAATGGCGTCGAACGGAAGGCGACCCAGGACGTCTACTTCCTCTACTACCAGGGCCAGCCGCGGCAATACATTCCCCAGAGCAACCCCGACGATCTGCTCGTGCAGTTCCTGGCGACCACGGTCGGCCCGGCGGACCTCAACGGCACCACCGCGCTCAATTGGCGCTACCGGGATCCGGACAAGCGCGATTCATCGTGGGCATATGTGCCGGCGTTGCGGCGTGTGCGCGCCGTGTCGCCTACGAACCGTTCCGACGGCTTCCTCGGTTCGGACATGAGCCAAGACGACGGCCCCTTCTTCGATGGCAAGCCCGAGGACTTCAATTGGAAGCTCGTCGGCGAGCAGGATGTCCTGCGCATCGCGGATCCATTCAGTCTCAACGGCGAACAACACCGCTTGCGCCTTCCGGACGGTGGTTGGCGCGGCCTCTGGAAGAGACTTCCCATGGTTGGTTTTCAGGATCCAACCTGGAAAGGCTCGCCCTGGGCCCCGATGAATTTCGTGCTGGCCCGGCGCCGGTGCTGGATCATCGAAGGCGTGCCGAAGGATGCCTACTACCTCTTCGGGAAGATCCAGCTCTACATCGACAAGGAGACCTATCAGGGCGCCTACAACCGGAAGTTCGGTTGGAACGGTGAGCTGGTCAACACCTATGTCGTGTTCGCCGACCTCAACGGCACCTCCAACAGCTCCGGTGATGACGATTACTACGGCGCCGGCAACATCGTGTATCAAGGGACCGAGAACCTCAAACTCAACCGCGCCACGGTCATCACGGCGCCGATCGAGAACGGCAACCCGCCCAATGACCGGCGCATCAAGTTCGATCCGCAGTTCTTCTCGGTGCAGACGCTGGCGCGGTTTGGAAAGTAGTTCAATGCGTCACGTCGGTAGGCGGACACACCACCGCGGAGGGAGCTGCTGATGCGCGCCTTCCGCTGGCACGCGCCGGGCAATGTGCGCATCGATTCGGTTCCCGAACCTCAAGCGGAACCCGGCACCGTGGTGGTGCGGGTCGAGTGGTGCGGGTTGTGCGGCACCGATCTGCACGAGTACACACACGGGCCGGTCTTGATCCCGTCGCGTCCCCACCCGCTCACCGGCAAGGTGCCACCGGTGACACTCGGGCACGAGTTCTGTGGCCGGGTGACTGCGGTTGGCGCCGGAGCAGGATTCGCGATCGGTGATAGCGTCACCGCCAATGCCTGTCTGGTCTGTCATGAATGCTCGTGGTGCCTAGCGGGACAGTTCAACCTCTGCGCCAAGCTCGGCAGCATCGGTCTGTGTGCCGACGGTGGACTCGCAGAGTTCGTAAGCGTGCCGGCGTACACCCTCCACCGCGTCCCGAGTCATCTGGCTTCGGACATCGGGGCGTTGTGCGAGCCCACCGCCGTCGCCGTGCACGCGTGCCGGCGGGCGCGGCTACAGCGGGGTGATACCGTTGCCGTAATCGGCGCCGGAACCATCGGCTTGCTGGTCTTGCAGACCGCGCGCACCTGCGGAGCGGCAGCCGTGTTCAGCATCGAGCCGATCGCCGCACGACGCGACCTGGCCATTCGGCTGGGGGCGCAGGCCGCGTTGGATCCGGCCGACGCGGTGGACAAACAGATCACCGCCGCCACCGGCAACCGGCGAGCCGATGTGGTCTTCGAATGCACTGGGTCGCTGGCCGGCATCGAGACGGCTTTGCGCGTGTCCGGAAAGGGTGGGCGGATCATCATTGTCGGAATCTACCGTGACGCGTCTCCCGCTCCGTGGGCTCGCCTCCAGGCGCACGAGAAGGAAATCATCGGTTCAAGCGCCTATACTGACGAGTTCCCTGCTGCCGTGGAGTTACTCGCCTCTGGGGCGATACAGGGCGCTCCGTTGATCACCGATCGCATCAAGCTGGATGAAGTCGAGCAGCGTGGCCTGCGCGCCTTGCTCGAGGAACCCCAGAAACACCTGAAGATCCTGGCCCAACCGTGATTCATGACGATACCGAGGCCAGGAGTCTTCTCAGCACTCGCGTGAGGATCCCGTGGATTTCGAACTGAACGACGAACAACGCATGATCCGCGACCTCTGCCGCGACTTCGCGCGGCGTGAAATCGCACCCTATGTGGAACGGTGGTACGACGCCGGCCACTTCCCGGAGGACGTCTTCCACAAGATGGCCGACCTGCAGCTGATGGGTCTCCTGGTGCCAGAGGGGTACGGCGGCACGAACGCCGGCACCGTTGCGTTCGTGGCGGCGATGGAGGAGATCGCCGCCGTCGACCAGTCGATCGCCGCGACCTGGAACGCCCACCTCACCATCGGCTCGCTCCCCTTCCTCCACTTCGGTACGGAAGAGCAGAAGCAACGGTGGCTCGTCCCGTTGGCCCGCGGTGAGATCCTCGGCGCGTTCGGTTTGACCGAACCGGAAGCCGGCTCCGACGCCAGCAACATGAAGACCAGCGCCGTCGCCGAGGGCGACTGGTGGATTGTCAACGGTACCAAGTGCTTCATCAGCAACGCCGGGACGCCGCTCTCATATGGCCTGGTCATCCTGGCGGTGACCGGACGTCACGCCGACGGCAGGAAACGCTACAGCACGCTGATCATCCCGCGCGGCACGCCCGGCTACACGATCGGCGAGCGCTACGCCAAGATCGGCTGGCACATGGTGGACACGCGCGAACAGGTGTTCGAGCAATGCCGCATTCCTCGCGAGAATCTCCTCGGACCGGAAGGTGCCGGTCTGCGCCAGTTCCTGCAGATCTTGGATGTGGGCCGGATCAGCGTTGCGGCCGTCTCGCTCGGCTTGGCGCGCGCCGCTCTCGAACTGGCGTTGCGCTATGCATCACAACGAGTGACCTTTGGGCAGACGCTCGCCAAGCACCAGGCGATCCAGTTCAAGCTGGCGGACATCGCCACCGCATTGGAGGCCGCGCGGCTGCTGACCTACCAGGCAGCATGGTTGCGGGACACCGGACAGCCGTACGCGAAGGAAGCGGCGATGGCCAAGCTGTTTGCCTCCGAGGCCGCGGTGCGCGCGGCCGAGGAGGCGGTGCAGATTCATGGCGGGTACGGCTACACCCGCGAGTACGCCATTTCGCGATTCTATCTGGATTCCAAAGTGCTGACCATCGGCGAGGGCACCAGCGAAGTGCAACGCATGGTCATCGCCCGCCATCTGGGGTGCTAGGGCGCAGCGTGTGGACATGGACGCGGACGAACTGACGCGACTGGGACAGCGGGCGCGACAGCGCCTGGATGCGGCGCTGGACGCCAACGACTTGGAGGCAGCGCGCCGAGCCTGCGCGCTGCTGCCGAAGGAGTATGTACTCATCCACAAGGGGCTCCACAAGGTCTTGGAATACGCCATGGAGTACATCGAAGACGCGTTTCGGGCGGAGCAGGAGGGCATCGCCGCCCGCATCAGCGCCGCCGTGGAGGCCGGTGACCGTGCCCGCGCACGCGCGCTGCTGCGCGAACGCGACCGGCAGCATCAGATCATTCACGACCTCTTCATCGATACCAAGGCGGGGTTTTACAGCTACATCGGCAAGGTCTTCGGCGACCAGCGATTGCAGGAGATCCTCCGCCACACCGGCGAGCGGCAGCGCAGCGGCTTCGAGCGCTGGGAGCGCATGTCGGCCGAGGAGTTCGTTCGGGCCTCCGTCCACCTGCTGAAGACACACATGGGAAACGTGTCGGTAACCGAGGACGACGAGAAGTTCACGATCACCCAGGACCCGTGCGGTTCGGGCGGCCGGCTGATGCGCGAAGGAGCCTACGAGGGCGAGGATGGATTATACCGCCTCCGCACCGCGCAGCCCATCACCTTCGGCAAGCCCGATTTCCCGAGCTACTGCGCCCACTGCGCCGTCTGGAACAACATCCAATGCATCGAATGGTTTGGGCACCCGCAGTGGTGCATCGACCATCCAGCGACTCCCGCGGATCCCTGTCGCATTCACATCTACAAGGAAGGCCGGCGCATTCCCGACCACTATCGCACCCAGGTCGGGAAACCGGCGGCAAACGAACGCTAATGGAGGAACGGCATGGGTGAGGAGCGAGCGAGTGATGTGGTCGTGATCGGGGCAGGGCCGAACGGGCTCGCGGCAGCCTGCTATCTGCAACGGTCCGGTCTCAATGTCATGGTCCTTGAGCAACGTGGCGACGGCGTGGTGGGAGGCGGCGCAACCAGCGAGGAAGTCACGCTTCCCGGCTTCCGTCACAACATGGGCGCCGTCTGGATGGGCGGCACGTTGTGGACCGGAGTACACAAACAACTGGAGCTGAAGAAATACGGCGTGAACTACCTGTACAGCGACATCGCGATGTCCGCGGTGTTCGAAGACGGGACCTGCCTCCACTGGTATCATGACATCGACCGCATGTGCGCCAATATCGCGCGCTACAACCGGAAGGATGCCGAGACGTGGCGCGACCTGTTCATGACGTACAAGGATACCGCGCCGATGTGGGCGGCCGCGGAGGAAGCCGTGAGCGGCGCGGGCAGCCCTTCGCCCGGGGCGCTCTTTCTGTCGCCACTGGAACGCAGCCCGGCCGGGCGTGAACTGATCCGCCTGAGTATGAAGCCACCCTCCGATCTCGTGAACGACTTCTTCGAAGAGCCGCGCCTGCGCAACCTCTTGCGCCAGCGCATCTCGGAAGGCTTCACGCGTCCCGACGATGAGCCACAGCTCGGCAACCCGTTCATCATGCACCTGATCATGAGCCACACGGTGGGCCGGAGCTTCGGCCTCGCCGAGGGCGGGACGGGCCGGGTGTGCGAGGCGATCAAGAAGAATTTGGACGATGCCGGCGGACGCACGGAGTTCGGAAAGCGCGTCGAGGAGATCCACACACAGGGCAACGCCGCCACCGGCGTCACGTGCAGCGACGGGTCGCGCTACACCGCCAAGAAAGCCGTGATCAGCGATGTGACCCACTTCACCACACTGCTCAAGATGGTCGGCGAGGAGAAACTCGAACCGCGCTTTGCCCGCAAGGTGAAGACATGGAAGTGGGAGGAGCACAGCTTCCACAACACCCACTGGGCCCTGGATGCGCCGCCGCTCTGGAAGGCGTCCGACAACGATGCGGACATCCAGCGGTGCTGGTCCGTGGCGGTGCTCCCACTCGACGCCGACGAGCACTGGCGCCAGTGCCACGAAGACAACCGCGCCGGGCGCCCTCCACGATCACTGGGGTACTACGGCTCCTTCCCAACCCTTCTTGATCCGAGCCAGGCGCCCTCGGGCAAGCACACCGGCCTGGCGTGGAAACACTCGCCGTACCAACTGACGGACGGCGGTGCGGCCCGATGGGATGCGGTAAAGGAGGAATACGCCGTTCGCATCGAAGAGTTCACCGCACGGTTCACCAAGAACGATTTCCGCAAGAGCATCCTCAAGCGGTTCGTGGACTCGCCGCTCGACATCGAACGCCGCAACCCCTCGTTCGTGAGAGGTTCCTGTTGCAACGGCTCCACGGAGCCACACCAGGTCGGCTACTACCGGCCCTTCCACGACTGCCCGCAGGGACGCAGTCCAATCGAGAGACTGTATCTGGTCGGGGACTGGGTGGGGGTTACCGGCGGCGCCGGTCGCCACGCCGCCGGCCTCATTTTGGATGACCTGAAAATGAAGAAGTGGTGGGCGCGCTGAGCGTCGGGTCTGCAGGGTGCGCTCCGGGGATGGTTCTCTCGGGCTAGGCGCGCCCAGCGACTGATCAGAACGCGGCGCAAGGCGGCCTCACGGGCCAGCTTGCGCCGCAAGCTCCTGGAGGGTGATGTGGCCAATTCGGTCAAGATGATGTCGGAGATGAACACCACGATGATGGAGATCGAGTGCGCCGAGCGCGTCGGCGACCGCTTGATGGTGACCGGAGTCATGATGGGAAGTTTTCCGACAGAGATATACGTCGAGCCGAGCGATCTGGTGAGCCTCGCGGCTTTGCTCCTACGCCCGTCGCCACTGAGCTTCGTGCTCGGCCTGCCGTACTTCTGGCTCCGCCGCTACTGGCAGCGTCCGGAGAACCAGGCGCCGGGCACGCGCGCCAGAGGCCTCGTGATTGCGGTTGCATCCGCACTGATTGGGCTCGCCATTGCTGCCGCAGTCGTGCTCGGTTTGCTCCAGGCAATTCGGCTCACCGTGGCGCTGTGCGGCTGATCATTGCCGCGTGAGCCCCGCGGATCCCTGGAACCTGCAGCCCAGACTGATCTGTGTGTCGTGAGGGAGTTTCCCCTCCGCCAAACCGAGAAACTGCTCTTCGCGGCGTGGTCTTATGACAGAGATCATACTCGACCAAGCCTGATTGAGGCATAAGATGGACGGATTCGTCTTATCAGGATATCGAATGGCCGCCGAGATCATCGATTTGGAACGCGTTCGGTTGCTGCGTCGCGCCGAGCACGCCGAGTGCCACGAATCTGTGTTTCCACGGGGTGCGCAGCAGTGGCCGCTATGCCGCATCAGCTACTTCGCGCGCGCGACAGCGTCGGGGCGTCCGCCGCGGTGCTGCTGCGGAAGGGTGTACACCGACGCAACGCTGCGGGCGCGCGCCGCGGTGATCACCGGGGTTGTGCGCCAGGCTCTGCGCCAGCTGGGCAGCAGCGGTCAGGTAACGATGCCAAAGCTGGTGGCGGCATTGCTCGCGGCTCGCGACCTCACTTCAGTCGAACGCGCGGCATTGAGCACGGGGCCGTGTCTTTCGTATCCCGTGCTTGCGCGTCAAACGAGGCAGCTGCGCTTCCTGTGGGGATTGTACCGCGCCTACTGGGGTCGCGCCGTATCCACGCGCGAACCACGCACGCACCAGGCAGCCCTCACGGCGCGGCAGTCTCGCCAGGCGGCGGCGGATCTCCGCGTCCACATCCGGCAAGAGATCTCGCTCATCCGACATCTCCAACAAAGCCTGTCGTTGTGCCCGGGGGCGCGACGCCGCCCCATGTCCGGCTCCGCCCTGCGTCCGCCGGGGCTGCTGAGCCGCCGACCGCGGTAATCCGCTGCAGCTCCGTACGCGCCTGAGGGCATTACCGCGGGCCGTCCCGGAAGACGGGATGATCGTCGACGATGATCACTCCAATTTTTTCGGGTGCCACGTGTTCACCTTTCAACAACGGTCTTTCCCGCGTTCATCTGCGTAAGGGATCACGCGTCCGGCAGCAAGCATCGATCAAACTTGCAACTTTGCAATAGCCCTTTCGTACTTAGCCGTTCGAAGCCAAAGTACTAGTACTTCCGATCTGGGAAAAATGAGCCCCCCGCGTGGTTGTTGGCGCACTGCAGCGCGTTTACACTGCTGCTCATGGCTGCTTGCAGAAAAGAAAGGATGACGTGTTCAGTAACCCTACCCGGATGGGGCGCCCCGGTGAATTAGGCTGGCCCCGATGGACGGTTTCTTGAAGCGGTACGCTCAATTCATTGCACGCCGCGCCTGGGTGGTGCTGGTGGCGTGTCTGGTCGCAACCGCCATCATCGCCTCAGGCATGGGGCGCCTGGTGGTGAACCTCGACCCCGACCAGCAGGTGCCGCCGGATCACCCGTACATCGCGGTCGACCGGAAGATTCGCAAGGAGTTCGGCGGCAAGAACATGGTTGCCATCGCGTTGCTGCCGAAATCGGGCACCATCTGGCGGCGCAATGTGCTGCAAATGGTCCACGATATCACCGACGAGCTTCTCGGTGCTCACGGCATCATCCGTCAGAACGTGGTGAGCCTTTCTTCCCCCTACGTGCGTGTACCGGAGGACCGCGGCGGCGTGCTCACGGTCGACTACCTGATGAGGGAAGTGCCGGACGACGAGGCGGCGATAGCCGCCCTGCGTGACCGTTACCGTCAAGAGCCGCTCTTCAAGGGGACAGTGGTCAGTGACGACGAGCGTGCCGCGCTGGTCATTGTCGACTTTTATGATGGGTCGACCGCCGGCGAGATGAGCGCGACGGTCCGAGACGCGGTCTCGAAGCACCGTTCTCCGGAGATTGACGTGGCGATCACCGGAGCGCCGATGTTTGAAGATGCGGAACGGACGTTGGTGGAAGAGCAACGCTACTACTTCGCCGGGACGATTGTGGTGATTCTGCTCATGCTGTGGCTGGCGTTCGGTCAAATGCAGGGGGTCGTGCTCCCCAGCGCTACGGCCTTGCTGAGCACGGCCATGGCGCTGGGATTCATGGGCTTCGTAGGTATTCCAATCAATGCCTGGACAGCGGCAGCGCCTGTTGTGGTCGTCACCGTGGCGGCCGGCCACTCGGCCCAGATGCTCAAGCGTTACTACGAGGAATTCGCCCGTCTGGGCAATCGCGTCGCGGCCGTCGTCGAGTCCACGCAACGGATTGGTCCGGTGATGATGGCTGCGGGACTCACGGCGGGTTTCGGGTTCGCCGCGCTGTCCATTCTCGGCATCCCGACACTGACGCAGTTTGGGCTGAGTATTGCCAGCGGTATCTTCGCCGCGGTTGCTCTCGAAATGACCTTCATGCTCGCCCTGCGTGTGGTGTGGCCCACTGGCCGCGCCACGGGCGGGGAAGGGCCGCTCCCACGTTGCTTGCGGTACGTGTTGGCGCCGCTCGGAGCGGCGGTCCGGTTGCGGCCGCGCTGGACGGTGGCGGCCTTCGTGGTGATCGCGTCGGTCGCGGCTGCGGGATACCCGCGGCTGGAGACCGAGGTCCACCCGAGGAGCTACTGGTCGGAACATATTCCGGCGGGCCGGGATTTACGCGTGTTTGAACAGCACTTCCCCAGCACCACGACGCTTACGGTTCTGCTCGAGGGCGATCCCGGAGCTATGAAGACCCCGGCGGCGATCGAATTGATGAGCGGGTTGCAGCAGGCGATGGCGAAGGACCCTGCGGTCGGGCGGACTGCCTCTCTTGCGGACATCATTCGGCGCACCTACGAGGTGTTTGCGCCCGACCAGGCCGCGAACGGGATGCCCGCGGATGCGGCCTTGATCGGGCAGCTATTCTTCCTCGCCGAGTCGCCGGGGTTCGAACGCTATGTCGATCGGTCGTACAGCCGCTCCGTCGTGCTCGGGTTTCTCAATCGCGAGGATTCCGGCCCCACGCGCCGCGTCATCGGCCGGCTGCAGGAGTACCTTGCGCAGCACCCATCCTGGAACATTCAGGTTTCATTGGCCGGCGGTGTCGGCCCGACGTTGCTGGCACTGAATGACTATACGGTGAACGGGAAGGTCTTGAACATCGTTGTCGTGCTGTCGGTCATCTTTGTCATCGCCAGCATCCTGTTGCGCACGCTGCTCGGTGGAGCGCTGGTGACGGCGCCGTTGGTGATGGCGCTCATTGTGAATCTCGGCCTGTTCTCGTGGTGTGGTGTGCCATTCGACATCGGTGGCGCCACCATCGTCGCCATTGGAGTGGGGATTGGAGCGGACTACGCCATCTATTGCCTGTACCGGCTGCGCGAGGAGTTCCGTCGGACCGGCGACCTCGACCTGGCGCTGCGCGTGATGTTGGAGACCACCGGGTGCGCCGTGGCCTTCGTGGCCCTGGCCATCAGCGCCGGCTTCTGCGTCTATCTGATATCGGACTTCTACTCCTTCCGGCTGTTCGGCTCGTTCATCCCGCTGACCATGATGACGAGCTGCCTGACGGCGCTGACCCTGCCGCCGGCCATGGTGGTGCTGCTCCGCCCGCGCTTCATCTTCGGTGCCAGCCCCAGGTTGGAGGAGACTGGGATGATCGTGGAACAGGAGCGTGCGCCCGCTCTCCTCAGCGACGGGGCTTGACTGGCGGGCCGCGCTCAGCCGATGCTCTCGCGGATGCGGCGGCCCATGTCCTCCTGAAACTTCTCGAAGTCCTAGACCATCGCCTTGGCGGTGCGCAGCGCCATGGCGATGATTGTCAGAGTGGGATTGTAACCGGAGCTGGTCACGAAGACGCCGCCGTCAGCACAGTACAGATTGTCGAGATCGTGGAACTTTCCGGACGGATCGCACACCGACTGCGTCGGATCGCTGCCCATGCGCAGGCCACCGAGCACATGGCGTGACTGCGGCGGTACTGACGGATCGAACGGACTGAAGAAACCGTACTCGGCGCCGGCCGCTTGCAGAATGTCCAGCATCTTCGGTTTGTAGAAGCTCGACGCGGCCAGCTCGAACTGGTCGTGGTTCTTGTACGTCAGCCGCGGCACCGGTTGCCCGAAGGCATCGCGGACCGTGGGGTCGAGATCGACACGGTTGGTGGGCTGCGGCGCGTCCTCCCCTTGCATGATCATGACGGCGATGTGCGCTTGGAATGGGCTTTCCATGAGGAGTTGCTTCAACGACACACCGAAAAGCTCGGCAGCGCTGAGCGCCTGGGGCTGCAGACTTTGACGCGCCGCCGTGATCGGTTCCGATGAGGTGCCGAACTCGACGATGCCACCCAGAGGCCAACCCGACGGCGCCAGCGCCGCCCCGCCGGGGGCGATGCCGCGGAAATCGCTGATGCAGTGCGTGATCGAGCAGCCGCGCTCGCCGTGCAGCCGCTGCCGGAAGATACCGACGCCGAGCGTTTGGAAATGGAACATCATGTGACGGCCGAGATGGCCATGGGAATTGCCGACCCCGGGCCCGCTCGGATCGGAAAGCAGGCAGAGACGCGCACTCTCGATGGGACTGGCCGCCAGGATGACCCGGTCCGCGCTGGCGGATTGCGTCTGCCCGTTATCGTCGATGTACTCGACACCCGTGACATGCCGGCCGCTCCCGTCGAGTAACAAACGCGTGACGTGTGCGTTGTAACGCAGCTGACACTTCCCGGTCAAAAGCGCCTTGCGCAACGTGGTGACGGCCGGCGAGCCCTTGGCGTGCCTGGCGCAGCCGTAGCCGGAACAGAATCCGCAGCCGGCGCACGGCGAACGGTTGTCGTACGGCTGCGTATTCAGCGCCACCGGAGTGCTGAACGGGGCGTAGCCCAGCTGCTTCGCACCGTTGGCGAGCACCAGCCCGACATACATTGGCTGCACCGGTGGCATCACAAAGGGGGCTCCGCCGCGCGACGAAAACGGATCGGCAGCATCCCCGGTGGCTGCGCCGGCGACACCCGACAACTGCTCGGCCTCCTGGTAGAACGGCACCAGGTCATCGTATGTCAGCGGCCAGTCGGCGAAGCTCGTGCCCGGGAACTTGCTCGCCGGATCGCCCAACGCCGACGCCAAGTGAAAGTCCACAGCCGTGAAGCGCGGGTAGTCGACGTCGGAGATCACCGCAGCGCCTCCAACGTTGCGCGTCAGAACGTTCACGTCCGGGTCGGGATTGGCGGCAACGGCGTCGGTTTGTCGAAACGTCCGCGGCTCGACCAGATAGTCCTGGCGGACGAAGTTGCGAATCGACATCTTCAGCTCATCATTGCTGAACACCGGCCACGGGATCCCACCGCGGCCATCCACGCGGTCCAGCCCGGGAAAGGGATTGATGCCAGCTTCGAGAACCAACACTTTCCACCCCGCCGCCGTCAGCTTGTACGCCGCCGCGGAACCGCCGGCACCGCTTCCCACGATCAGCGCGTCGAATTGATCGAGGCTGGCGTTGCCCAAGATCCCGGGAATGGTGGACGAGACGCTCACGTCTGCACCCCGAAGCAATAGGGCGCGGTGAAGTGACGGGCAGGCTGCACCGACGTGCCGAGTCTGATGAGATTGAGGAACTTGCTCACGGGCTGACTGAAGCCGGCACAAGTCTCACCGGGGTTCGGCGCGGAGTTGGGCTTGTCCTGCCGTTCGCGGTAGCCGCCGATCGATTCATCGTAAATCGTGTAACCCAACGGCTGGCTGTCGCCGTCGAAGCCGACGAGTTGCCAGCCCAGCCGGTTACGATTGCCGCCGTACTCCGGTACCGACAGCACGCCTTCGAGCGTGTGGTAGGTGAGCAGCGTGACGAAGTTCTGGTCCGGGCTCTTGTTAAGCAGACTGGATTGCTGGGCCGGAGTGATCTGAGTGAAACTGGCGCCGTAGCTGCTCTCACTCATCTGATCGAGCGCCGCCAGCCCGTTCCGATACTTGTTGCGAAAATCAACCTCGATGGAGCTGGTTGCCAGCGGATTGGCAGCGACCTCCGGTACGGCCGAGGCTCCGAGAATCCGCACCTTCCAGCTCAATGCCTGTAGGCGCGATAGCGGCAGCAGCTGCGTGAAGAAGTCAGGCGGATAGTTGTTCACCGTGGCGGCGGAAACCGCCACGCCGAAGGCTGCTGGCTGGGCGCTCCCGGACGGGATACCGTGGCACGTACCGCAAGACGAACTTCCCGTGTCGAAATGTGGCTGTGGCTGGCGACCGCTGAAGGGGCCTCCGGCAAACACCGGGCGCGCTTCGAACACCGCGGCTTCAGCAGCGGTGACGTCGAGCTGATCGACGGTGCCATTGCCGTCCACGTCACCCGCGTTCCGACAGGCATCCTGATGGCCATCCAGTCGGCCGATCGTGGCCACGATATCGGCCGCAGTCACCTGCCAATCGCAGTTCGCGTCACTGCCCGGCATGAAGCTCAGCAGGCTTTGGATGTAATTGACGACGCCGCACTCGCGTGCGCCCGGATTGGAGTCCGTCGGGATGATGGCCGCCGTGGCGGCGTCGAGGATAGCCAGCTCGCGACTGGTGAGAAAACCGCCAGGGGATGCCATGGGTGCGGCGACTGCGCCCGCGGCTTGTGAGCGAAGGGCGGGGCGAACCGCAATCACCGTAGCGCCGACCACGGCGTAGCGCAGGAGCTGGCGGCGGCTCAACATCAGCCCTTTGAGGACGTCGGCCTCTAGTTTCATCGGCTGGTTACCCGGACACATAGCGTACCCTGGGAGGCGCGCAGTATGACTAGCGACAGGACAATGATTGATGCATGCCGGCGGCGATGACGGAGTCCCTCTCCGGCCCTTTTGATCTAAGCGGCTTCGGCAGAAAGGGCAGTTAGGCCATGGCGCCAAGTGCTCAATTTATCGTTGAAAAAAGGAACGCGCCAGAACGGATTCGAACCGTTGACCTACGGCTTAGAAGGCCGTTGCTCTATCCAACTGAGCTACTGGCGCTCACTCCGTGTTCGAAAATCGGGGCGAGAGGATTTGAACCTCCGACCCCCTGCGCCCAAGGCAGGTGCGCTACCAGGCTGCGCTACGCCCCGCTGAACTTTGTCTCGTCAGGTGTACGCGTCTCGGCCACTCGACGCAAACAGTACCCAAACCAGACACCTCGCAACGCGAGGTGGTCGCTAGGTAACAAAGCATGATCGTCAAATCAATCGAGCCGGCAGCCGGCGCACGCCGCCGCATGGACTGACAAGAAGTGGATCAGATCGGCGCGCAGTCCGGCGCATGCCTGGGCTCGATGGCTGACAGCATTCTTCATTGCCGCGGGCATCTCGGCAAATGTCCGTTCAAGAGGTAGATACAGAAACACTGGATCGTAGCCGAACCCGCCGCTGCCGCGAGAGACCTCGATGATACGGCCCTCGCACGAGCCCTCGGCCGTCAACGTGGCACAGTCCGGAGTCGCGACCACAACGACGCAGCGGAAGCGTGCCGTCCGTTCAACCGGCGGGAGGCCTCTCAGCTCGTCCAGCAGCTTGCGGACATTGGCTCGGCTGCTCTGTTCCGCACCTGCATAGCGCGCCGAATGCACCCCTGGCGCCCCCAGCAAGGCATCGACCTCAAGACCGGAATCGTCCGCCAGGGTGGCGCAGCCGCTCCACTGGGAGATCGTCACCGCCTTGCCGACGGCATTCGCCGCATAGGTCAGCCCGTCCTCGGGCACCGCCGGGGCCAGCGGCAAATCCACCAACGACCTGAGCCGCAGCGGCAGGTCCTCCAGAAGCTGGGCGAACTCTCGGACCTTGCCGGCGTTGGTGGTGGCGATCAATAGGGTCGGAGGGGACACGGTAACTCTCGTGATCACCCCCCGGCCAGCGCTTGTTGCTGGAGCCCGGTCAACTGCTGGACACCGGCCCACGCCATTTCCGACAGGCGGTCGAGCTGGCTCTTCGTAAAGGGCTTGGACTCAGCGGTACCCTGCACCTCGACGAACCGACCCTTCCCGGTCATCACGAAGTTCATGTCCACTTCGGCGTGAGAGTCTTCCGCGTAGCACAAATCCAGCACGCATTTGCCACCGACCACCCCAGCGCTCACGGCGGCAACGGAGCCGGTAAGTGGGTCACCGCTAATCTGCCCGGCCTCCCGGAGCCGCCGCACCGCCAGGGCCAAGGCGACGTACGCGCCGGTGACCGACGCCGTTCGCGTTCCCCCGTCGGCTTGGATGACATCGCAATCGAGCCAGATGGTTCGCGAACCAAGCAGATCGAGATCGGTTACCGCACGCAGGCTCCGGCCGATCAAGCGCTGAATTTCGTGCGTGCGGCCACCGATACGCCCGCGGACCGATTCACGGGGGATGCGCGTGTCGCCGGAAGCCGGGAGCATTCCATACTCGGCGGTGACCCACCCGCGCTTGGTCTCGCGGAGAAAGGGCGGGACCTGTTCTTCCACCGTGGCCGTGCAGATGACGCGGGTTTCCCCAACTTCTATCAATATTGATCCCAGAGCATGGCGGATAAAGCCCGGGGTGATTTTGACCGAACGGAGCTCACCAGCCTTACGGCCATCAGTGCGCATACAAGATGCCTCCCCAATCCGTACGCCATAACAACTGTCCCGGTGCGGAAGCAAACTGGGGTTTCAGCCCACAACTTGCGTTTCCCGGCTAACAATGTTACTTTTTTGACGCGATTCAGCGCTATGAGTTCAATGGATACCACTCTAGTGAAGGGCTCCCATCCCGTGATGGAGAAGATCCTGAGCATCAGCCAGCGGGTGGCCACCACTGATTCCACCGTGCTGCTGATGGGCGAGAGCGGGACCGGCAAAGAACTGATAGCCCGGTTCATCCACACCAACAGCAAGCGGGCCGGCAATCCGTTCATTGCCGTCAACTGCGGCGCTATTCCTTCCGAACTACTAGAGTCCGAGATGTTTGGCCACGAGCGTGGGGCTTTCACCGGTGCAGTTGGGGCTCGGATGGGCCTGTTCCAGCTGGCAAATGGCGGCACGATCTTTCTCGACGAAATTGGTGAAATGAGCACCGCCCTTCAGGTGAAGTTGTTGCGTGTCTTGCAAGAGCGCGAGATCCGCCCGGTGGGCGCTGACCGCACCATAAAAGTCGATGTCCGCGTCATCGCCGCGAGCAACCGTGATTTGGCGGTCGAGGTGGAAAAGGGGCGATTCCGCGAGGATCTCTTCTACCGGCTGCAGGTGATTCCAATCATCGTCCCGCCGCTGCGGGAGCGGCGGTCGGATATCCCGCTCCTGGTGCAGCATTTCCTTGAGAAGCATAACCAGCAACGCACCGGTCAGGCGTGCAAGATCTCCGACGAAGCCATGGTGCACCTTTGGGAATACGACTGGCCCGGGAACGTACGCGAGTTGGAAAACCTGGTCGAACGGATGGTGATCCTGAGCGAGGACGGTGCCATTCGGGTGGAGAGTCTGCCACCCAACATCCGGTCATTCATTTCCGACAAGAAGATCCCTCGCCCCACCTTGACGGAGGAGGGCATCGATCTGAACCAAGCAGTCGAGGAATTCGAGTATCGACTCATCGACGAGGCACTCCGGCGGACCAAAGGGAACAAACAGGCGGCTGCCCGCCTCCTAGGGCTCAAGCGCACGACGCTGGTGGCCAAGCTGCGTCGCAAGACGAGCGGCCCTGGATCATCCCAAGGTTACCTGATTTAATTGAAATGATTGAGGAACCTGAGTGATGCCAAACGCGAAAGGCCGGATACTCATCGTCGATGACGATCCGCATGCAGTCGAGATTCTCACGCGGATGCTCGAGCGCGAGGGGTACGAGTGCACGAACGCGGTCAGCGGACCGGCCGCTCTGCAGACGGTGCGCAACCAGCCGATAGACGTGATGCTGCTCGACGTTATGATGCCGGGGATGGATGGTTTGCAGGTGTGTGAGCGGTTGCGGGAGGATGAGCGCTTACGCCAGATCCCGGTGATCTTGTTGACGGCGAAGGACGACATGGAAACGCGCGCACGGGGCATGGCTCTCGGGGTCAGCGAGTACCTTACAAAACCGGTCAACCGGCGCGAACTGTTCACGCGTATCGGGGCGCAACTGCACAGCCTTGAGCTCAACCGAAAGCTCGCCGACACGGCGGCGGCGGTGGGCAGCCCGCCGAAATTACGGTAATCGTACAGGCGGTGGGGAAACACATGAAGCAGCGGGTAATAGGCCTGCGGGTGGCACTGATTGGCGCGCTCTTGCTGGCTCCGTTAGGGAGCGTACGTCTCGCCATGGCCTCCGAATCGGGAGGAACGCCGCATCCCTGGCCGACTCCTTCGGTCGTCTGGCCACGGCTTGAGGCCCCGCCGATTCCCCATCCCCGGGAGATTCACGTCCCGAACACCGCCGCCTCGCAACTCCTGTGGGCGAATAAGGAGATGCAGGTTAGCGGGCCGGTACGCTTGATGGTGTTCGCGCCACATCCCGACGACGAAACTTTGGCGGCGGGCGGGCTCATCCAACGCGTGCTCGCACACAATGGGCAGGTGCGGGTGATCTTCATCACCAACGGTGATGGTTATGTCGATGGCGTGCGTAGCGAGATGCGAACCAAGCGCACCTCCACCACCGACTTCATCGAATATGGCGAGCGCCGCCACCAAGAGGCTGTACGCGCGTTACGTGCGCTCGGGTTGCGCTCGATCGAAGGCATTTTTCTCGGTTTCCCGGACGACGGTATCGACGATCTGTGGGCCGGGCACTGGTCGCCACGCAAGCCCTACACATCACCGTACACCCGGTTTAATCACCCTCTATACAAGGAAAGCCTCAGCCAGCGGGTGGAATACGCGGGGAGTGACCTTGAAGGCGAGATTGGCAGAATCCTGCGCGAATTCTCGCCGGATTGGGTCTTGATACCCGATCCGCGGGATCGGCATCCCGACCACTGTACGACAGGCGTATTCGTGCTCGATGTCCTGCGCAAACTACAGCAAGCGGGGGCACAACCCTTTCCGCACGTTCAGCTCCTGACGTTTCTTGTGCATTATCCGGACTACCCGGCGTCCTCGGCTTGGGTAAGAGAAATTGCAAGGGCAGGCGTTGGTGGCTCATCCGCTGCCGGTCGCGTGCTGTCCGGGGCGCACTGGATGCACCTGCAACTCACGCCGACGGAGCTTGCGGTGAAGCGTCAGACCATGACCGAGTACCACTCCCAGGTTCACGTCATGGATCCGTTCTTGAAACAGTTCATGCTGCCGTTCGAGCTGTATGGTGAACTGGACGCAACCCAGATCAGGACTGTGCCGCAGGCATACGCCGCACGCTTTCGACGCGCGCGGTAACGACTCTCACACGCCAGTCTCCGCCGCAATTGTTGGCTTGCCTGACACGTGTTAGTAGTAGAAGACCCTGGTGAGTCCGACCGGAATCGACGTCGACAGAACCCTGTTGCGTATCGCTCAGGAACTCGCGCATGCAGCTAGTCAACGCAGCCGCCTACGAGGTCGACCGAGAGAGCAACAAGGCTCGCCTGGAACAGCTCCGGAAGGTGACTGGCCCGGCGGAGCGTGTGGCCTTACTCTTGCAAGATGATCCTGACCCCGACGGCATTGCCAGTGCCATCGCCCTGCGCACCGTTCTGGGTCGCAATCGTGCCACGACGCCGCTGTTTTCCTTCGGGGCAACCACACGCGCCGAGAACCTGGCGATGCTCCGGCTGCTCGATGTGACGATCGAGACGGCGGACACGGAAACGCTGCGCACCTTTTCCTGTGTCGCATTGCTAGATGTGCAGCCGGTGTACTTCGGCGATCGCCTCCCCCACGCACACGTCGTCATCGACCATCACCCGCGCGGGGGCGCGATCGATGTCGAGTACAGCGACTTGCGGCCGCAGTACGGCGCTACCTCCACCATCCTGACCGAATATCTAGAGGCCTGCGAAGCGGACGTGAGTCAGCGGCTGGCGACGGCATTGGTGTACGGCATCAAGAGCGACACGCTGATGCTCAATCGCGAGACCGGCCCGGCCGACCTGCGTGCCTTCATGGCGCTCTATCCGTTGACGAATTACAACGTTTTGCGCCGCATCGAACGGCCCGAGCTGCCGCTGTCATTCGCCCGCTTCTTGGTGCGCGTGTTGCCGCGGGTCCGCAAGCAGCTGGGCTTGCTCACCTTGCATGTCGGCCGCGTCGAACGCGAGGATGTCATCCCGTTGCTAGCGGACTTCTGCCTGCAATTCGAGAACACGGAATGGGTGGCGGTCTCGGGCAAATGGCACAATGAACTGGTGATCTCTGTACGCAACCCGGGGTACGTCCGCAGTGCAGGTGACGTCGTACGCAAGCTCTTCAATACTATTGGGCGGGCGGGCGGCCATCGCACCATGGCGAAGGCCAGGGTCCCCTTGCGGCACTGGCGCAAGCAGTTTGGCTCCACTCACGACAACACTATTGGCGCGACGGTAGAAGACCTGTTCATGCAGGAGTTATACGGCGAGACGCCGGAGCAAATTCCCGCCGACACATGATGATCCGCGGGCCGCACAGGATAAGGCACACCATCCGCAAGCGCCTGTCACCCGGCGTGGGCTTCTCGCTGCGGTTCTTCGGTTATCTCCTGCTCTTCAGCGTTGGGTTTTGGCTGTTCAGCCTGCACGAGCATCTCGGTCCGGTGCAGCGAGCCATCGCCAGCCTGAGCACCGTCGGGCAGCATTGGGTCGGCGGCCACGCCGTGTCCCGGGGCGACGATATCGTAATCGACACCATGATCGTAAACGTGAACCACGAATGCACCGGGATATTCGTGTTTATGTTGTTCATCAGCTTTGTGCTGGCATACCCCGCCCCATGGACGGGCCGGCTGGGTGGCCTGGCGATCGGGATCCCCCTCATCTTCGCGGTCAATGTCCTCCGTCTGACAACCTTGGCGCGCGTGGTCGAGATTTACCCGCAGGCGTTTTTCTATCTGCACGAGTACGTCTGGCAAGGAATCTTCACCGTCATCGTGCTGGTCGGAGCGATCTCCTGGGCGGAGCGATTCGAATGAAGAAGGCGCGCTTCCTGTGCACGTTCCTCTTGGCCTTTGCGCTCCTCTTGGTGGTGTGGCGCTGGATGGACGGCTCACGCTGGTACACACAGGGCCTCTTGGCGACGGCCAGCGTCCTGGGTCCGACACTGCACGGTTGGGTGCTGGAGACCGATCAGCGCGGTCAGAATCCGCCCACGTGGGTCCATGGTGACAAGCAGGTGCGCGCGTCCATACAATTCGATGCATTGGCCGTTGGCCTGGTCCCGGCGTTGGCGCTATTGGTGGCGACGCCGGGACTCGGCGTGCGCCGAAGAGCGGCGCTGCTTGTCATCGGTACGGCACTTTGCTTTGCGATCGACACACTGATCGTCGCGCTCTTCCCAATTCTGGTATTCTACAAGAATCCGTTTACTGACGTCCTGGGAACCTTTTTGGGGCTGATCGCGTTTGTTGGGGCACCGGTGATCATTTGGTTCGCGCTGACCTTCGGGCAACTACGACAATCCTTACGCCCGCTTCGCTAGCCGGCTAGCGGTAGCCGTCCCCGCCCACAAAGGGGGCCGGTATTGCATCTGCCCCGCGATCCTGTATAAAAATTTCCATTGTGACCATGGAAACTATCTACCTACTTCTTGCCGGGTCACGAAACGGCGGATGTTAGGTTTCGGTCATCGCGTAGCTGCTATTCGCTTACGATGCCGCACTTTATGTCTAATGAAAGGGAGGTAATGCTATGCGCAACCCGAATCTTCGACTAAACGATCTGGTTTCGCGCGGGAAAAAAGGGCGGGAAGAGTCCAAGCTCATGAACGTGAAGGTCCCCTCCAACGTCCTCTCCCGGATCGATCGTGTAGCTGCAAACCTCGGTGCGACAAAGACCGAGGTGGTGATTGCGATCCTCAATGAGGGTCTCGAGACCGCCGAATCGGAACTGAAGGGCTGGACGCCGCCGCCCAAGCCAGTGGTGCCAAAAGAACGCCGCTGCACCATAAAGGGGTGCGACCGCGAACGCGTGGCCAAGGGCTTATGCGCCACGCACTATCAGGCGCAACGCCGCGCGCGCGCAGCCTGAAGTCCGGCCTTCTCTCGAGTAGAATGAGCGGCTTGCCCCCCGCTCTGCAAAGCCGAGGGTGATCGCTCGTCTTCCGTTGGTGTGTGAAACGCGCTAGACGAACCCTATGAGGGCACGCACCGGATTGGCGATGGCACTGGCGCTGTGGCTGCTCGCGCTTCCGCTGGCGGGATGTGGTGGCCCCGACCTGGTCATCAACGGAAACCTCCCAATGCCGACCCTCAGTCCGGTGCCGAGCTGCACACCTGCAACCAACTGCGCGTCTGCGGGCTCCGGCTGTAACGTTAACTCCGACTGTTGCAGCTGCACGTGCACCTTGAACGCGTGTCAGTAGGTGCGCCGCCCCAGCTGCTGAGCCGATACCGCCACCCGCCGGTCCGGCTATCAACTCCTGGCAGCGTAGGCGGCGTCGCACTTCGCGGCCAAGATGAAGTCGCTCTCCGTGAGCCCGTTGATCTTGTGGGTCCAGATTGAAACCTCCACTCGCCCCCAGGCGAGGAAGATATCCGGGTGATGCCCTTGCTCCTCCGCAATGGCCCCGATGCGGTTCACCAGATCAAGCGCCCGGGCAAAATCGTCCAGGTCGTAGCGTTTCTCGAGACAATGGTTTTCCACCACCCTCCAGCCTTCGAGCTGCGCCAGTAGCGGCGCCACCTGTTCGGGGGTCAGCGGCGGAACCCCACCTCTGCACGGCACACAGGTCCGTTCAGCCAGTCCAGCCATGATGTCACCCTCCGTATGCAATCACGTCTAACCTCCTGACCATGTCGTTGCAACCGACCCGCTGCGTCACCTGTTTTTGAACAAACCGCGTCGCAATGATATTGAACCGTTGCCCGGATCGGGGCGGCAGATCGGCTGACCCGCGATTCGCCGACGAGGAGAGAACAATGATCGACTTCAGCGTTCCGACGGAGATTGAGCAACTCTGTGACAGCATCCGTACCTTCATGGACAAGCACGTCTACCCCCTCGAGCGTACGCACGAGGGGTGGAAGATGGAAGTGGGCGGTCCTGCCTACCCACCGGCCATCAAGGCGATACAAGCCAAGGCGAAGCAAGCGGGGTACTGGGCCTTTCATTTGCCGAAAGAAGCCGGGGGCGCCGGCTTGCCGTTCATGCACTACGTTTTCGTCAACGAGATCCTCGGCCGCAGCCCCGTCGCACCCCTCTGCTTCGGGTCGCAGGCACCCGATTCGGGCAACGCCGAGATCCTGTGGCGCTTCGGAAACGAGGAACAAAAAAAACGGTGGCTCAAACCGCTGGTGAACGGTGACGTGCGCAGCTGCTTCTCCATGACCGAGCCGGAAGTGGCTGGGTCGGATCCGCGTTTGCTGCGGACCACAGCGAAGCGCGACGGCGACGACTACGTCATCAACGGACACAAATGGTTCACCAGCGGCGCGCACGGCGCTTCGTTTGCGATCGTCATGGCGATGACCAACCCGGAGCAGGAGAATCCGTATCTCCGGTTCAGCCAGATCATCGTCCCCACCGACACGCCGGGGTTCAAGATCGCGCGCGGTGTGCCGGTGATGGGCGACCACGACAACCACCACGCCGAGATCTGGTACGAGGACTGTCGCGTACCCGTTACCAACCGTCTGGGCGGCGAAGGCACAGGCTTCGTCATCGCCCAGGAGCGGCTCGGCCCTGGACGCATCCATCACTGTATGCGCTGGCTCGGGGTGGCGCAGCGCGCCTTCGAGTTGATGTGCCAGTACGCCACCCAGCGCGAGATGTTCGGCAGCACGCTGGCGCGCAAGGCCAATATTCAGGATTGGATCGCCGAGGCCCGCGCCGACATCCAGGCGGCGCGATTCATGACCCTGCACGCTGCTTGGAAGATCGACACCGCCGGCGCCAGCAAGGCGCGCGAAGAGATTTCGCTGATCAAGTTCTTCGGCGCCAAAGTGCTGCACAGCGTGGTGGACAAGGCCATCCAGGTCTACGGCGCCGCCGGCGTGACCGAAGATCATCCGCTCTCCATGTTCTACCGCCAGGCCCGTCTCGCCCGCATCTACGATGGCCCCGACGAAGTGCACAAGATGGTGGTGGCGCGCCGTATTCTGGCGCAGTACGAGGGGAAAAAGCGATAGCGTGGAGCGCGGCCCGCGCGTGAGGATCATCAGTGCCAGGAAGGCAACGAAACTCGAAGCGCAAACCTACGAACGGCGGCGCTTCTAAGCGCACTGCCGCCCGCGCGTTCGCTGAGGAGATCCCGGAAGTCGATTTCAGCCGCGGCATCCAGCCGAACCGCTACGCTCGGCTGCGAGGTGACTACCGGTACACGGTCTTCCTGGAACCGGAACTGTGGGAGCACTTTGGCAGCGCCGACGCAGTGAAGGCAGCGCTACGTGCGCTCGTGCGAGCCAGCAAGCACGTGCGCGCGGTGGGTTGAAGCTTGCGATCACGGCCGTCCGGCAGGGGCGCAGAGGGCGCACCGGAGGGCGGAGCATGATTGACTTGAAGTATTCGCTCGTCATCGAAGCGACCGAGGATGCCAATTTCTTTGGGTTCTACTCGCCCCACCTTGAGGGGTTTACGGGGATCGGTCACTCGGTCGAGGACTGCCTGTACAAAGCCAGGTGTGGTATCGAAGAGCATGTGGCGATGCTTCGAGAAATGGGGCTGCCGGTGCCGGAGCCAAATCCTGATCCGAGGGTCGTGATCCAAAACGAGAAGCGTGCGGCGTAGTCCGCAGGGTGGTCGTGGCGCGGCGCATTCCGGTGTAGCCTGGCGACAAGGGTAAGGAATTCAGACTAAATCGATCCTCAGTGGTGGGCGCGCCTGACAAGAATGAGCCTCCAGCAATGTCGCAGCCGCTTGAAGTTGCAGGCTGCTGGACTCCTCCTCGTCTGGAGCTGCACGGCTGGCTTACTCGTAATGCACCGTCGCTCGCGGAGCTGTACCGCGGAGCGGTAACATTGTTGTACGATTCACCTCTGCCGGGTCGCGTGCGTTTCATCGCGCTTGCGGTGCGGGAGATTCGGAATCGGCTCCCCGACGTCATATCTGGTGCAAAGGGAGGAGGGCGGTTTAATTGGAAGGACAGGCTCGACCACCTCGTCAGGCTCTGGACTCAACAGAAATTGCCGCTGGACGAGACGTTACCTGGAGTAACGTTCAGCGATCCCGGACCTGATTTGCATGGTCCGAAGCAGGTGTCGCTCCCAGTTCCAATTATGCGCGCCATAGCACGCTTGCTGAAGGATCACGCGGAGACGCGTGAGAAGCCTTTAGAGGCGGCTACGAGATTGTTCGAAACCTGCGCACCCGAAAACCAGCAGCTGCAAGAGAGTCTGCGTCCCGTGGTGAAGCACTGGATCGAGGTGACCGAGTGGTTTGTGCCAAACGCTCACGACACGGGGAAGATGGATGCGGACGTCGATGAGACACTCCTTCGCCGTCAATTCGAGTTGTTCGAACGGACGCTAGTCGCATTAGTTGGGGGGTTTTTTGTGACGGTTAGAGAACTCGATGAAATCCTGGAAGAAGCCAACTCCTGAGCAGGTGACAAAAGCCCTCGCTCTTCTCGGTCGCGCCGAGCATCGACGGTATTTCTTTGACCGACTCGATAACCCGGAGTGGATTGTCCTCTTGAGGGAGCGCGGGTTCTTCGCCGCGCCGCCTGCACCGATTCAGAGTTCCGAGGATGACAGCGTCCGGTTCCCGCCCTGGCCGCAGTCCCGCTTCCTTGCGCGCGTAGCACGCGATGCCCCCGAGCTCGTAAAGGAGGTTACGCTGGCGATCCCAGCCACGGACAACATCGCCGTACACGAGGACATCGTAGACGCAGCCCTTGTCATGCCAGCCGCGATTGCCGCGGAAATTGCCGCGAAAGAGGCGGCCTGGCTCCAAGAACCCGGCCGACAACTCACCCCGTTCCTCCTCCCGGAGAAGCTCGGTGCTCTGATGAGCCACTTGGCGAAGGGCGGCCAGCATGACATCGCGCTGCAGATAGCACGAGTGGTGCTCGCGGTACTGCCAGACGAGAAGCCCATATCGCTCCCGCACCCCCGGGGCCGAATGAGCGACTGGGACTACCAGGAAATATTGGAGAAGAACCTTCCCGATCTCGTGAGGATCGCTCCGGAGCCCGGATTGAAGCTGCTCTGCGAGCTGCTTGACGTCGCAGTGCGATCGTCATTCCGCAAAGAAGCGCAACACGAACCTCCGGAAGATATTTCCACCGCTTGGCGCCACGCTGTCGAAGACAGCGCACAAGATCTCTCGCCGACGCTGATCCAAGGCGTCAGAGGGTTACTAGTCACAGCGCTTCGGGACGCCGCCGAGCGTGTCGTAGAAGCTCGGCTCCTGACACTTGGGGGCATCGTCACAATGCTTGAGAACCACCGGTGGCGGATCTTTGAACGCCTCGCGCTACACCTCCTCCGCCTCTTCGCCCCAAGCGCTCCTGAGCTTGTGGCTGAACGCTTGGCGGACCCGGCGCGGCTAGCAGACTCGCGACGCTTCGTTCTGATCCATGAGTTTGCCCTGTTGCTGCGCGAGCAGTTCAAACATTTGGTGCCGGAGAAGCGGGAACAGATTGTTGCTTGGATCAAGGCCGGGCCAGACCCCGACTATCCCAAGAAGCTCCACCAAGAACTCTATAGCGAAACAGCAACAGATGACTACATCGAGCAGTACCGCAAGCGCTGGCAACTGAACCGCCTGGCGCTGATCCGAGATGATCTATCACCGGACACGCGTGCGCATTACGACGAACTGGCGACGGAAATCGGTGAGCCCGATCATCCGGAATTTGAATCCTACTCGTCGGGAGTCGAAACGGGTCCAACGAGTCCGATTACTGCAAAGGAACTTGGCTCGCTGAGCGTGGAGGAAGCCGTTGCACGCATCGCGCGGTTTCATGCCGAATGGAAGCCGAGCTACAGCATCAGCGCACCGACTCCGGAAGGCCTGGGCCGCGAACTCGCCGCCGCAGTGACCGCAAACCCCGAACCGTTCGCAGCACAAGCCCAGCGCTTCAGGGACTTGCATCGAACGTACGTCCGGGGCTTGATCTCCGGCCTCGACCAAGCGGCGCGGCAGAACCGAAGATTCGACTGGGCGCCGGTTCTGGAACTCTGCCGCTGGGTAGTCGAGCAACCGCGTGCCGAATCTGAGAAACTGGAGTCCGGTGACGCTTTGAACCTGCTCGACTTCGATCGCGACTGGACCTCGGCACGCTCGGCGGTTGCGCAGTTGCTGTCTTCGGCGTTCGAAACCAAGGAATCCGAATTACCATTCGAACTCCGGGAAACGGCGTGGGTCGTATTGGAGCCTCTTACGAACGATCCGCAGCCGGACGAGAAATACGAATCGCAATACGTCACTCAGATGGGTCCCGCACACCTTTCCATCAATACGATCCGCGGCGAAGCACTGCATGCCGTGGTACGGTATGCCCTGTGGGTGTTAAGGTGCTTGAAGAGACTGCCGAACGGGCAAATCATAGTCGCGCAGGGCTTCGGCGCAATGCGGGAGGTACGTGACCTGCTCGATGCCCACTTGGACACGACAACCGATCCGTCGCTAGCAATCCGGTCAGTCTACGGTCGGTGGTTCCCTTGGCTACACTTGCTCGATCCAGACTGGGCAGTCTCTAAACTTCCTCGGATTTTCCCAGCCGACGAGACGCTCCGTAGGTATTGGGCCGCAGCATGGAACGCGTACGTTATCTTCACACCTGCCTACGACAACATCTTCGAAGCGCTCCAAGTCGAATATGCCCGGGCCGTCGAACTGATCGGCAATGCGGAGGCGAACGTCGAGCGGCTCGACAGCGCCGATCGACGTTTGGCAGAGCATCTCGCGCTCATGTACGGCCGGGGGAAGATCCCGCTGGAGGCGCCAAGCTTGGTGTCACGCTTTTTCGAAAAGGCCGACGACACGCTTCGAGCGCATTTGATGGAGACTGCGGGGCGAATTCTCAAACAAGAAAAGGGCTCGCTACCGCCGGAAGTGACCGAGCGACTGAAGAGACTTTGGGAAAGCCGGCTCACGGCCACGGAACCATCGCCGACCGAGCATCGCGCGGAGGTGAAGGCCTTCTCCTGGTGGTTCTTGTCGGGCAAATTCGACGAGGTCTGGAGCCTTGGTCAGTTACGCAGGGCTCTCCAGCTGACCGGCAGCATTGACCCAGACTTCACGGTGGCTGGGCGCCTGGCTGAGGTGGCACCCAATCACCCTTTGCTCGCCATCCAGTGTTTGCGTCTGATGATCGAAGGCGACAAAGAGGGTTTCCACGTCTACCACTGGCGTGACAACGCCCGTAAGACGTTGGAGGCCGCCAAACGAAGCGGCGATGCGACCGCGCTCGAAATGGTCGACGATATCGTCAACCGCCTCGGCGCGCGCGGCTTCTTCGAGTTCCGAGATTTGCTCTCGTGACTGGCTGGTTCATTGCTGAGCGGGGGTCCGCACCATGGGCAACCGTGAAATCTGGCGGCTGGAGCGTACCGCGCTGCGAGATCGACGGTGCCGACCGCATCGCGCGCGTCTATTCCGTTCTGGCTTCACGCAAACTGAGCGCGATCCGCTTCGCAGTTTCCTAACCAGGCTGTTTCCGCGGCCGGAGACTTGTCCCAGCGTGGTGCCCGGGGCACACTACTTTCACCCGTCTCTCTCGCGAGGGCGAGGGAGACTCAACGGAAAGGAGATATCGCAATGATCGTCTTTTACGGAAGCCCGATGTCGAGTGCCATGCGGACACACTGGATGCTGGAAGAAGCCGGCATGCCGTACGAGTACAAACGCATCAGCCTGCGCGAGGGTGACAACAAGAAACCCGATTTCCTGAAAGTCAGTCCCGGTGGCAAGATTCCGGCGATCCAGGACGGTGACGTGATGCTCACCGAATCGGTAGCCATAAACTTCTATCTCGCCGAGAAGTGCGGCAAGGGTCTCATGCCAACCGACGTGGTGGAACGGGCACATGTGTACCAGTGGTCGTTCTGGTCGGTGACCAACGTACAACCCCCGATCATCACGATCCTGCAGCACACCATGGTGAAGCCCGAGGCCGAGCGCGATCCGAAGGCGGTGGAGACGGCACGGGTGCAACTCCCGCCGTATCTGGACCTGCTCAACCGCGCCCTGCAGGGGAAGGAATACCTGGTCGGCAACCGCTTCACGGTTGCGGATCTCAACGTCGCCTCCGTCATCGGTCTGGGCGCGTTCGTCGGCGTCGATTTCAACCCCTACCCGAATATGCAAGCGTGGTTGAAGCGGGTGCAGTCACGGCCGGCGTTTGCGAAGGCGATGGACTGACTGGAGTTGATGGCGCTGGACATCGAGGTCACGCGCATCTATGCGATGGAGGCAAGACGAGCGGGTGAACGAGTCAGCGGGTTCGCCAGTGAGTTTCGAAACTCGTAGACCCGCGCACTGGCTCACCCGTGTATTCAGAGGAACACATGGCAGAGCACGACCAGACGAAGATGAGCGATCCAGCCGAAGTGATTCACATCCGTGAGGGTGAAGACTTCGACCACGCCCGGCTCGCCGAGTATCTGAAAGGGAAACTGCCGGACTCCGACCGTCCGCTCGAGGTGGTGCAGTTTGCCGGCGGCCATGCGAACCTGACCTATCTCTTGCGCTACGGCGGCACCGAGTACGTGCTGCGGCGGCCGCCGCTTGGCCCGGTGGCGCCAACGTCGCACGACATGGGGCGCGAGTACCGTGTCCTGTCGCGGCTGTACAAAGGGTACCCGCCGGCGCCGCAGGCCTATGTGTTTTGCGAGGATCCGGCGCTCATCGGTGCGCCGTTCTTCGTCATGGAACGCCGCCGCGGCATCGTCGTGCGCCGCGTCATCCCCCCTCAGTGGGGCGGCGGGAGCGATCCGGCCATCAACCGGAAGATCAG
Organism: Binatia bacterium; assembly: GCA_044450645.1. Taxonomy (GTDB): domain Bacteria; phylum Desulfobacterota; class Binatia; order HRBIN30; family HRBIN30; genus JAGDMS01. Next base: position 239,322 of record JBIOJG010000002.1, read on the forward strand.
CGAGGTGCTGATCGATACGCTCGCCGACCTGCACGACGTCGATCCCCGTGCCGTCGGCCTCGCCGACTTCGGCAAGCCCGAAGGCTTCTTGCGCCGCCAGATCGACGGGTGGTACGGGCGCTACGAGCGTGCGAAAACCAACGACGTTCCCGTCGTCACGGAATTGGTGCAGTGGCTGCGGGATTGCCAGCCCGCGTCACCGCCGGCGACGCTGCTGCACAACGACTGGCGGCTCGACAACATCATGCTCGACGCCAACGATCCGGGCCGCTGCGTCGCCGTGTTCGATTGGGACATGTGCACGCTCGGGGATCCGCTGGCGGATCTCGGCACCCTGCTGTCGGCGTGGACGGAAGCGGGTGAAGGCCTGGGCGGCAGCAGCGAGTTCGGCATGCCGTCCACCGTGCCCGGGTTCCTTACCCGACGCGAAGCGGTCGAACGCTACGGCAAACGTCGCGGTGTCGACGTGTCGCAGGTGCCGTATTACTACGTCTTCGGTATCTTCAAGATCGCCGTGGTGTTGCAGCAGATCTACTATCGCTACCATGTCGGGCAGACGAAGGACCACCGTTTTCAGGGCTTCGGGCAGGTAGCCGAACTCCTCTTCTGGCTGGCAAAGCAGCGCAGCCAGAGCTTGTCGATGTAGGCTCATCGGTTCCCTCCCTCGGAGGAGGGTGCCGATGACCTCTTCTCCGACTCATCTAATTCTCTCCTCTCCCTGAGATTGTCGATCTTCTCGGAAATCGTGCTTCGACAAGCTCAGCACGAGCGGTTGGGTCATCAATTTCAAGAGAGAATTCCGTTCACCCTGAGCCTGTCGAAGGGTGTGTCCCGTTTATCGACGGTCCCTCCTTGAGGGGGATGTGCGTGCGTAGCACCGCTGTCGCGTGGTGCTATGCTACGTGGCGATGGCCACGGCTGATACAAGTGGCCCGCTACTGGAGCGGGTGCGCGTCACCGGGCTGGCCTATGGTCCGCACGGTGTCGGGCGGCTCGATGGCAAGGTCATCTTCATGCGCGGCGTCGCGCCGGGTGAGGAGGTCGACGTCACCGTCAGCGAGGATCATGGGTCGTTCGCCTACGCTGAAGTTCATGCGATCGTACGGGCCGCGCCTGAACGGCGTCTGCCGCCGTGTCCCTACCTCCCGCGCTGCGGCGGCTGTCCGTGGCAACACTTGACCTACGCCGCGCAACTGCGCGCCAAGGAACAGAACCTTCGCGACCACCTCGTGCGGATGGCCGGCCTGCCCGACGTTGCGATCCTGCCGATCATCGGCTCACCGCAGGAGTTCGGATATCGCAGTCGCCTGAGCCTGCGGACGCACGCGGGCCGCATCGGCTTCTATGCCGCGGCCACGCATGACCTAGTGGCCATCGATCGCTGCCTGCTGGGAACCGAGCAGATCGACGCGGCGCTCCACCTGGCCACAGACCTCGTCCGGCAGCTCGCCAGCCATGTCCGCCGCATCGAGATCATCGAGCACGGCACGGAAGCGGGTGTGGTGCTGCTGGCGGAGGTGGAAGGGGATCTTGCCGGCGACGATGCCGCGCGCATCACCACCTGGCTGGCGAAACATGCCAGCGCCCGTGGCGTGATCCTGCAAGGACGGAGATGGCGCCACGCCTGGGGCGACGAACGTATCACCCTGCACCCCCAAGAAGACCTCGCGTTGACCGGCCGCGCCGGCGTGTTCACGCAGGTCAATCCCGCCGCAAATCGCTTGCTGGTCGCCACCGTCTTGAGCATGGGTGAGTTCGGCGCTGCCGATCGCGTGCTCGACCTCTATGCCGGTGTCGGCAACCTGAGTCTGCCCATCGCACGTCGCGTAGCGGGGGTCGTAGCGGTCGAGCAACACCGCCTGGCCGCCGAGGACGCGCGTGCCAACGCCATGGCACTGGGGTTCGACTCCTGTGAGATCATTGCTGATTCGGCCCACAAGGCCGTGCGGCGCTTACGCCGCCGGCAGGTATTTGACGCGGTTGTGCTCGACCCGCCTCGGAGCGGTGCGGCGGACGCCGTCGCCGCACTGCTTGAGACGCCACCCGCGCGGCTGCTCTACGTGTCGTGCAACCCGGCAACGCTGGCACGCGACCTCAAACGCCTGGCCATGCGGTACCGCATCGACGCCGTCCAGCCGATCGATCTGTTCCCGCACTCCTATCACGTCGAAGCGATCGCAAGAGCCATATTGACTTGCTGAATGGCCGCCCATATCTTTTCAGTAGGTCGTACGCCAACCACGCTCGGGATCAGCTCCACGTGCGCGCGTCGATAATCGGACCACATCCGTACCAGGAAGGTGTGCTGAGGTACGATGCCTATGAACAAACAGCAGAAGTCGCTGAAACCCAAGATCACCATTATCCCGGGCGAAGGCGTCGCACAGACCATCAACTACCTGATTGAAGATCGCGACCACCTCGACTGGCTGGTCGCGGTCGGGCGCAACAAGCGCGGCGAGATTTTCTTCTACGACACGGGCGGGGACATCCTCGAAGACCTCGGAACGCTCGAGTACCTCAAGGAGCGCATCGCCCGCGCGCACTTCGGCGAGGAACCAGAGTAGCACGACCTTCAACAATCGAGAGGCCTGCATCGAAGAGACCGTTGGTCTTTTGAGGGAGGGCTGAGGAATGCGGCTCGAAACGATTCCCTGGAATGGTAACGGCCGGATCGAGGAGAACACACTCCGACTGGAGCTGGAGGAGGAAGGATTCAACGTCTTTCTCTGGCGCGATGAAGCCGGCGCCAGCTACGATCCCCACTCCCACGAACATGACGAAAGCTTGTGGGTGATCGACGGCGAGCTGGTGTTCGGCGCGGGGGGCCGCGACTTTCGCTTGCGCCCAGGTGACCGGCTGATGCTCCCAAGAGGGACGGTCCACACGGCGCGCACCGGCGGCAGCGGCGCCACCTACCTCATCGGCGAGCGAGTGTGAGAAGTGCAGCGATGAGCGTTCGGCTCTCAGCCTTCAGCCGAAGAGCAATCTTTCTTGCTGAGCGCTGACTGCTGACCGCTGAAAGCTGTTTCTCTCACACATGATTGCGCAGCATCAGCTCTCTTGGGTGGGGCTCGATGTAGACCTGTCCTTTGAGATAGGCCACGGCGAAGCGACGGACGTAGTGACGCACGAGCGTGATAGGTACCACCAGCGGGACCAGTCCGGAGCGGTAATCCCCAATCAGCGATAGGAGCTCTCGATGCGACGCATCGTCGAGCTGCTTTTTGAAGTAGCCGGCGATGTGCTGCAGGACGTTCACGTGGCGCCGGGGCGTGGACAGTGTGCGCAGCGCACCCATGAACTGTGCTGCATAGCGGTCACGCAGTTCCGTTCGTGACCGCGCTTTCGCGCCGGCGACCAGGCGGCCTAATTCCGCGTAGGCGGTTGTCGAGTGGGCGAGCAGCTGGAGTTTGTGCGCCGTGTGGAACGCTACCAGGTTGCCGACCGTCCAGCGATCTCCGAAGAGCGACCGCAGCCGGCCGTAGGCGAAGACGCGCTCGACGAAATTCTCTCGTAACCGGGGATCGGACAGCCGGCCTTCTTCCTCGATGGGCAGGTTGGGGTAGCGTTGCAGCAACACCGCGGCGAACAACCCGCGTCCTGCGCGTGACGGCATACCGCCCGTGCTATAAACCCGTACGCGCTCCATGCCGCAACTTGGCGAGTCCTTCTTCAGCACATAGCCGCACAGATCTTCCGTCCCCAACGCCGCAACGCGTTTGCGCGCGAAGGCGCGCATGGCGGTCGTGTGATCGATGTGAGTTTTCGTACCCACCATCCGGATTTCGTCGCCCTGCCGTTCGAGCCGTACCGGCTCACGCGGCGTGCCCATGCCCAGCTCGACTTCCGGGCACACGGGCACCCACTCGACGTGGCGCCCGAACGTTTCGACGAGAAACGCATCGCGCTTGTGCCCGCCGTCGTAGCGCACCTGCTGCCCGAGCAGGCAGGATGACACGCCGATGCGAATGCGATCGGGAGCGGACCAGGAGATCTCCTCGGCGTTGGGTTGCATGGATTGCACTTTAGTCGGCGAGGTGCCGACCGGCAAACTTCCATGCACCCGCACGCGTGCGCGTCCGTGACCCTCCTCTCTGCACTCACTATCCGTGCATCTTTCCAGTCGGATACTCGGGAGTTCCGCGTAGGCTAAGCGCCACGGGAACCTTCAAGTGTCCGGTTGGTTCTCGGGCCATCGCCAGCAGGCCACCGGGTTGAAGGATGGCAACCTTCTGCCCGCCGGATGCGATCACACCGTTGCGCTCCCACGCACTGAGGATGCGGCTGACGGTCCACAGCGTGGTGCCCGTCATCGTGGCCAAGTCTTGCCGCGACAGCGGCAGGTCGATCAACAGGCCGTCTTGGGTCTCGTGGCCGGCGTGCCCCGCCAACCGGATCAGTGTCCGGGCAATGCGTCGTTCCACGCGCTCCGCTGCAAGTCCTTGGTAACGGCTTTGCAGATCGAACAGTTGATCCTCAAGCTCACTCAGTGCGTTCAAGGCAATGACGGGGTATGTCTTCATGAACCTACCGATGACTGTGCGATTCCAGCTGAGAGCCTGGCACCAGCAGAGCGCCTGCGCAGACACCGGGCGTAGCTGGTCTCCCAAGTCACCCATTGCCCCGAAGAGTTCTCCAGGGCCGACTACACGCAGCAACACCCGGGTGTCCCGAGGTACCGCCTGAATAATTTTCACGCAGCCGTGCCGAAGCAAATACACGGTGTCACCGTGGCCGCCATCTTCAAAGAAGTGGCGCGCGCGTTCGACCTCGTGGTTTTCGGCGGCCTGATCAACCGCCGCCAACTCGCTGGGGCCGAGACCCCGGAATAGGGGAACCAGTCGTAGAAGTCGATTGAGTGTGTCCAACATGCCTTCCTCCAAAACTTTCACACCTCTAGAAACACGGGACCGGCAGGCCGGTTGGGGGGACAGCCGCCCGCCGGATGGGATCCCGGGTCGCGACCAACGCCGCAGCACCACGTCGCTCCGTGGGGGCGTCAGTCTGAGGGGAGAGAAGGGCTTGTGGGTCGAGCGGGAAGCTTCAGCCGGCGAACCGGGATCGGAGCAAACGCGGTCCGCCGTGTCTTCAAAACCAGCAGGAACGCGTCTACCACGACAGGCGTAAACACATGCGCCTCGGCACGAATGGGGAGGGTGAGCCGCCCGTCGTCCTTAGCCGCGGGCTCTGAAAGGAAGGCCACGCGGTTCAATCCCCACCGGTTGTGGGTATGGCCCGAAACCTGGGTCAGTGGCCGCAGGACGCCTGCCATAATAGTGAAGAGAATGAGAGCAGCGGCGCCCAGCGAATAGAGCAGCGTCTTCCCGTTGACCGCACTCATGGCTGTATAGACGGCTCGCTATCGCGAAGCATTCACTGCGCTGGCGGGCACCAGTGTCTGCCTGGCGGCAGGGTTGATTGATCCGGGACTGGCGGCACCCGTCATGCTGGGCGTTACCCTGCGGGCATTCATCGGCACGCGCGTGCTGGTGCGGCTGAGCAATCGAGCGGTGCGCCGCTTTTTTCAGATGATCTTGGCGGTGCTCGGCATCGAAATGATCGTACGAGGGATTCGAGGCGTGGGATGGCGCAACGTACGCGAACCCACGCGGGCCATCAAGCGGCGATGGAGAACACGGCCCGTTTCGATACGGAAGTTATCGTCGGCCACATTCTGCTGGCCGGTGTCCTGGTGAGCATGGCGTTGGGGGTTGCCGGCTTGACCTGGGGTTGGATCGCCACCGGCCATTCGAGACCAGCTCCGCGCACTGGTCACCAACAATTCCTGAACCCTTTTCCGTTCGCATGGCTCCAAGGATCAGGACGAACATGCGCATGGAGACCTGATTGAGTCCGCGTTCCTTCCCGCACGCGAGAATTGCATGCTTCGCATATCGGGTTTCTCGGCGCACGCTCGTTGGCAAGCCGATTGCGTCCTCAATCAGCGACGGAGGTAAGGAAGACATGCAAGCCAAGGAGATCACGGCACTCGCGCTATCGATCACGTTGTGTGCGGCCAGTAGCTCATTTGCTCAAGGGGCGATGGGCGGCAGGCCGGGCCGGGGTGGGGGCCTGTACAACCCGAAAACCGTGGAGACAGTCAGCGGCGAAGTGGTCAGTGTCGAAGAGATTCATGGCAAAGGCTGGGGAGGGGGTCGCGGTGGAGGGTATGGTGTCCACCTGATCTTGAAGAGCGACCAGGAGGAAATCGCAGTCCATATAGGACCGAGCTGGTATCTCGACAAGCACGGACTGAGTATCGCTCCGGGCAATCGCATCGAGGTTCGTGGTTCGCGTATCACCTTTCAAGGGAAGCCGGCCATCATTGCGGCGGAGGTCAAGAAGGGCGACCAGTCACTCAAGTTGCGCGATGACGATGGCCTGCCGGCGTGGCGGGGCCAGGGCCGCCCATAACGAGGAAAATGACTATGAATCCTTATCCCCACCACTACGAGGTTCGGGCGGCCGGGAAGACCGAAAACGGCGTCGAGATCTCCGCCGAACAGCTGCCGCCACTGCACACCGCGCCGCCGGCACAATTTGGCGGCCCCGGAGATCAGTGGTCGCCAGAAACCCTCTTGGTCGCCGCAGCCGCTGACTGCTTCATCCTCACGTTCCGCGCGATCGCACGGGCATCCAATATGGCTTGGAGTGACCTGATTTGTGATGCCGATGGCAAGCTCGATCGCGTCGACGGCATCACCCGTTTCACCGCACTCACGCTGCACGCTCGGCTCGTCTTGCCAGCCGATGCCGATGTCGAGCGGGCACGCCGGCTGCTCGAAAAGGCGGAGAAAGCCTGCCTGATCACCAACTCACTGGCAGTCCCTGCCACGTTGACGTCTGAGGTGCTGATTGGCGGCGAGGCATGATGATGCCCAGCCAAATGACCGAAACAAGGAGAAACGTTGACATGATTATCACTGAAGCGTTGCGCATGATCGCGGGTACGTTCGTTTTGCTCAGCGTGGCTCTGGGCTACTGGGTCCACCCGGCGTGGCTGCTGTTCACGGCCTTTGTCGGGCTGAACCTTCTGCAATCGGCGTTCACCAAGTGGTGTCCGATGATGTGGGTGTTGGAGAAGCTTGGGTTACCAGAGACACGCTGCGGATTGTCGGCCTCCAAGGCACATTAGTTCGCTTCGTTGCAGAGGTCGGGCTTCTCGATTCTGAGGGAAGCGAGTAACGAGGGAGAGGGAGTTCTGATGATCATGCAGATCCTGCCAACCCCTGCTGACCGCGTCGAGGTCATGAGCGTCATCGACAACGTTTTCGACTTGCTCCTGATGAGCACCGATGTCGCGAGGCGCCTCGGTCCCGGCACCCCGGAGGGGCTACGGATGCCCCTCGTCGGAGCGTCGCTGCTGGAATCGGGCGAGTGCATGGATCCGCCGGTTGCCGAGCACGGACTGTCCCTGCTGATTTCGGTGACCTCGGGAGAGACACGCAGAACGCTGCTCTTCGACACGGGTTCATCTGTGGGTGCCCTGACGCACAATCTGCGCGCTTTGAACGTGGACCCGGCCGCAATCGAGGCGATCGTCCTCAGTCACGGTCACTTCGATCACACGATGGGGCTCAACGGTCTCGTCGAGACACTCCAAGCGCTGCCGCCTCTGGTGGTGCACCCGGATATCTGGCTGCGGCGACGGGTGGCGATTCCCGGGCGCGATCCCTGGGAACTTCCCACCGTGAGCGAGGAAAAGATCCGCGCCGCAGGTTTTCCGGTGATAGAGGCACGCCAGGCATCGTCGCTCCTGGGTGGCGGCATTGTGGTCACAGGCGAGATCGAGCGCACAACGGAGTTCGAACACGGGCTTCCCGTACACGAGGCGTTCCGTGACGGGGAGTGGCAGCCCGATCCGCTCCTCCAAGACGATCAGGCGTTGGTGGCCAACGTGCGCGGCAAAGGGCTGGTCGTGATCACCGGCTGCAGTCACGCCGGCGTAATCAACAGCGTCCGCTATGCTCGCAAGATCACCGGCGTGGATCGCGTGTACGCCCTCCTTGGTGGCTTTCACTTGGGCGGTCTGTTCTACGAGCACATCATTCCTCCGACCGTGGAAGCGCTACGTGAAATCGGACCGGAGGTGATCGCCCCGTGCCACTGTACTGGGTGGCGCGCCGTCCATGCCCTGGCGGACGCATTTCCGAACGGCTTCATACCCAGCAGTGTGGGCACCAGGTACGTGCTCGAAGCAGGGAAGGAGTAAGTTGCGGGTGGTGAGCGTTGCTAATGCGCGCCCCTTTCCACGGTCCGATGCGGATGAGTCGCATGATCATCTGTCGCGTGCCGGTTCGGACGTGAGCCGCTGCCAGGTCGCCTTGTCGACGATCTGTTGCCGGTATATGGCATGGCAGCTGACGCAGGTGCCAAGCGTCGTAGCCAGCGCGGCAGTAGCGGCCTTGCGGTCGCCGCGTTGCGCGATGGAAGCCAAGCGCCATGTTGGTAAAACCCGCCGCGCCGGCGCCCATGTGCTGGCACATCTGTGCCATGGTCTCCGAGGAGCCGATGCGGCGGGCCGCCTTCTCGACTGCACTCATGTCGGCCGCGGCGAACCCAGCAACTATCTCCTGCACCGCAGCGAGATGGTCACGCATGTTGCGCTTCTGGTGGTCGGCCATCATCGCCATCAGCGGCAGCGGTGTCAGAGCGATAATCAGATCAAAGAGGATTCCCATGCATCGAGCTTATAGGATTACAACCTGGCTGGGCATTTGTCTGGCCGTGACTCTTACCACTGCAAAGGCCGAGGACACACACCAAAGTCAGCGGCCGGCCCCTTATCCGGCCGAAATGAACAAGACATTCACGGACCCCGACATGGACATCCAGGAGTTCGTGAAACGATTTGAGAACGAGTCCCGTGATGTCTATGCGAAGCGTAAGGACATTGTCCGCGCCGTGGGACTGCGACCCGGCGACGCAGTGGCCGACATCGGGGCAGGCACCGGTCTGTTCACACAGTTGTTCGCCGAACAGGTCGGGCCTAAGGGCACTGTGTATGCTGTGGACATAGGGCCGGCGTTTGTGAAGTATATATCCGAGGAATCGAAGAAGCTGGGACACGAGCCGGTCGTCAAGACTGTATTGAACACCCCGGACTCAGCGGAATTGCTGCCCGCTTCGATCGACGTCACCTTCATCTGCGACACCTACCATCACTTCGATCATCCGGATAAGATGTTGGCCTCGATCTACAACGCGTTGCGTCCGGGCGGGCGATTGGTCATCATCGACTTTGACCTTCGCAAGGACAGCGGTGATTTCGTCAAACAGCGAGCGCGTGCCCCGAAAGAAGTCTACTATGACGAGATCGCTGCGGCAGGCTTTGAGCTGATTAAAACAAAGGATGCCCCAGCGATTAAGGACGCTTTCTACGCGGAGTTCCGGCGGGTAGGACGAAATCCATAAACACAAGAAGTGATCAACGGCTAGCTTGTGGGCGTACGTTCACGCCTTGCGCAGGCCGGAGCGACATTGATGCCGCAGCTTGCTGATGTGGGCGACATTCACCAGCGGCATGCTCTCGCCCTTCACGGGGGTCGAGCTTTCTTTCGCCAACTTGGCTTGCGGGCCGCTCCAAAAAGATGAATTCCATCATTCTCGATCCACAGGGACGGAGCGTTGCCGTCGGAGCACCTTTGCTCGCGGCCCCCGCTTACCCACGGCGTGCGGAATCAGCGGCGACTCTTCCATGCCGATCCCACCGCAAGGCATTGAACTTTTCACCGGCTTCTCGCGTCCTAGAGGTTAGACGGAGATATTATCGAGACGGCGCGGGTCTCGCTATGCACAGAACACATGTTACCGCCCTGTTGCTCCTATGGATGACAGCTTGCGCAAACGGCCCCCAGTCCGCTGCATCGTGGTCACGGATAACCATCATCCAAGCGCGGGAGGAAAATCTGCTTGGGCAGCGCGTACGCTGGGGCGGCGAGATCGTGAATATAACTCGGAGTGAGCAAGACACGTGCTTCGAAGTGGTCAGCTACCCACTCGCGCAGAGCGGACGGCCGCGCGATGGGGAGGAGAGCGGTGGCCGATTTATTGCTTGCGCCGCCGGCGTCTACCCGGCCGGTCTGTATGAGGGGCAACAACTCACCGTCGTCGGAATGCTGCGGAAGCCGCCGTTGGAGAAGGTCGGTGAGGTCAACTATCGCTATCCCCGAATTGCTGCCGAGAAGCTGTATTTCTGGCCTCACCAGGAATATGGCTCACCGCGGCCGACACAAGACTCGCCGCCCTTCGGCGAGCCGTCGGGGTCTGGATCAGAAGGATACTGGTGGTGACACCACCGAGGTCGAGCCCATCCTTAGAAACCTGCATGTCGTTTGCACTACTATTCCTTGTCTCGTTGTCTTCGTGGTGCTGACGTACAGCCTCTTCCCTCGGTAGACTCTTCTGAGCGTCATTTGACGGGTACGCCAGCGGCTCGGAAGATCTGACGGGCGGTCGAGACGATGGGGATGCCATGACCTCCGGGGAACGGGATGCGCCGAGCGCGCCGAAGACTGCGCTGGTCTTGTCCGGCGGGGGTGCGCGTGGTGCGTATGAAGCGGGCGTGTTGATGTATCTGTTTCAAGATTTGCCGAAGCGACGTGGACGGCCGACTCACTTCGACATCATCACGGGCACGAGTGTCGGTGGCGTGCACGCCTGCTTCGTGGCGAGCGCTCAGCAAGACCCCGATGCGGGTGCCCGCGTCGCTGAGATCTGGCGGTCCTTGTCCCTGGGGAAGGTGTTTGCCGTCGGCGCGAAGGATCTCATCCGCGTCCCGTGGCGCCTTGCCGGATTCGGCTCACCGGGCGGCGTGTTGCCGGCCACCGGCTCGGTGCCCGAGCGGATACCGGGCCTGTTCGATACCGGGTGGTTGGAAGAGGTCGTCGCGACGCGCATCGACTGGGAGCACCTGCGCGCCAATATCGACAAGGGGGATCTGGACGCGCTGGCGCTGGCGGCGGCCGAATGCTTGCGCCATCAGTCGCGCAGCCGCGGCCTGCGGGATTGGCTGAGCGGCAACGTCGCCCGCTACGCCGGCCGCGGCGCCCTGGGCGAAGCCGACCTGCTCTCGTATCTTTTCTTCGATCGAGGCTACGCCGATCAACTGATCGAGCTGGGACGTCGCGACGCCGCGTCGCGCGAGGCCGAGCTGATCGAATTTCTGTCATGACCCCGGAGCACTCGGTGACGTCGGGCTTGCCGGACGAATGCCGCTCACGCGTCCGGCAAGCCCGACCCGATGTCCCGATCCAGGGCGTGAGCGTACGTCGCTAAGACGTTCGCTCGGGCGCCAGGTCCTGGGGCGGGGCGTGCGCCGAAGGCC